>NZ_JBEOVH010000002.1:0-284191 GCF_040295385.1 Streptomyces sp. NPDC002825
AGTCGTCGTCCGTGTACGAGTCGAAGGAGCCCTGCGGGGGCATGCCGCCGTAGCCGTGGTCGTCGCCGCTGCCGGGCGGACCGAAGCCGCCGGCGCGACGGGCCCGCCCCTCTCGTCATGCCGCGGCAGCGGCCTCCTTCTCGGAGGTCTCGGAGGTCTCGGCGGCCGGTGTGCTCACCCGTTCGGTACGGGGCGCCTGGCCGTTCCGCAGGCCGAACCGGGCGATGACCGCGACCAGCGCGAAGGCGGCGGCGCCGATCCAGAAGGTGAGGGTGAAGCCGGACTCGGCCGGCAGGGCCGGGACGCCGGCGGGCAGGTGCTCGATCGTCTGCGAGGCCAGGATCGTGGTGACCACGGCGCTGCCGACCGCGCTGCCGGTGGAGCGGGAGATCGAGTTGATGCCGTTCGCGATGCCGCTCTGGTGGTGCGGGACGCTCGCCATGATGACGGCGGGCATGGCCGCGTAACCGAAGCTGACGGCCGCGCCGACGATCACGCCGGCACCGATCACCGAAGCCGTGTGGCCGTGGTCGAGGGCGAGCCAGCCGAAGCCGACCGCGCCGAGCGCGGCGGCCAGGGTCAGCGCGGTCCGCGGGCCGCGGTGGCGGACGAGCCGGCCGCCGATCGGCGAGGCGAGCAGGGAGACGATCGCGCCGGGCAGCAGGAACTCCACGGAGGCGCGGAGGATCGAGGCGCCGAAGCCGTAGCCGGTGAGGGCCTCGGGCATCTGGACGAGGTACGAGACGCCCAGGAAGTTCGCGAACATGCCGAAGCCGACGAGGATGCCGGCCAGGTTGGCCATGAGGACCGGCCGGTGCACGAACATCCGCATGTCGACGAGGGGCTCGCGGACCTTGAGCTCGGTGAACACCCAGACGACGGTCATGACGGCCGCGGCGGCGAAGCTGCCCAGGGTGCGGCCGGAGGTCCAGCCCCATTCGTGGCCCTGCGATATCGGCAGCAGGAGCAGCAGCAGGGTGGCGCCGAGGGTGAGCGCGCCGAGGAAGTCGGTGCGGCCGCCGGTCTTGTGGCGGGTCGCGGGGACCAGGAACACGACGGCGAGCAGGGCGATCGCGGCGAAGCCGGTGGCCATCCAGAAGGCGCTGCGGTAGTCGGCGTCGGCGCCGGAGGTGAGCAGGCCCGTGGCGACGAGCGCGAGACCGCTGCCGAACGCGAGGGTGCCGCTGACCAGGGACATCGCGCCGGGCAGCTTCTGCGGGCGGACCTCCTCGCGCAGCACGGACAGGGCCAGCGGGAAGATCGCGGTGGCGGCGCCCTGGAGGACGCGGCCGAGGATCAGCAGGGGGAGCGAGGTCGCCAGGGCGGCGACGACGGAGCCGGCGACCATGACGCCGAGGACGGCGACGAGGGTGGGCTTCTTGCCGTGCTGGTCGCCGAAGCGGCCGAGCAGCGGGGTGAAGACGGCGGCGGAGAGCAGGGTGGCGGTGGTGACCCAGCTGACGTTGGCGGCCGAGGTGCCCAGGTCGGCGCGGATGAGGCCGAGGATCGGGACCGGCAGGGTCTGCATCATCGACACGACCATGGCGGCGAGGCTCAGCGCGAAGACGACGAGCGTCTCGCGCCGGGGATCGGCGGCGGGCGGGGTGGTCTCGTGACTCATGTGTGGGGACCTTCTCGGTGCTTCACGTCGTAGATGTTTGATGTCATCAAGTAATACGACGAAGGTAAGCGCTGATGCTTGAGGAGGTCAAGTAAATGCTTGAGGTGCTTAAGTAAACAATTGATAATGTCAAGGATCCTGAGTACGCTCGAACCATGAGCGCGACGACCCCCGAGACGACGCCCACCAAGCTCCAGCTGCTGGAACTCCTCGCAGCCATCGGCACGGCCCAGTGGCGCGACTTCGCCACGGCCGCCGCCCACCACGGGCTGACGTCCACGCAGGCCAAGGTCCTCGCCCAGCTGAACGGCCCGCTGCCGATGCGCGCCCTCGCGACCCTCCTCGTCTGCGACGCCTCGAACGTCACCGGGATCGTCGACCGCCTGGAGGGGCGCGGCCTGGTGCGGCGCGAGCCCGACGCCTCCGACCGGCGCGTGAAGAACGTCGTGGCCACCGACGAGGGCAGGGAGGTCATCCGGCGGGTCCGCGAGGAGATGCAGGCGACCCACGGCGCCCTCGACACCCTCGGCGCGGAGGACAGCGCCACCCTGTACGGCCTGCTCGCGCGGCTGCGGCCGGGCATGGAGAACAACGCCTGAGCGTGGCCACGCCCGGGCACGGAGAAGGGCGCCTGACGGGAAACCCCGTCCAGGCGCCCGTGCCACCCCGGCTCAGTCCCCGCGCTCCCCGAAGACCCTAAGGATCTCCTCGGCGGCCAGGGTCGCCGTCAGCCCGCCGTCCCTGACCCGCTGCTCCAGGGCCGGTGCGAGCTCCTGGACCGCCGGGTCGGCGCTCAGCCGCCGCAGCAGCTCGTCGCGGACCATCGACCACGTCCAGTCGACCTGCTGGTTCTGACGCTTGGCCGTGAGGCGGCCGGTCGAGTCGAGCAGCGCCCGGTGCTGCTTCAGACGGTCCCAGACCTCGTCGAGGCCCGCCGACTCCCGGGCGCTGCAGCTGAGCACCGGCGGCGTCCACACGGCGTCCGCGAGTGGGGTCTCCCCTGCTCGAACGGAGTTGAGAGCTTGGGGATGCATCAGCCGCAGCGCGCCCGCCAGTTCCCGCGCGGCGGCGCGGGCGTCGCGCTCGTGCGGGCCGTCCGCCTTGTTGACGGCGACCACGTCGGCCAGTTCGAGGACGCCCTTCTTGATGCCCTGGAGCTGATCGCCGGTACGGGCCAGGGTGAGCAGCAGGAACGAGTCGACCATGTTCGCGACGGCGGTCTCGGACTGGCCGACGCCCACCGTCTCCACGAGCACCACGTCGTACCCCGCGGCCTCCATCACGACCATCGACTCGCGGGTCGCCTTGGCGACGCCGCCGAGCGTGCCGGCGCTGGGGGAGGGGCGGACGAAGGCCGCCGGGTCGACGGCCAGCCGCTCCATCCGCGTCTTGTCACCGAGGATCGAGCCGCCCGTACGGGTCGACGACGGATCGACGGCGAGCACCGCCACCCGGTGGCCGAGCCCGGTCAGCATCGTCCCGAACGCGTCGATGAAGGTCGACTTGCCGACCCCGGGCACCCCGCTGATCCCGATCCGCACGGCCTTTCCGCTGTGCGGCAGGAGCTCGGTGAGGAGCTCCTGCGCGAGGGCACGGTGCTGGGGGCGGGTCGACTCGACGAGGGTGATCGCGCGGGCGATCACCGCCCGCTTCCCGTCGAGCACGCCCTTCACATACGTGTCGAGACCGATCACAGCTCGTGTCCGAGGTCGGCGGCCAGTCGGGTCACCAGGTCGTGGGCCGCGTCGGGGATCACCGTCCCCGGCGGGAACACGGCCGCCGCACCCATCTCCAGGAGCGTGGGGACGTCCTGCGGCGGGATGACGCCGCCGACCACGATCATGATGTCCTCGCGGCCCTCCGCCGCCAGCTCCTCGCGCAGCGCCGGCACGAGGGTGAGGTGCCCCGCGGCCAGCGACGAGACCCCGACGATGTGCACGTCCGCCTCGACGGCCTGACGCGCCACCTCGGCCGGGGTCTGGAACAGCGGGCCGACGTCCACGTCGAAGCCCAGGTCGGCGAAGGCCGTGGCGATCACCTTCTGGCCGCGGTCGTGGCCGTCCTGGCCCATCTTGGCGACCAGGATGCGCGGCCGGCGCCCCTCGGCCTCGCCGAAGGCGTCGACCAGGGCCCGGGTGCGCTCCACGGAGGGGGACTCGCCTGTCTCGGTGCGGTACACACCGGAGATCGTACGGATCTGCGCCGCGTGACGGCCGTACACCTTCTCGAGCGCCTCCGAGATCTCGCCGACGGTGGCCTTCGCGCGGGCCGCGCGCACGGCGAGCTCCAGGAGGTTGCCGTCGCCGCCGGCGGCGCGGGTGAGCGCGTCGAGCGCGTCGCGGCAGGCGGTCTCGTCGCGCTCCTCGCGCAGCCGCCGCAGCTTGGCGATCTGCTGGGCGCGGACGGAGGAGTTGTCGACCTTGAGGACGTCGATCTGCTCGTCCGAGGCAACGCGGTACTTGTTGACGCCGATGACCGGCTGGCGGCCGGAGTCGATGCGGGCCTGGGTGCGGGCGGCGGCCTCCTCCACGCGCAGCTTGGGGATGCCCGCGTCGATGGCCTTGGCCATGCCGCCGGCCTGCTCGACCTCCTGGATGTGCTGCCAGGCGCGGCGGGCCAGGTCGTAGGTGAGCTTCTCGACGTACGCGCTGCCGCCCCACGGGTCGATCGTCCGGCAGGTGCCGGACTCCTGCTGGAGGAGCAGCTGGGTGTTGCGGGCGATGCGCGCGGAGAAGTCGGTGGGCAGCGCGAGCGCCTCGTCGAGGGCGTTGGTGTGCAGCGACTGGGTGTGGCCCTGGGTGGCGGCCATCGCCTCCACGCAGGTGCGCGTGACGTTGTTGAAGACGTCCTGCGCGGTGAGCGACCAGCCGGAGGTCTGCGAATGGGTCCGCAGGGAGTAGGACTTGGCGTTCTGCGGGTCGAACTGCTTGACCAGCTTCGCCCACAGGAGCCGGGCCGCGCGCAGCTTGGCGATCTCCATGAAGAAGTTCATGCCGATCGCCCAGAAGAACGACAGCCGTGGTGCGAAAGCGTCGACGTCCAGGCCCGCTTCCCGCCCGGCCCGGATGTACTCCACACCGTCCGCGAGCGTGTACGCCAGCTCCAGGTCGGCCGTCGCGCCCGCCTCCTGGATGTGGTACCCGGAGATGGAGATGGAGTTGTAGCGCGGCATCCGCTGCGAGGTGTAGGCGAAGATGTCGGAGATGATCCGCATCGAGGGCCCGGGCGGGTAGATGTACGTGTTGCGGACCATGAACTCCTTGAGGATGTCGTTCTGGATGGTCCCGGCCAGCTTCTCGGGCGGCACGCCCTGCTCCTCGGCGGCCACGATGTACAGCGCGAGGACCGGAAGGACCGCGCCGTTCATCGTCATCGACACCGACATCTTGTCCAGCGGGATGCCGTCGAAGAGCTGCCGCATGTCGTAGATGGAGTCGATGGCCACGCCGGCCATGCCGACGTCACCGGTGACGCGCGGATGGTCGCTGTCGTAGCCGCGGTGGGTCGGCAGGTCGAAGGCGACCGACAGGCCCTTCTGGCCGGCGGCGAGGTTGCGCCGGTAGAAGGCGTTCGACTCCTCGGCCGTGGAGAAGCCCGCGTACTGGCGGATCGTCCAGGGCTGGTTGACGTACATCGTCGGGTACGGGCCGCGCAGGTACGGGGTCATGCCCGGGCGGGTGTCCAGGAAGTCCAGGCCCTCCAGGTCCTGCCCGGTGTAGAGCGGCTTGACGGCGATGCCCTCCGGGGTCTCCCACAGCAGGTCGTCGCCGCCGGCCGCCTTCTTGACGGCCGCGCGCCACTCGTCGGGCCCGCCGTCGGCGGCCTGTGCCCCGAGCTCGATCCCGGAGAAATCGGGGATGGACATCAGGACACTCCCATGCGGTCGAGGGCGGTGGAGAGCAGGGCGACGGCGTCGCAGCCGGCGAAGACGTACGCGTCCACACCGGCGTACGACGCGGGGCGCCCGGCCAGGAGGACGTGCTCGGCCCCGGCCGCGCGCAGCTCCCCGGCGGCGGTCTCGGCCTGCTCCTCGTACAGCGCGTCACTGGAGCAGAGGCAGGCCTCGCGGGCGCCGCTCTCCTCGAAGGTGCCCTCGGTGACGGGCTCGATGCCGCCCGCCTGGAAGAGGTTGGCGGCGAAGGTGAGCCGGGCCGAGTGCGCGGCCGCCGGGCCGAGCGCGGCCAGGTAGACGCGGGGCCGGGCGCCGGTGGCCGCGAGGTGGGCGTCGGAGCGGGCGCGCAGCGCCTCGTACGCCTCGTCGCGGCGGACGCGGGGGAGGCCGCCGGAGAGCGGCTCGGGCGCGGGGGCGCGGTCGACGGGCTTCTCCGCGAGGTGCGGGAACTCGCTGACGCCGGTGATGGGTTCGCGGCGGGTGGCGAGCTTCCTGCTGCGCGCGGCCCAGGTCTCGGCGAGCCGCTCGCGGATCAGGCCGGAGCGCAGCGCGGTCTCCTGGCCGCCGGCCCGCTCGATCGTCTGGAAGAAGTCCCAGGCGGCGTGGGCGAGTTCGTCGGTGAGCCGCTCCACGTACCAGGAGCCGCCCGCCGGGTCGATGACCCGGGCGAGGTGGGACTCCTCGATGAGGACGGTGGAGGTGTTGCGGGCGATCCGGCGGGCGAACGCGTCGGGCAGGCCCAGCGCGTCGTCGAAGGGCAGCACGGTGACGCTGTCGGCGCCGCCGACGCCGGCGGCGAGCGTCGCGATGGTGGTGCGCAGCATGTTCACCCAGGGGTCGCGGCGCGTCATCATCACCGGCGAGGTCACCACGTGCTGGCGCTGGGCACCCGCCTCGGGGGCGCCGCAGGCCTCCGCGACGCGGGCCCACAGGCGGCGCGCGGCACGCAGCTTCGCGATCGTCAGGAACTGGTCGGCGGTGGCCGCGTAGCGGAACTCCAGCTGCCCGCAGGCCTCGGTGATGCTCAGTCCGGCCTCGGTGAGACCGCGCAGATAGGCGACGCCGGTCGCGAGGGAGCAGCCCAGCTCCTGCGCGGCCGAGCCGCCGGCCTCGTGGTACGGCAGGGCGTCCACGGTCAGGGCCCGCAGGCCCGGGTAGGTGTCGGCGCAGCGGCGGGCGAGTCCGGCGACGGACGCGAGGCCGTAGGCCGGGCGGCCGGTGCGGGCCTCGTGGCCCAGCGGGTCCGCGCCCAGGTTGCCGCGGGCCGCCTCGGGGGCGACGCCGCGCTCCTCGTACAGCCGCAGCAGCCGCTCGGCGGCCGCCTCCGTCTCGTCGCCCGCGTCGAGGACGACGGGCGCGAGGTCGAGGTAGACGCCGTCGAGGGCGCTGTCGAGGGAGGAGACCGGGATGCCGGTGCCGCCGACGCCGAGCCAGAGGGAGGTGACGCCGTTCTCCAGGTCGGCGAGGACGGCCTCGCCGTCGGCCGTGACGTGGCGCTGGCGCACGTCCCAGCCGCCCACGGTGTTGCCCTCGGCGCGTCCGCCGCGCACGAAGGGCGCGAAGCCGGGGAGGCCGGAGTCGGGCGCGGAGTCGCGCGCGGTGTAGAGGGGGCGCGTGTCGAGGCCGTCCTCCACCAGGGTGGACAGGGCGTCCTCGGCATCGGCGCCGGAGACCTCCTTGCCCGACTTGCGCAGGACACCCGCCACGAGGTGTTGCCACTGCTCATGTGGCGCGTCTGGGAATTCGGACGCCAGGGAGAGCCCGTCGTCAGGCAGGACCGTCATGGCTCGGATGCTAGGGGAGATCGACAAAGGAGCAGGAGGGCGTACGACTGTGACCTTCTTCTCTTCGTGAAAGTGAGTTAGGTTAGGCTTGCCTAAGCTTCAGTCTTCGTCGTCCCACTCCCCGGGAGTACGTGCATGCGTCCCTTCAGCGCCCACGCCGCGCGGCCCACGCCCGCCGAACGCGTCCGGTCCGTCCTGACCGCCGCCCACTCGATGACCGTCGTCACCGACGGGGTCCACCAGGAGGTCCACCTCCTCGACGGCACCGGGCCGATGGGACACCTCCACCTCCACGACCCCTCCGAGGACTGCCCCGCCGCAAGCACCGCGCGCATCCCCGTCCGCCTCGAACTCACCGACGTCGCCCCCACCCCCGTACGCCGCCGCCTGCGCGCCCGCGTCACCCTGACGGGACTGCTCTCCGCCCCGTACACCTCGGAGGCCACCACGAGCACCTGCGTGGAGTTCGGCCAGGCCCTCCTCGAAGACGACGAGGGCCGCACGTACGTCACCCTCGACGAGATCCGGGCCACCGACCCCGACCCGATGGCCACCGCCGAGGCGACCATGCTCACCCACCTCGTCGACCGCCACGCCGAACTCGTCCCCCTGCTCCTCCGCCTCGTCCGCCCGCGCCCCGAACGGGAGTTGGTCCGCGCCCTGCCCGTCGCCCTCGACCGGTACGGCCTCACCCTGCGCCTCGAACACCGCACCGGCCGCGACCGGGACGCCCGGCTGCCGTTCCCCACCCCCCTCACCGACATGGACCAGGCCGGCCCCCGCATCCACGCACTCCTCGCCGCCGCACGCCGCGCCTCCCACACGCACCACCTGCTCACCTGAGCCGCTCCTCCGAGGCGCCTCCACCGCCGAGATGCCGGAGCGCCTTCGCAGGCGCACCATGGACGGCGTAGGCCCGCGTGCAGCGGGTGCCGGAACCGCTCGGGGATCTCCCTATCCGGACACGGCCACGCCATGAACGCAGGAAGCCCGGCCAAGAGCCGGCCAGCACCCACGCAAGGCGTCCTCTACCGCACCGGTCACTGGTGCGCCCGCCACTTCGTCGTCGTCATCGCGCTCTGGCTGGCGGCCGTCGCAGGCCTCCAGGTCCTCGACCGGGCCGTCGGCGGCGAGTACGAGGACAACTTCTCCCTCCCGGGAGTGCAGTCGGCCGACGGACTCGACGTCCTCAAGGCACACGACCCCGCGGCCGGCGGATACAGCGCCCAGGTCGTCCTGAACGACCCTTCCAAACCCCTCACGCAGGAGGCCTCCGCGGTCAACTCCGCGGTCGCCGCCCTGGCGAAGCTCCCCGACGTCATCGGCGCGCAGAATCCGCTCCCGCCGCCCGGGACCACACCGCCGCCGCTCCCGGCGGGGACGCCCAACGTGGGACCGCTGTCCACGGACGGCAAGACCGCCTACATCACCGTCCGCTTCAGCGTGGCCCCCTCCACGCTGGGCACCGACTACCTGAACGGCGTCGATGCCGCGGTACAGCCCCTGAGGGACGCCGGCGTCACCGTCGAGTACGGCGGTTCGCTCGGCGAACTCGCCCGCCCGACGGCCGACGACCGCAGCAGCGAGGCCATCGGCTTCGCCGTCGCGATCGTCGTCCTCCTCATCGGCTTCGGCAGCGTGATCGGGGCCGTCATGCCCCTGGTCACCGCACTGCTCGGGGCCGTCTGCGGACTCGCGCTGCTCGGCCTGATGGCGGCCGCCTTCACCTTCGGGACCGTCTCGCCCACCCTGGCCACCATGATCGGCCTGGGCGTCGGGATCGACTACGCGCTGTTCCTCATCACCCGCCACCGCCAGAACCTCATGAACGGCCACGATCCCGCCGACGCGGCCGGCCTCGCGACCACCACCAGCGGCCGCGCGGTCCTCGTCTCCGGCTGCACCGTCATCATCGCCCTGTCCGGCCTCTGGGTCTCCGACGTCACCTTCATCGGCAAACTCGGCCTCGCGGCCGCCTTCACGGTCGTCACCGCCGTCATCGCCGCACTCACCCTGGTCCCGGCCATGCTCGGACTCGTCGGCAGACGCATCGACCGGTACCACGTGCGCAGACCCGTCGCCGAGACCGACGCCGAGCCCGGAGCACCCGCGCACGGCACCTGGCACCGGTACGCACAGCGGGTCGAGAGGCGCCCCTGGTGGTTCCTGACCGGCGGCGTCCTCGTCCTCCTCGTGCTGGCGTTCCCCCTGCTGTTCATCCAGCTCGGCCACATCGGCGACGGCGCCGACCCCGAGTCGTTCACCGACCGCCGGGCCTACGACCTGATCTCCACCGCCTTCGGCCCCGGCGCGAACGGGCCGCTCACGGTGGTCGTCGACCAGTCGGCCGTGCCGGCCGCCGACCGGGCCGACCTCGGCACCAAACTCAAGGACGCCCTGACGGGCGTCCCCGACGCCGCCTACATCACCCCGCTCCAGACCACCTCCGACGGAGACGTCCTCGTCGGCACCGCGTACTCCGTGGCCTCCCCGCAGGACGGCAAGACCACCGAACTGACCAACCACCTGGTCGACGACGTCCTCCCGCAGGCGGTCACCGGCACCGACGCGCAGACCTACGTCACCGGGAACACGGCCGCCCAGGTCGACTTCCTCGACATCGTCTCCAGCCGACTTCCGCTGATCATCGCCGTCGTCGTGGGACTCGCCTTCCTCGTCATCCTCATCGTCTTCCGCGGAGTCCTGGTCGCGGTCAAGGCGGCCGTGCTCAACGTGCTCTCCATCGCCGCCTCGTACGGCGTCGTCGTCGCCGTGTTCCAGTGGGGCTGGGGCGGACCCGCCCTCGGGGTCAACGGCAAGGTGCCCATCGAGAGCTACGTACCGATGATGATGTTCGCCATCGTCTTCGGCCTGAGCATGGACTACGAGATCTTCCTGCTCTCGCGCGTCCGCGAGGCCTGGCTGCGCACCGGTGACTCCAAGGCCAGCGTCGCCCACGCCCTGGAGATCACCGCACGCGTCATCACCTGCGCCGCGCTCATCATGGTCAGCGTCTTCGCGGCCTTCATCGTCTCCGACAACATCGTCGTCAAGATGCTCGGCCTCGGCCTCGCCGCCAGCGTCCTCATCGACGCCACCGTGGTCCGCCTGCTGCTCGTACCCGCCGTGATGACCCTCCTCGGCCGCCACGCCTGGTGGACCCCGCGCTGGCTCGACCGGATCCTGCCGCACCTGGACACCGAGGGCGAGGAGGCCCTCCAGGCCGAGCAGGCGGCCCAGAGCGCCGGAAGGACCTAGGGAGGCTCAGCCCCGCGCCAGCTCCCCGAGCAGCTTCCAGGTCCGGCGGCGGTCGTCCTCACCGCCCAGGTCCGTCGCCGTGAACACCACCTCCGTCGCCCCCGCCTCGGAAAAGCGCCGCACCTCGGCGGCCACGGTCTCCTCGTCACCGATCACCGCGACACCGGCCGCCCCCTCGGCGCCGGAGAGCTCGATCGCCCGCTGGTAGGAAGGAATCCGCTCGTAGAGCGCGAGCGCCTCCGCCGCCTTCTGCCGCACGCCCTCGGCGTCCGCCGTCACCACGCCCGGCACCAGCGCCACGATCCGGGGCGCCGGCCGCCCCGCCGCCTCGGCCGCCGCCGTCACCGTCGGGACGATGTGCTCGGCGAGCGCCCGCGGACCCGCGAGGAACGGCAGGATCCCGTCGGCGAGTTCACCACTGACCCGCAGCGCCTGCGGGCCCATCGCGGCGACCAGCACCGGCACCGGCGGCTCCGCCCCCGGAACGGCCGCCGGGTACGGGGTCGTCGCCGTCAGCAGCTCCCCGTGGAAGTCGGCCTCGCCCGTCTCCAGCAGCGGCCGCAGTGCGGTGAGGAACTCCCGGAGCAGCCCGATCGGCCGCTCGTACGGAAGGCCGAACGCGGTCTCCGTCAGATGCCGGGTGCCGAGCGCGAGCCCGAGGTGGTAGCGGCCGCCGGTGGCGGCCTGGGCGGTCTGCGCCTGGCTGGAGACGAGCAGCGGATGGCGGCCGAAGACCGGTATGGCCGAGGTTCCCACGTGCAGCCCGGGCACCTCGCGCCCGACGATCGCGGCGAGCGAGGGCGAGTCGTACGCGAAGGTCTGGCCGAACCACGCCGAGTGCAGGCCGGCGTCGTACGCCTCCTTCGCCAGCCGCACCGTGTCGTCGACAGGAAGCTGCCGGGAGGTCGAACTGAGCGTCACTCCGAGAGTCATGCACCCGGCAACCAGCCGTGCCACGACCGGCATTCCCGATTCCGTGTGAACACCGTGTGGCAGGGATGATGGGGCACATGAAGACGCTCGCCGAAGTGGACGCCCTGGCCGACCGCGCGCACGCCGGGCAGGTCGACAAGATCGGGACCCCCTACGTCGCCCACGTCCGCGCGGTCGCCGCCGGCCTGGAACCGTTCGGCCCGCACCTGGCCATGGCCGGCCTCCTGCACGACGTCATCGAGGACACCGAGTGGACGGCCGAACGGCTGCGCGCCGCGGGGATCCCCGACCGCGTCGTCGCCCTCGTGGAAGCCGTCACCAACCACCCCGACACGCCCTACGAGGAGAAGCTCCGCCTCATCACCGAGGACCCCGGCGCCACCCTCGTGAAGATCGCCGACAACGCGCACAACAGCCGCACGGACCGGGCCGCCGCCCTGCAGCCCGCACAACGGGAACGGCTCGCCGCCAAGTACCGGGCGGCCAGGGCCGTCCTGTGGCCCGCGGCCGACCCCGGCGACATCGCGACGATCCTCCGGGTGGTCAACCCCGGCCTCCTGGAGGAGCTGACCACCCGCTGACGGACCCCGCCGCTCAGCCGGCCCGGCCGGACAGCCAGCCCTTCAGCTCGGTGGGGCGGTTCGTGATGACGCCGTCCACCCCGAGCTCGTCCAGCGCCTTCCAGCGCGCCGGCTTGTCGACCGTCCACACGTTCACCGCCACACCGGCCGCGTGCAGATCGGCGACCAGCTGCGGACGCGTCGCCAGTGCGGCGTCCCCGACGTTGTACGCGGCCAGGTCCAGATCCCGGGCCACCGCCACGGGATCCGCGTCCAGGGTGTCGCGCAGCAGACCCAGCGGCAGTTCGGGCGCCAGCTCGTGGGCGAACCGCAGGGACGGGACGTCGAAGCTCTGGACGAAGACCCGCTCCGTCATCTCCTGCTCCCGCACCTGCTGGACGATCCGGGCCACCTCGGCGCGGCTGTGCCGCCCCTTGATCTCCAGGAGCAGCTTCCCGCCGCGCTCCCTCAGGTCCGCGAGCTGCGCGGCCAGCGTCGGGATCCGGGCACCGGCGTAGGCGGGGGCGAACCAGGAACCCGCGTCCAGCTCGTCGAGCTGGTCGGACGTCAGCGAGCGGATCGGACCCGTGCCGTCCGTGGTCCGGTCGACGGTGGTGTCGTGGAGGATGTACGGCACGCCGTCCTTGCTGGGCTGCACGTCGTTCTCGATCCAGACGGCCCCGCCCCGCCGGGCCACCTCGTCCGAGACCAGGGTGTTCTCGGGGGCCGCCGAGGGCGCACCCCGGTGGGCGATCACCGTCAGCGGTGCCCCGGCCGCGCGCATCCAGGGGCTCGCCGCCGCGGGGCCCCGAGCCGCCGCCGAGCCCTGAGCCGCCGGGCGGGGCGCGGACGTCGAGGGCGGCGCGGCGACGACGAACACCGTCGCGAGCCCCGCGACGACGGTGGCGACGGCTACCAGTCCGATGGTCCCGCGCCGACGGGACCGGCCGGCGGGCGCTTGAGCGTCTCTCATGGCCGACCACCCTAAGGGGTGTTCCCGGGATCGGGCCCCGGGCTCGCGGCGACACGACCGGCGACACAAGCCCTTCGCCGGATCGGTCCGGTCTGCGGCATCGTGTGAGGTATGCCCGGAGCCGCGCCATCGGGGGACCACGGCCGGGCGCACCGACTCAGGGGGACTCATGGACACCGGAAAGGCACGGAGAACGGGCGGCCCCGCGAAGACCGTCGCACCGGGACGTCAGGAACGCGGCCGGGGCGTGCTCGAAGGAGCGTTCGCGCTGCTCGACGCCCTGCGCAGGAACGGCGACGAGGCCGGAGTGACCGAACTCTCACTCGCCTGCGGGGTGCCCAAGGGCAGCGTCCACCGGCTCCTCGACCAACTGGTCGACGTCGGCGCCGTCGAACGCACGGGCAACCGCTACCGCGTCGGCCCGCAGCTCTACCGCCTCGGCCAGGCCTGGGAACCGCACCCCGGACTGCGCACCGCCGCCCGCCTGCCCCTCCAGCGCCTGCGCGCCGCCACCGGCGCCAGCGTCGTCCTCACCGTGCTCCGCGAGGACATGGCCATCACCGTCAGCTCCGTACCCGGCGACCTGGAACCGCTGCTCCCCGTACGCGACGGGATCGCCTTCCACCTCGACACCGCCGCCGGGAAGGCGCTGCGCGGGCCGCTCGGGGGCGGGGCCGTGTTCGACCGCGAGGACGTGATGGAAGGGGTGTGCTGCGCCTCGCTGCCGGTCCGCGCCCCGGACGGGCGCACGGTCGCGGCGCTCGCCGGCATGGTCCCGGCCGGCCGCGGACTCGACGCGCTCGCCCAGGCCGTCGCGGAGGCGGGGGCCGCGGTCACCCGCGCGCTCGCCCGGGGCGTGCGGAGGAGACCGGTGCCGTCGGCCGCGCCGGTCCTGTAGGCCCCCGGTTCACGGGCCTGTTCCGCCCAGCGGAACGCGCGTAGAGCAGGGGCGGGCCCGCCGGGCACAGTAGGTGTCGTGCCGGGGGGAAACGGCACACCGGGACCGCCGGTTGAGGCGGACCGGACACCATGTCACATGCGTGACCCGATGTGTGGGGGGACCACATGCGCAAGAACCGAGTCGTCCGAGCCGCCGCCACCGCTCTGCTCGGGCTGGGCAGCCTCGGCGCCTTCGCCGGCACCGCGCACGCCGAGCCGATCGACTACGTCAAGATCGAGCTCTTCGAGCTGCACTGCCAGCAGAACAGCGAGGGCGACCACGACGAGGCCTACCTCAAGATCACCGACGCCAACGGCAACGCCGTCAAGGTCTGGCCCGGCAACGGCATCAAGTACCAGACCATGGGCACCGGTTACGTCCGCTCCATGGAGGACGGCAACGGCAACGCCGCGCTGATCCTCGGCAAGGAGCAGGCCCGCACCCTGACCCTGTGGGACTACGACTCCACCAGCAGCGACGACAAGCTGGGCGCCACGCTCGTCACCGGCAGCGAGGTCGGCGCCGAGACCCAGTGGCGCACCGTCGAGGGCTCCGGCGGCATCTACGTCATCGGCTACCGGGTCGTCGACATCTGATCGGCACAGGACGACAGGAGGAAGGGCCGTGCCGGCGACCGGCACGGCCCTTCCCCGCGTCGTGGGTCAGTCCCCTTCGGGCGCGTGCAGCTCGCCCGAGCGCGCCACCCGCGCGTACCAGCGGGCGCTCGATTTCGGCGTCCGCTCCAGGGTGTCGTAGTCCACCCGCACCGCGCCGAAGCGCTTCGCGTAGCCGTACGCCCACTCGAAGTTGTCGAGCAGCGACCAGAGGAAGTACCCGCGCACGTCCACGCCGTCCGACAGCGCCCGGTGCACCGCCTCCAGGTGCGCGTGCACATAGGCGGCGCGCTCCGGGTCGTGCACCGAACCGTCCGGACCGACGACGTCCTCGTACGCCGCCCCGTTCTCGCTGATCACCAGCGGCAGACCGGGGTACGCGGCGGAGACCCGGGTCAGCAGGTCGTACAGCGCGCTCGGATCGACCGCCCAGCCCATCGCCGTCGGCTCGCCCGGCGCCCGGTGGAAGGCGACCGCGTCCGCGCCCGGCCACGGCGAGTGCTCGCTGTGCCCGTGGCCGTCGTCCTGCGGCTTCTCCGCGCCCTCCGGCACGTGCGAGACGACCGTCGGCGTGTAGTAGTTGATGGCGAGCAGGTCCAGCGGCTGGTTCGCCGCCGCGGTGTCGCCGTCCCGGACGAAGGACCAGTCCGTCAGGTGCGCGGTGTCGGCCAGCAGGTCCTCCGGGTAGGCGCCCTCCAGCATCGGGCCCAGCCAGACCCGGTTGCCGACGGCGTCGATCCGGCGGGCCGCCTCCAGGTCCTCGGCCGAACCGGTCAGCGGCCTGATCTCGTGCAGGTTGAGCGAGACCGCGAGCTGACGGTCCGCCGGCAGTGCGGCACGCAGCGCCTGGACCGCGAGACCGTGCCCGAGGTTGAGGTGGTGGGCGGCGCGCAGCGCGGCGACCGGGTCGGTGCGGCCCGGGGCGTGCACCCCGGAGCCGTACCCCAGGAAGGCGCTGCACCAGGGCTCGTTGAGCGTCGTCCACCGCTTCACCCGGTCACCGAGCGCGTCGGCGACGATGCCCGCGTACTCGGCGAACCGCTCGGCGGTCGACCGCTCCGGCCAGCCGCCCGCGTCCTCCAGCTCCTGCGGCAGGTCCCAGTGGTAGAGGGTCAGGGCCGGCTCGATGCCGGCGGCGAGCAGCTCGTCGACGAGCCGCCGGTAGAAGTCCAGGCCCTGCTGGACGGCGGGGCCCCGGCCGGTGGGCTGGACGCGGGACCAGGAGACGGAGAAGCGGTAGGCGTTCAGGCCGAGTTCGGCCATGATCCCGACGTCCTCGCGGAACCGGTGGTAGTGGTCCACGGCCACGTCGCCGGTGTGGCCCTCGAAGACCTTGCCGGGGGTGTGCGAGAAGGTGTCCCAGATGGACGGGGTGCGGCCGTCCTCCGCGGCCGCTCCCTCGATCTGGTAGGCGGCGGTGGCCGCGCCCCACAGGAAGTCGGCGGGGAACGAGCGGGTCGCGGTGAGTGGCCGGGTTTCGGACGCGGTCATAGGAGAGGGCTCCCAACACGGTTACGGAGTTACGGAGATGAGGGCTTCCGGCGGCACGGTCCGGGGCGCGGGGCGCCCGGCGCGCCGGTCAGCTCTTCACGGCGCCGGCCGTGATGCCGCCGACGATGTGCTTGCCGAGGAAGGCGAAGACGAGCAGCAGCGGCACGGTGGAGATCAGGGCGCCGGTCAGCACCACGGCGTGGTCCACGGTGTGGTTGCCCGCCCCGAGGCCGGCGAGGGCCACCTGGAGGGTGGGGTTGCCGTCCGGGGTGAGCGCGATGAACGGCCAGAAGAAGTCGTTCCACGCCTGGACGAAGACCAGCATGCCGAGCACGGCCATCGCGGGCCTGGCCACCGGGAAGACCACGTGCCAGATGATCCGGAGACTGTGCGCCCCGTCCATCCGGGCCGCCTCGACCAGCTCCACCGGCAGCGCCTCGACCAGGAACTGCCGCATGAAGAACACGCCGAAGGCGGCGACGAGCGAGGGCAGCACGACCGACTGGAGCTGGTCGAACCAGCCGAGGTCCGTGATGATCTGGTACAGCGGGATCACGCTGAGCTGCGGCGGGATCGTCATCGTGGCGACCACGAGCGAGAGCATCATGCCCCGGCCCTGGAAGGGCAGTTTGGCGAAGGCGAAGCCGGCGAGCGTCGAGAACAGCACCGTGGACAGGGCCACCAGGCTCGCGACGATCGTGGTGTTGATCAGCGCCTCGCCCATGTCGACCTGGTTCCAGGCGAAGCTGAGGTTGTCCAGGAGCCGCTTGCCGGGCAGCAGCGGCGCCGGGGCCTCCACGACCCGCTCGCCGGTGTGCGAGGCGGCGACCAGGTTCCAGTACAGCGGGAACAGCGAGACGACGGCGGCGAGCACGAGCAGGACGTACGTCACCGGACCCGCGTGGTGCTGCCGGCCGGCCGACTGCCCGAACCGGCGTACCGGGGTGGGTGATTCGAGTGTGCGGGCCATGAGGTCATCCCCTCGGCTTCGTGCGGTCGCGACGGGAGACGAGCGCCTGGACGCCGCCGATGAGGAGGAGCATCAGGAGCATGACCCAGGCGATCGCGGAGGCCTGACCCAGCGCGCCGGTCATCCAGCCCTTCTCGTACATCAGCAGGCTCAGCGTCTGGAACTGGTTGCCGCTGCCGCCGCTGATGCCGAGGCTGCCGCCGTAGAGCATCGGCTCACCGAACAGCTGCGTGGCGCCGATGGTGGAGACGATGATCGTGAAGAGGATCGTCGGCCGGATCGACGGGATCGTGACGCTGATGAACTGCCGCCAGCGCGAGGCCCCGTCGAGCGAGGCCGCCTCGTACAGGTCCTGCGGCACGGCCTGCATCGCGGCCAGGTAGATCAGCGCGTTGTAGCCGGTCCAGCGCCAGGTGACGATCACAGAGATCGCGATCTGCGCGGGCCACTTGGACGACTCCCAGTCCACCGGGTCGAAGCCGATCCAGCCGAGCATGCTGTTGATCATGCCGTAGTCGGTGTTGAACAGCTGGGCGAAGACCAGGGTCGCCGCCGCGATCGAGGTGGCGTACGGGGCGAGGATCGCGACCCGGAAGAAGCCGCGGCCGCGGAGCTTGTAGTTGAGCAGGTGCGCCAGGCCCAGGGCCATGAGCAGCTGCGGGACGGTCGAGATCACCCCGATGGTGAAGGTGTTGAGCAGCGCGTTCCAGAAGAACTCGCTGGTGGCGAGGTCGGTGTAGTTCTCCAGGCCCTTCCACGTCGGGTCGCCGCCGAGCTCGACCCGGTTCAGGGAGAGCCAGCCGGTGTAGAGCAGCGGGAAGAGACCGAAGGCCGCGAAGGTGAGGAAGAAGGGGGCGATGAAGACGTACGGGATCGCCTTGATGTCCCACCGGTAGAGCGTGCTGCGCAGGCCGCCCGGATTGGAGCGGCGGGGCCGGGAGCCGGGGGAGGAGGGCGGTGCGGCGGGCGGCGGGGAGCCGGCCCGCTCCGCCCGGACGGAGGTGGCCACGGGGGCGTCCTTCCAGGTCGATGCGTGCGGTGGTGCGGACGGTGCCGGTCCGCCGCTGCCCTCGGACGGCGGCGGACCGGCAGGCGCCCCCGCTACTGGTCGATCTTGTCGTCGACCAGCTTCTTGACGTTCTCCCAGGCCTTGGCCGGGTCGGTGCCGCGCTGGTCGATGTCGAGGATGCCGTTGTCGGTGAGGAAGGTCTTCACCTGGCCGTCGTAGCGGCTGATGGTGGCGGGGGTGATGCCGGCCGCCGCGCTGGAGAAGATCTTGCCGACCGGGGTGTCGCCGAAGTACGGGAGCTTCGCCTCCTGGACCGCCGAGGAGAGGAGCGTGTCCTTGGAGGAGGGGATGTTGCCGTTCACCGCGAACACCTTGGCGTGCTGCTCGGGCGCGGTCAGCCAGGCGGCGAGCTCGGCCGCCTCCTTGGTGTGCTTGCCGGCCTTCGGGACGGCGAGGAAGGAGCCGCCCCAGTTGCCGGCGACCGGCGGCGCGGCGATGTCCCACTTGCCCTGGTTGGCGGGGCCCGCCTGGTCCTTGATGATGCCGGTCATCCAGCTCGGGCAGGCGACGGTGGCGAACTTCGAGTTCTTGAAGGCCGCGTTCCACGTGCCCTTCTCGTCGAACTGGCGCAGCTTGGCGGTGAGTCCGCCCTGCGCCGCCTTCACCGCGATGTCCCAGGCGTTCTTCACGCCGGGGCTGTTCTCCCAGTCGAGCTCGCCGCTCGCGTTGGCGTACTGCACCGGGTCGCTGGCGACGACGGCGTTGAACAGGCCGCCCGCGGAGTCGTGGAAGGCGGTGCCGGCGGGCGCGGCCGCCTTGTACTTCTTGCCGGTCTCGATGAACTTGGACCAGTCGCCGGCCCACAGCTTGCCGACCTCTTCGCGGGTGGTGGGCAGCTTGGCCTTGGCGAAGAGGTCCTTGTTGTAGCAGATGGCCATGGGGCCGATGTCGGTGCCGAGGCCGATGACCTTGCCGTCGCCCGTCGTCGCCTGCTTGACCTTCCAGTCGAGGAAGTCACCGAGGTTCGCGCCGCCCTCCTTGCCGAGGTCGACCCACCTGTTCGCCATGGCCGTGCCGGTCGCCTCGGCGATGTAGCCCACCTCGATGGCCTGGATGTCGGCGACGCCGCTGTTCTGGGCGAGGCGCAGCTTCAGCGTGTCCCAGTACTTCTGACCGTCGGAGACGTTCGACTCCTCGATCTTGATGTTCGGGTGGAGCCGCTCGTACTCGGCGTACAGCTTGGCGCCGGTCTTGTTGTCGTAGCCGAAGGAACCGAAGGTCCCGATCCGCAGGGTGATCTTCCCGGAGCCCTGGCCGCTCGCGCCGCCCTTGCCACCGTCCTCGTCGCTGCCGCAACCGGTGAGCAGGGTCGTGCCGGTCGCGACGACGGCGACCGCCGCGATCGCCGCACGGCGTCCGCGTCTGCTGCTGGAAGTGCGCATTCCACTCTCCTCGTCCAAGGTGGTGCTCTCTGTGCGTCTTCTGTGCGCCAAGCGGCCCGGCCGGCTGATCGCGGCTCGGCGGCGCCCGCCAGGACCTGATGCAGGGCTTGTGTCGCGTCCCGATGGGAGCGCTCCCACGTCGTTGCCGGAAGGTTGCGTCCTGGCGGGTGCGGGTGTCAAGACATGAACGCGGATTCGTTACCGGAAGGTTTTCCCGTCATTTCGCGACGCCTCGTGGCCATCGAGCCGTCATCTCCTGAACGCGGCGCGTGGCGCGGCGGCGGGTCGGTGGACTACTGTGGGAGCGCTCCCACCCCCTTGCGTGCGGTCGGTGAGCAGCGCGTTGTCCTACGAGGGGAGTTCGGGAGTCGTGAGCGGACGGCAGAGCGGCAGACCCACCCTGGAGCAGGTTGCGGCCAGGGCCGGGGTCGGCCGGGGGACGGTCTCCCGGGTGATCAACGGTTCCCCCCGGGTGAGCGAGCAGACCAGAACGGCCGTCGCCCGAGCCGTCGCCGAACTCGGCTACGTACCCAACCAGGCCGCCCGCGCCCTGGCCGGCAGCCGCACCGACGCGATCGCGCTCGTCATCCCCGAGGCCGAGGCCCGACTCTTCGCCGAGCCCTACTTCCTCGACCTCATCCGCGGGGTCAGTGCCGCACTCGCCGAGGCCGACAAGCAGTTGCTGCTCACCCTGGTCCGCAGCGAGCAGGAGCGGCAGCGCTTCGAGCAGTACCTCGCGGCCCAGCGCGTCGACGGGGTGCTGCTCGCCTCCGTCCACGGCGACGACCCGCTGCCCGAGCGCGTCAGGGACCTGGGCCTCCCGGTGGTGATGAACGGCCGCCGCACGGAGGCCGAGCCCGTGCCGTACGTGGACTCCGACAACATCGGCGCCGGGCGCGCGGCCGTCGCCCACCTCGTGGGGCGCGGCCGGAGCCGTATCGCGACCGTCACCGGGCCCCTCGACATGTACGTGGCACGGGCCAGGCTCGGCGGCTACCGCGCCGGGCTCACGGAGGCCGGACTCCCGCCCGACGAGGCCCTGGTCCAGGCCGGGGACTTCACCGAGGAGGGCGGCCGGCGGGCCATGCGGCTGCTGCTCGACCGCAGCCCGGACCTGGACGCCGTCTTCGCCGCCTCCGACGTGATGGCGGCGGGCGCTCGCGGGGTGCTGCGGGAGGCGGGCCGCCGGGTCCCCGAGGACGTGGCGCTCGTCGGGGTCGACGACTCGCCGGTGGCGCGGCTCATGGACCCGCCGCTGACGAGCGTGCGGCAGCCCATCGAGGAGATGGGCCGCACGATGGCGCGGATGCTGATCCGGGAGATCCATGAGAGGACGGAGGCCGCCCCGGGGGAGTCGCGCCGGCATGTGCTGCCGACGGAGCTGATCGTGCGGGAGTCGAGCTGAGGGCGCGTGCGGGGCGTACGGACGGCCCCGGGGGATCCGGATCCCCCGGGGCCGCCCGTCGCCGGGTTACAGCGCCGGGTACGCGTTCTTCAGGAGCTCCTGGAACTGGGCCGAGAACCACTGGCCCGCGAGCGGGGCGTCCGGCAGCGCGCCCGACATGCTGTTCCCGTTACGGACGTTGCCCGTGTACGTCGGGTCGCACATCCGGTCGAAGCCCTTGCCCTCGGTGTTCGGGATCTCCTTGGAGGCGCCGTCGGACTCGCCCGGGGGCTTCATCCAGACGTACGCGTCGATGCCCGCGGCCGGGGCCGCCTGGGGCCGTTCGCCGAGGCCCGCACCGGACTGGTTGCACCAGTTGCCGGGGTTGATGCGCCGGTCGTAGCGGCCGCCGTTGACGTACGTGTCGACGCTGGTCGTGGCGCCCGGGCCGGTGGGCCGGGCGGTGCCGCCCCAGCCGTTGCGGGAGGTGTCGATCAGCATGCCGAGGTTGGGGTCGAAGCCGATCGAGACGAGCTTGGCCCGCATGGCCTGGGCGTACGACAGCTCGTCGGTGTACCGGTTCCAGTCCACCCACTTGGACTGGCGCACGGAGACGCCGTTCACGCTGTCGTCGATGGTGAAGTGGTCCTCCTTCAGGGCGCTGTAGTTGGCGGTGTTGACGATGAAGCCGTGCACGTTGGCGAGCGTCGAGCCCTCCGCCGTGGCGGCCTGCTTGAAGAGTTCGGCGGAGGGGCCGAAGTTGTCGTCCCAGCCGAGCCAGCCGTGGTGGCCGGCGTCGACGTAGTTGTAGACGTTGGGGATCGCGCCGAGCTTCTTGAGCGCGTAGCCGACGCCGGTGATGTAGTTGCCGTTGGTCTTCATGACGTCGCAGTTGGCGGTGGCCGTGGGACGCCCGGAGACGTTGGTGACCAGGTTGGGCAGCGAGTCGATCTCGACCGTGGTGACGATCCGCAGGCCCGCGTACTTGGAGTCGGCGAGGATCGCGGCGAGCGGGTCGATGTACTCGGTCTTGTACCGGCCGATCTCCGTGGGCCCGAGCTCTCCGTTGGAGGCGAGCGCGGCGCAGTCACGGCCGGGCAGGTTGTAGACGACCAGCTGGACGACGAGCTCGCCCGAGCCCTTCTGCTTCAGGGCCTCGTCGAGGTGGGCGCGCAGGCCCATCGAGGTGCTCGTACCGTTGACGAGGGCGATCCGGTCCAGCCAGATGCCGGTGGGCTGGTTGGAGACCTTGGTGCCGCCGGGCTCGGCCGCCGCCTTCGCGGACCACTCGGGGTTCACGTACACCTTGGCGCCGGCGTACGGGTTGTCCACCCGGGTGCCGGCCGGCGGCGTGGTGGGAGGCGTGGTCGGCGGGGTTGTCGGGGGAGTGGTGGGCGGGGTGGTCGGCGGGTCGGTCGGCTGCGTGGCCGTGTTGCAGGTGACGCCGTTCAGCTTGAAGGTCGCGGGGACGGCGTTGGTGCCGCTGTAGGAACCGTTGAAGCCGAAGGAGGTCGAACCACCGGTGGCGAGCGCCCCGTTGTAGGACATGCTCTTGGCGGTGACGACGGCCCCGGACTGGGTGATGGTGGCGTTCCAGCCCTGGGTGACCTGCTGGTTGCCGGCGTAGCTCCATTCCAGGGTCCACGAGGACGTCGGGTCGCCCGTGTTGGTGACGACGACGTTGGCGCCGAAGCCGGTGTTCCACTGGTTGGTGATGGTGTAGTCGACCTTGCAGCCCGGGGTGGCTGCGCCGGCGGTGGCGCCGAAGACCGTGGCGGTGGCTCCCGTCGCGGTGACGAGGCCGAGGGCCGCCAGGAGGGCGGTACGGCTGGTGCGGCTCATGGTGTGGGGGTTCCTCTCAGGAAGTGAGGGCGCGCAGGTGGTCGCGCAGCCCGATGCCGAATGCCGTGGGGGTGCCGTCGTACGAAGTGATCAGCGCGGGACCGGAGTTGCAGTTCCAGGTGTTCCAGGTCCAGCCCAGGTACGAGAGGCCGCGGTCGTCGAACCACTTCATGACGCGGTCGACGAACGCGTGTCCGCAGGTGTTCTCACCGATCTCGCCCGCGAGCAGGGGCACTTGGGCGGCCACGGGGGCGAGGGTGGTGTTCCAGCACGCCTCGTCGGAGCAGGTGTTGAAGTTGTAGACGTGCCAGGCGGCGGCCAGATTGCCCGCCGGGTCCGTGGGGCGGTACGCGAGCCACTGGCTCAGGTCGTTGGAGTACGCGAGGCCCGGGACGAGGACGAGGTTCTTCGCCCCCGTGGTGCGGACGGCGTCCACCAGGTCCTGCATGCCGGCGACCTCGTAGCCGATGCCGGGGCAGCTGCCCCCGTCGCGCCAGCAGGTCCACGCCTGTGCCGCGGTGGAGGTCGCCCGGTCCGGATAGGGCTCGTTGAACAGGTCGAAGACGACCCGCCCGTCGTTCTTGAAGGTGTTCGCGACCGAGGTCCAGAACGCCGGCGTGTACTGGGCGTCCGGCATCGGCTTCTGGCAGGAGGCGTGCACGTCGGAGCAGCCGGAGGAGTTCCCGGTGTACTGGCCGTGGGTCCAGTGCAGTTCGACCACGGGGGTCATGCCGTGGGCGAGCACCCTGGCCACCAGGTCCTTGACGGCGGCGACGTAGTTCGCGCCCCGGTACTCGGGCTTGATGTTGTCGAGGCCGAGCCAGCACTCCTCGTTGAGGGGGATGCGGACGGTGTTGGCCTTCCAGCCGGCGATGGCCTGGACGGAGGCGTCGTCGACGGGGCCGTCGAAGAAGCCGTAGCCCTGGACGCACATGAACTCGCCGCCGGAGCGGTTGACGCCGAGGAGACGGCGGGTGGCGCCGTTCTGGTCGGTGAACCTGTTGCCGGAGACGGTCAGTTCCGGCGCGCCGGTGACGGGGGTAGGGGGTGTCGTCGGCGGCGTGGTCGGGGGAGTGGTCGGTGGGCTCGTGGGGGTCGTCGGGGGAGTGGTGGGCGGGCTCGTCGGGCTGGTCGGGGTGGGGGTCGGTGCCGGCCCGTCCGTGTTGCAGGGCGTGCCGTTGAGCGTGAACGCGGTGGGTGCCGTGTTGGCGCCCGTCCAGGAGGCGATGAAGCCACCGGAGACCTTCGCGCCCGTGCCGAGGGCGCCGTTCCAGCTCTCGTTGACGACCGTGACGGACGCGCCGGACTGTGACCACTTTCCGCCCCAGCCCTGACTGACCGCCTGGCCGGCCGGGAAGTCGAAGCTGAGGCTCCAACTCGACAGCGCGGCACTGTTGTTGGTGACGGTCACGGCGCCCTGGAAGCCGCCGGCCCACTGGCCGACGACCGAGTACTCCACCGTGCAGACGGGTGCGGCCGAGGCTCCGGCGGCCGTACCCACGACGGCGACAGCGGTGCTCGCCATCGTCAGCGCCGCTCCTGCGAGCAGCGCGGAAAGACGTGCGGGATGTCGCATGAGCGAGTCCTCACAGCGAGGGCACAGCCCTGACGGTGTGCCGACTGGATGGAATCGCTCCCACTGGGTCGGGGCAGACCGTAGCGTCAACGACCGCCAAGGAAAAGAGGAGTTGAGTAAATTCCTCGGGTTTTGACTTCGACTTCCTCACACATCTTGACGGGGTAGGGACCCAACTGCACAGTGGGAGCGCTCCCACTGGTTCAAGGCTTGTCTGTCGCACCTTCGAGCTCTTCGCATCCCCACCTTCCGAGCCGCGAGGAGAACCACCCCATGGCATCCCTCCGACAGAGAACGCGAACACGACGGCGCCTGACCGCGCTGGCCGCCTCGCTCGCCCTCCCCCTCGGCCTCACCGCCGTCGGAGCCACCACGGCCCAGGCCGCCGCCGTCCAGTGCAGCGTCGACTACAAGACCAACGACTGGGGTTCGGGCTTCACCGCCGAACTCACGCTCACCAACCGGGCCGCCGAGCCCCTGAACGGCTGGACGCTGACGTACTCCTACGCCGGCGACCAGAAGCTCACCAACGGCTGGAGCGGCGTCTGGTCGCAGTCCGGCAAGAACGTCACGGTGACCAACGCGTCCTGGAACGGCACCCTCGCCGCGGGCGCCGCCACCACCACCGGCGCCCAGTTCACCTACAGCGGCACGAACGCCGCCCCCACCGGCTTCGCCGTCAACGGCACCACCTGCTCCGGCGCCCATCCGCCCCCGGTCGCGGTCCTGACCAGCCCGGCCCCGGGAGCCGTCTACACCGAGGGCGACGCGGTGCCGCTCGCCGCCACCGCCGCCGCGGCCGACAGCGCCACCGTCGGCAAGGTGGAGTTCTACAGCGACACCACCCTCCTCGGCACCGACACCACCGCGCCCTTCACCTACAGCGCGAGCGGTCTCGCCACCGGCGCCCACTCCCTCTACGCCAAGGCCTACGACAGCCTCGGCGCCTCCGCCGAGTCCGCCCCCGTCGGCATCACCGTCGCCGCCGGACCCGCGCTCGTCGCCTCCCCGACCCAGCTCGGCGTACGGCAGGGCTCCACCGGCACCTTCGACCTGAAGCTCTCCACCGCCCCCACGGCCAACGTCACGGTGAGCGTCGCCCGTACCTCCGGCAACACCAACCTCACCGCGACCCCGGCGAGCCTCACCTTCACCCCGGCGAACTGGAACACCGCCCAGAAGGTGACCGTCGCCGCCGCGGCCACCGGCACCGGTTCCGCCGTCTTCACCGCGACCGCCCCCGGCCACGCCAAGGCCGAGGTCACCGTCGCCCAGCTGGCCGCGGACTCCACCTACGACGCACGCTTCCTCGACCTGCACGGGAAGATCACCAACCCGGCCAACGGCTACTTCTCGCCCGAGGGCATCCCGTACCACTCCGTGGAGACCCTGATCGTCGAGGCCCCCGACCACGGGCACGAGTCGACCTCGGAGGCGTACAGCTACCTCATCTGGCTCCAGGCCATGTACGGCAAGATCACCGGCGACTGGACCAAGTTCAACGGCGCCTGGGACACCATGGAGAAGTTCATGATCCCGACCCACGCCGACCAGCCCACCACCTCCTCCTACAACGCCTCCAAGCCGGCCACGTACGCGCCCGAGTGGGACCTCCCCTCCCAGTACCCGGCGAAGCTCGACTCCGGGGTCGCCTCCGGCTCCGACCCGATCGCCGCCGAGCTCAAGAGCGCCTACGGCACCGACGACATCTACGGCATGCACTGGATCCAGGACGTCGACAACGTCTACGGCTACGGCAACGAGCCCGGAAAGTGCTCCGCGGGACCGACGGCGACCGGCCCCTCGTACATCAACACCTTCCAGCGCGGCCCGCAGGAGTCCGTCTGGGAGACCGTCACCCACCCCACCTGCGACAAGTTCGCCTACGGCGGGAAGAACGGCTACCTGGACCTCTTCACCGGGGACTCCTCGTACGCCAAACAGTGGAAGTTCACCGACGCCCCCGACGCCGACGCCCGCGCCGTCCAGGCCGCCTACTGGGCCGACCTCTGGGCCAAGGAGCAGGGCAAGGGCTCCCAGGTCGCCACGACCGTCGGCAAGGCGGCCAAGATGGGTGACTACCTGCGGTACGCCATGTTCGACAAGTACTTCAAGAAGATCGGCGACTGCGTCGGCCCGACCGCCTGCCCGGCCGGCACCGGCAAGGACAGCGCCCACTACCTGCTGTCCTGGTACTACGCCTGGGGCGGCGCCACCGACACCTCGGCCGGCTGGTCCTGGCGCATCGGCTCCAGCCACAACCACAGCGGCTACCAGAACCCCCTGGCCGCCTATGCCCTGAGCTCGTACGCCCCGCTCAAGCCCAAGTCGGCGACGGGCGCGGCGGACTGGGCGACCAGCCTCGGCCGGCAGCTGGAGTTCTACCGCTGGCTCCAGTCGGACGAGGGCGCCATCGCGGGCGGCGCCACCAACAGCTGGCAGGGGCGGTACGCCACCCCGCCGGCCGGCACCCCCACCTTCCACGGCATGTACTACGACGAGAAGCCCGTCTACCACGACCCGGCGTCGAACCAGTGGTTCGGCTTCCAGGCCTGGTCGATGGAGCGGGTCGCCGAGTACTACCAGCAGACGGGTGACGCCAGGGCGAAGACCGTCCTCGACAAGTGGGTCTCCTGGGCCCTGTCGAAGACCACGATCAACCCCGACGGCACCTACCGCGTCCCCTCCACCCTCCAGTGGTCCGGCGCGCCCGACACCTGGAACGCGGCGAGCCCCGGCGCCAACGCCGGACTGCACGTCACCGTCGCCGACTACACCGACGACGTCGGCGTCGCCGCCGCCTACGCCAAGACCCTCACCTACTACGCGGCCAAGTCCGGCCACGCCGAGGCCAAGCGCGTCGCCAAGGCCCTCCTCGACGGCATGTGGAAGCACCACCAGGACGCCCTGGGCATCGCCGTCCCGGAGACCCGCGCCGACTACAACCGCTTCGACGACCCCGTGTACGTGCCGAGCGGCTGGACCGGCGTCATGCCGAACGGCGACGCGGTGAACTCCTCGTCGACCTTCGCCTCGATCCGCTCCTTCTACAAGAACGACCCGGCCTGGCCGAAGGTCGAGGCCTATCTGGCGGGCGGCGCCGCCCCCGTCTTCACCTACCACCGGTTCTGGGCCCAGGCGGACATCGCCCTGGCCATGGGCTCGTACGCGGAGCTTCTCGAATAACAGCCCGCCCCGCGAGAGCGGGCTCCGCGTACGACGAGGCCGGGCGGCCCCCTTCCACGGGGGACCGCCCGGCCTACGGTCATGTCGGGATCGCCGGCTCGGGATGCCGTTTCGCCGATCCATTGACGGCCGGTGGCTCCCCTCCTACGTTCTCGTTCGGACATACGGCCACCGGTCGATATTTCGAACGCCTCCAACGAGAGGGAATCGCGTGTCACTTCACGAGCCCGCCGCCCGCTTCGCCCTCGACCCCGACTTCACCGTCGGCCCGGTCGACCCCCGTCTCTTCGGCTCCTTCGTCGAGCACCTCGGCCGCTGCGTCTACACCGGCCTCCACGAACCCGGCCACCCCGCCGCCGACGAGGACGGGCTGCGCACCGACGTCCTGGAGCTCGTCCGCGAGCTCGGCGTCACCGCGATCCGCTACCCCGGCGGCAACTTCGTCTCGGGATACCGCTGGGAGGACGGCGTCGGCCCCGTCGAGCAGCGGCCGCACCGGCTCGACGTCGCCTGGCGGTCCACCGAGACCAACCGCTTCGGCCTGAGCGAGTTCATGGCCTTCCTGCGCAAGCTCGGCCCGCAGGCCGAGCCGATGATGGCGCTCAACCTCGGCACACGGGGCATCACCGAGGCCATGGACCTCGTCGAGTACGCCAACCACCCCGGCGGCACCGCACTCTCCGACCGCCGCATCGCCCACGGCGACAAGGACCCCTTCGGCATCCGCCTGTGGTGCCTCGGCAACGAGATGGACGGCACCTGGCAGACCGGCCAGAAGACCGCCGAGGAGTACGGCCGGCTCGCCGCCCAGACCGCCCGGGCGCTGCGCCAGATCGACCCCGGGCTCGAACTCGTCGCCTGCGGAAGCTCGGGGCGCGGCATGCCGACCTTCGCCGCCTGGGAGGCCACCGTGCTCGCGGAGACGTACGAGGTCGTCGACCACGTCTCGCTGCACGCCTACTACGAGGAGACCGACGGCGACCGCGACTCCTTCCTCGCCTCCGCCGTCGACATGGAGGCCTTCATCGAGGAGGTCGTCGCCACCTGCGACCACGTCGGCGCCCGGCTGAAGTCCCCGAAGAAGCTCACCCTCTCCTTCGACGAGTGGAACGTCTGGTACCAGCGCCGGCCCAACCCGCATCCGGTGGAGGACTGGCAGGAGGCCCCGCGCCTCCTGGAGGACGTCTACACCGTCACCGACGCCGTGGTCTTCGGCAGCCTCCTGATCGCGCTGCTGCGCCACGCCGACCGGGTCGCGGTCGCCTGTCTCGCCCAACTGGTCAACGTGATCGCCCCGATCATGACCGAGCCCGGCGGTCCCGCCTGGCGCCAGACGACGTTCTTCCCCTTCGCCCAGGCCTCGCGGTACGGCCGGGGGACCGTGCTCGACGTGCGCGTGGCCTCACCGACCTACCCGACGGAACGCTACGGGGACGTGCCGCTGCTGCACGCCACGGCGGTGCGCGGAGAGGACGGCACGGTGACGGTCTTCGCCGTCAACCGTGGCCGGAACACGTCCCTGCCCCTGGAGGTGGCGCTGCGCGGTCTCGACCTGAGCCGGGTCGTCGAGCACAGCGCGCTCGCCGACGCGGACCCCGAGGCCCGCAACACCCTCGACGCACCGGAGCGGGTGGTGCCGCACGCGGTGGAGGGCACGTCCCTCGAGGGCGGGGTGCTGCGGGCCGTCCTGGAGCCGATGTCCTGGAACGTCATACGGCTGGTCTGACACTCCGGCTTGAATCCTTTCAGGAACCTCCCCGGCTGGCGCTCCGCGAAGCGCTTCGAACGATCGTGTCCGAAGCGTTGACGGGACTGAACGGCGAACCTACCTTGTCCCAGCAAGCGCTTTCCTGAAACGTTCTAATCACGCGCGGAGGACGAACTGTGCGTACTCAAGGCAGTGTTGACCGGCGAGGTCTGCTCAAGCTCGCGGGCGGGTCCGTCGCGGCCCTCGGTCTGACCGCGGCGGGCTGCGGTACCGGCTCCGGATCCGGGGACGGCACCGTCACCCTCCGGTACGCATGGTGGGGCTCCGACGACCGGGCCAAGCGGATCAACCAGTCGATCGCCCTCTTCGAGAAGAAGTACCCGAAGATCAAGATCAAGACCGACTTCCAGCCGTACGCCGACTTCTGGAAGAAGTTCAACACCCAGGCGTCCGGCGGCAACGCGCCGGACGTCTTCCAGAACGCCATCGGCTTCCTCCGCAAGTACGACGCGAAGAACGTCCTCCTCGACCTGCGCGGGCAGGCCGAGGCGGGCAACCTCCGCCTGGAGGGGTTCCGGGCCGGCCTGGAGAAGTTCGGCGAGGTCGACGGCAAGCTGCTCGGCATACCCGTCGGCAGCAACTCGATGGCCCTCGTCGTCGACCAGGCAGTCTTCACCAAGGCCGGCGTCACCCCCAGGCCCGGCTGGACCTGGGACGAATACCACGCGGCCCTCGCCAAGATCCACGACAGCCAGGGGCGGGCCGGCGACGCGGGCCCGTACGGGATCATGTACCTCTACGACCTCTACCTGCGCCAGCACGGCAAGGCCTTCTTCACCGCCTCCGGGCTCGGCTTCACCGAGGCGGACCTCACGGACTGGTGGACCAAGGCGTTCGAGCGGGTGAAGTCCGGTGTCTACGCCGACCCGAGGAAGACCATCCAGGCCAAGCCGAAGTCCGCCGTCACCGCCGAACTCGCGGCCGGCGAGTTCACCTGGGACAACTTCTCCGTCCGCTACACCGCCGAGGGCAAGAGCCGCTACGGGCTCGCCCCCATCCCCACCACCGACGGCCACAAGACCGGCCAGTACCTCGGCTCCCTCATGCTCAGCGGCTCCCGGCGCACCAAGCACCCCGAGGAGGTCGCCCAGTTCATCGACTTCATGGTCCACGACCCCGAGGTCGGCAAGATCATGGGCTACGACCGGGGCGTCCCCGCCACCGAGGCCCAGTACCGGGCGTACGTGCCGACCGACGAGGTCGGCAAGGGGATCGCCGCGTACGAGAAGCAGCTCGTCGAGTCCCGCGTCCTGGAGCCCATCACCCCGCACCCGGCCGGCGCCGACGTCTGCGAGGCCGCCTTCCTGCGGCTCTCCGAGGAGATGTCCCTGGGCGAGCGGCCCGTCGCGGACGCGGTGAAGCAGTACTTCACCGAGGCGAAGACGGCGCTGTCCTCCTGATGGGCGCCGCCGTGACTTCCGTACCGGATTCCGCGCGGCCGGACACCCCGCCGGACGGCGGGCGCCCACGCGGCGCCGTGCGGTTCGGAGGGGCGCCCGGGGAGAGCCGCACCGGCGGGGCGCGCGGTCCCCGCGGCACCGGCGGGGCGCGCCGCGAGAACCTCGCCGGATACCTCTTCATGTCCCCCTGGATCGCGGGCTTCCTGCTCCTCACCGCGGGACCCATGGTCGCCTCGCTGTACTTCGCCTTCACCGACTACAACCTCTTCGACGCCCCGCAGTGGATCGGCCTCGACAACTTCACCGAGATGTTCGGCGACCCCCGCTGGCGGACCTCCGTCGAGGTCACCGGCCGGTACGTGGTCATCGGCACCCCGCTGAAACTCGCCGCCGCGCTCGGCGTCGCCCTGCTGCTCAACCAGAGCCGGCGCGGACAGGGCTTCTACCGGGCCGCGTTCTACGCGCCCTCGCTCGTCGGGGCCAGCGTCTCCATCGCCATCGTGTGGCGGGCGCTCTTCTCCGACGGAGCCGCCGTCGACCGTACGCAGCAGTTCCTCGGCCTGGAGGCGGGCGGCTGGATCGGCGACCCCGACCGGATCATCTACGCCCTGGTCGCCCTCACCGTCTGGCAGTTCGGCGCGCCCATGGTCATCTTCCTCGCCGGACTCAAGCAGGTGCCGCGCGAGCTGTACGAGGCGGCGCAGGTCGACGGGGCGAGTCCCTGGCGGAGGTTCTGGCACATCACCCTGCCGATGATCTCGCCGGTGCTCTTCTTCAACGTGCTCCTGGAGACCATCCACTCCTTCCAGATCTTCGGCTCCGCCTACATCATCGGCAGCCAGGGCAACGCCTGCGGGCCGGCCGACGGCACCCTCGTCTACACCTGTTACCTCTACATCCAGGGCTTCGAGAACAGCCGGATGGGCCTCGCCTCCGCCATGGCCTGGATGCTGCTGCTCGCCGTCGGCCTGGTGACGGCGGTCCTGTTCTGGTCCCAGCGGCGCTGGGTGCACTACGAGGAGGGGGGCCGATGAGCCTCGCCACACGTGCTGTCGGTGAGTCGCGCAGGGCCGGCTCGGTCGCCTGGCACCTCGGAGCCCTCGCCGTCCTCGCGGTCATCCTCTACCCCGTGGTGTGGGTGATCGGCGGCTCCTTCAAACCGAACGGGGAGATCGTCGGCAGCCTGAACCTCCTGCCCACCGATCCCGTCACCGACAACTACAGGCGCCTCGCCGACGGGATCGCCGACATCCCCCTCTCCACCTTCTTCGGCAACTCCCTCTTCCTGGCCGTCGGTTCGGTCGTCGGCGTGCTGATCTCCAGCTCCCTCGCCGCGTACGCCTTCGCCAAGATCGGCTTCGCCGGACGCGGACTGCTCTTCACCCTGATGATCGGCACGCTGCTGCTGCCGTACCACGTGCTGCTCATCCCGCAGTACGTCCTGTTCCAGAAGCTGGAACTCGTCAACACCTACACGCCGTTGCTGCTCGGCAAGTACCTGGCCACGGACGCCTTCTTCGTCTTCCTGATGCTCCAGTTCATGCGCGGACTGCCGAGGGAGCTCGACGAGGCGGCGCGGCTCGACGGCTGCGGGCACCTGCGGACGTACTGGTCGATCGTGCTGCCGCTGTGCCGGCCGGCGCTCATCACCAGCGCGATCTTCACCTTCATCAACGCGTGGAACGACTTCCTGGGCCCGCTGATCTACCTCAACGAGCCCGAGAAGTACACGGTCTCCCTGGGCCTGAAGATGTTCGTCGACCAGGACGGCGTCGCCAACTACGGCGGCATGATCGCGATGTCGCTCGTGGCGCTGCTCCCCGTGATCGCGTTCTTCCTCGCCTTCCAGCGCTACCTCATCGACGGCATGGCCACGTCGGGGCTCAAGTGAGGGGCGAACGCTTCCGGGCGGCCTTCGGCGTCTTCGCGGAGAGCCTCCTCGTCGGGGTCTGGGTCGGCCTCGCGGCCCTGCCCCTGGTGACCCTGCCGGCCGCACTCGCCGCCGGGGCGGCGCACCTGCGGCGCTGGACGCGCGGCGAGGCGTCGGGCCTCCGGTACTTCGCGGCGGATCTGCGGGGGGCGCTGGGGGGCGGGGGGTGGGGGGTCGGGCTCGGCTGTCTCGCCGTACTCGCCCTGGTAGGGGCGGACCTCATGCTGGTACGGGCGCTGCCGGTGCCGGGCGGGCGGCTGACGGGGGTCCTCGCGATCCTGGTCGCACTCTGGCTGACGGTCACCGTCCTCCGGGCGGCCACGGCGTGGCGCGCGTCGCTGCGCTGGCGGGTCCTGCTCGGCCCCGCCGCCCGGCGCGCGCTGTTCGACCCGGCGGGGTCCCTGCTGATGGTGTGCGGTCTCGCGGTCATCGTGGCTTCGGCGTGGCTCTCGGCGCCGCTGGCGGTGCCGGCGCTGGGGGTTCTGCTGGCGGCGACCTTGGCGGCCGAACGCCGAGGGGCCTGTCCGTCACCCTGACCGGCCCCGTTCTGAGCCTGCGCTCGCCAAGTTGTGGGCACGCCTTCCGCCCCGTTGTGGGCAGGCGTTCCGCAAGGGGCGGAACGGGTGGGCGCAACGGAACGGCGCCCGTGCCGGCGCCAGAGGCTCCCGCGCCGTGACCCGCACCACCCGCTCGGTGCACATGGGGTTCGGGTCCAGGCGCGGAACGCGGAGGCGCCGCTGAAGGGCGCCGTCCCGTGTGCCCACCCTCCCCCCAGCTCCCGGCTTCGCTCGAGCAGGGGGGACCCCCATCGCCCCCGCGAAACGATTGCCCACACGGGGGCGGACCGGGGCACCGCCCGGCCCGAGCGCGGACCGACCGGCCGCGGGGGCACCGCCCGCCCGGGCGCGGGATCCACACGGGCGCGGGCCCACACGGCGGGGCGCCGCCCGCCCCGGCGCGGGTCCCGCAGAAGAGCTATCCAACCCCCAACTCCACCCAAGGAGTCCCATGTCATCCCTCCCTCGTCGTTCCCTCCTCAAGGCCGTCGCCGTCGCCGGTGCCACCGCGCAGTTCGGTTGGGCTCTCGGGCGTGGAGACGCCCAGGCCTTCGCCGTGTCCGCCGAGGTGCCCGTCGCCGATCGGCCCGCGAGCATCGCCTGGCTGGAGCCCGGTGGGCTCGGGGCCGCCGCCGGGTCGACCTTCGGCGTGGCCTGGCCCAAGGGCGTTCACCCCGCCGACCAGGCCTTCGCGCTCACCACCGCCGACGGAGCCCCCGTCCCCGTGCAGACCTGGACCACCGCCCGCTGGCCCGACGGTTCCCTCAAGTGGACCGCGCACGCCGTCGGTCCGGAGGCCGCCGGCGCCGAGCGGTTCAGTCTCGCCCCGGGGACCCCGGCCGCCGCCGCGAAGACCGTGGCCGTCAGTCAGACCGACCGCCGTATCACCGTCGACACGGGGACCGTCCGGGCCGTCGTCTCGAAGGACGGCGGGAAGCTCGTCGAGTCCGTCACCCGTGACGGCGTGAAGATCGCGACCGACGGCCGGCTGGTCCTCCTCCGGCAGAGCGACCTCGACGACGGCGACCAGGGCAACGCCAAGTGGGAACGGTTCGACGGCGAGATCACGGGAGCCGTCGTCGAACAGGACGGGCCGGTACGGGCCGTGGTCCGCGTCGACGGCAAGCACCGCAAGGGAAACCGCAGTTGGCTGCCGTTCTCCGTGCGGCTCTACTTCTACGCCGGGTCGGAAGCCTTCCGGATGGTGCACACCATCACCTACGACGGCGACCAGAACAAGGACTTCATCCGCGGCCTCGGCGTCCGCTTCACCGTCCCCCTGCGCGACGCCCCCTACGACCGTCACATCCGCCTCGCCGGCGAAGGCGCAGGCTTCCTCACCGAGGCCGTCCAGGGCATCACCGGCCTGCGGCGCGACCCCGGCGCCGCCGTCCGTACCGCCCAGGTGAAGGGCGAGAAGCTGCCCGACCCCGCCACCTGGGACCAGCGCGTCACCAGTCGGCTGCAGTACGTCCCCACGTGGGGCGACTACACGCTCTCCCAGCTCTCCGCCGACGGCTTCGGGATCCGTAAGCGCACCAGTCCCGGCCACGGCTGGATCGCCGCCGGCGGCGGCCGCCGGGCGGGCGGTTTCGGCTACGTCGGCGGTGTCACCGGCGGACTCTCCTTCGGCCTGCGGGACTTCTGGCAGAAGCACCCCGCCCAGCTCGACATCCGCGGCGCCGCCGGTGACGCCGCCGAGGTCACCCTCTGGCTCTGGTCGCCCGAGGCGCAGCCGATGGACCTGCGCTTCTACCACGACGGCATGGGACAGGACACGTACCCCGAGCAGCTCGAAGGCCTCAACATCACCTACGAGGACCACGAGCCCGGCTTCGGCACCCCCTACGGCATCGCCCGTACCAGCGAGCTGATGTTCTGGGCCAACGCCGCCACCCCCACCGCCGGCACCCTCGTCGCCCAGGCCGCCGCCGTCCGCACCCCGCCGCAGCTGGCCGCGAGCCCCGAAGACCTCGTGCGCGCCCGGGTGTTCGGCGGACTGTTCTCTCCCGTCGACCGCTCCACCCCGGCGAAGGCGAGGATCGAGGACCACCTCGACTTCCTCTTCACGTACTACAAGGACCAGGCCGAGCAGCGCCGTTGGTACGGCTTCTGGGACTACGGCGACATCATGCACACCTACGACGAGGACCGGCACCAGTGGCGGTACGACGTCGGCGGCTACGCCTGGGACAACTCCGAACTCTCGCCCGACCTCTGGCTCTGGTACGCCTACCTGCGCTCCGGCCGCGCCGACATCTTCCGCTTCGCCGAGGCCATGACCCGCCACACGGGCGAGGTCGACGTCTACCACCTCGGCCGGTGGGCCGGCCTCGGCACCCGCCACGGTGTGCAGCACTTCGCCGACAGCGCGAAGCAGCAGCGGATCTCCACGGCCGTCTACCGCCGCCCGTACTACTTCCTCACCGCCGACGAACGCGTCGGCGACCTCATGCACGACCAGGTCGACTCCGACGAGACCTTCCTCGTCCTCGACCCCATCCGCAAGATCCGCACCGAGCCCTACACCCCCGACCGGCACGCCCTCTCCGTCGGCTTCGGGACCGACTGGAGCGGCCTCGCCGCCGCCTGGATCACCGAGTGGGAGCGCGGCGGCCCCAAGGCCGCGAAGGCCGAGGCCCGGCTCCGCTCCACCATGGAGACGATCGCCGCCCAGCCCAACGGCTTCGTGCAGGGCACCGGCCTCTACGACCTCGACACCGGGCGTTTCGCGATCGCCGACAAGCCCGTCGTCGGCGTCTCGCACCTCTCCGCTATGTTCGGCCTCGTCGAGATGTGCGCCGAACTCATCGACCTCGTCGACATGCCGGCGTTCAAGAGCGCCTGGCTCGACTACTGCCGCTACTTCAACGCCACGAAGGCCGAGCAGGCGGCGCGCTACGGGCAGAACTTCGGCACCCTGCTCCTCTTCCAGGGGCACTCGCGCCAGGACGCCTACGCGGCTTCCCAGTTGAACGACGCCAAGCTCGCCCAGCGTGCCTGGGCGAAGTTCGACCGGAGCGACGGCTACACGGCGGCCATGGTCTGGGACAAGACGCCCGTCCAGGGCTCCGCCGCCCTCGAACCCGGCTACGAGCACCTGGGGATCAGCACCAACACCACCGCACTGTTCGGACTCGCCGCCATCCAGAACCTCGCCCTCGTCGGCGACCACCTTCCCGAGTGAGGCCCACGATGAGAACAGCAGCCCTGCTCGCCACGGCGGCGACCCTGCTCGGGACGCTCGCCGCGGCACCCGCCGCCCACGCCGACGGCCCCTTCGGCCAGGGCCTGGACCACTGCGCCCCGACCGGCACCGGGTCGCTCGCCTGCCACTTCGACGTCGCCCCGGGTACGTACGACGTGACCGTGACCCTCGGCGGCGAGAGCGCCGGGGCGACCGCCGTCAGCGGCGAGACCCGGCGGGCCCTGCTCGCCGAGACCGCCACCGGGGCGGGGGAGCGGCTCCGGCGCTCCTTCACCGTGGACGTCCGCGACCCCGAGGGAGAGCCCACCGGGGCCGCCGGCAGCCCGGGCCTCGACCTGGTCCTCGGCGGGTCCGCCCCGCGCGTGGCCGCCCTTCGGGTCACCCCGGCCCCCGCCGCCCGGCGGCTCTTCCTGGTCGGCGACTCGACCGTCTGCGACCAGCCGGGCGATCCGTACACCGGCTGGGGCCAGATGCTGCCCGTCCACCTCCGGCGGGGCGTCGCCGTCGCGAACCACGCCGACTCCGGCGAGAGCACCGTCACCTTCCTGGCGAACCCGGCGCTCTTCGACCGCGTGGAGGCGGAGATCCGGCCCGGGGACCCGGTCCTGGTCCAGCTCGCCCACAACGACAAGCAGACCGACGCGGCGACCTACCGGGCCAACCTCACCACCCTGGTCGAGCGGGTTCGGGCCAAGGGCGGCGAACCCGTCCTCGTCACCCCCGTCGTCCGCCGCTGGTTCAACGCCGACGGCACCCTGAACAACGGCATCGCCCTGCTCGTCAACGGCCTCGGAGTGGACCACCCCGCCGAGATCCGGGCCCTCGCCGCCTCGCTCGGCACTCCGCTGATCGACCTCACCGCGCTCACGAAGGCACGGGTCGAGGAGCTGGGGCCCGAGGCGTCGAAGGCGCTGTACCTGACGGCGGAGAAGCGGGACAACACCCACACGTCGCCGCGCGGGGCCACGGAGTACGCGACGCTGGTCGCGGCCGAACTGCGAACCCAGGGCGTCCTGCCGCCCGCGAGCTTCCGCTAGGAAGAGAACTGCCGGACGTCGCGCTTCGCCTCCGCCCGTCGCGGGCGGCTGCTTTCCCCCGGACTTGGCCCCGGGCGGAGCGGGGTGCGACGTGAGGGTTCGGCAACACCCGCGCAATACGAAACACCGTGGAAACTTCCGTGTACGCAACGCGAAATGCGACGCCACGAGGCTCTCCCCAACCCGTAGGAGGAGACCCTCGATGCCCCTGGCCGCCGCACCCCGGCTCGACACCGGCGACACCGCCTGGCTGCTCGTCGCCACCGCGCTCGTTCTGCTGATGACCCCCGGCCTGGCCCTGTTCTACGGGGGCATGGTCCGGACGAAGAGCGTCCTCAACATGCTGATGATGAGCTTCGTGTCGATCGCCCTCGTCACGGTGGTCTGGCTGGTCGCGGGCCACTCGCTCGCGTTCGACGACGACGCCTTCGCCGGTCTGATCGGCGGCGCGGGGCACCTCGGCCTGGCGGGCATCGGTCCGGACAGCCTCACCGGCACGGTTCCCACGTTCCTCTTCAGCACCTTCCAGCTGACGTTCGCGATCATCACGGCGGCGCTGATCAGCGGTGCGGTCGCGGACCGCACCCGATTCGCGGGCTGGCTCGTCTTCGTGCCGGTGTGGACGCTGCTCGTATACGTTCCCGTGGCGCACTGGGTGTGGGGTCCCGGCGGCTGGATCGCGCACTCGCTGGGCGCCCTCGACTTCGCGGGAGGACTCGTCGTCGAGATCGCTTCGGGCGCGTCCGGCCTCGCGCTGTGCCTGGTGATCGGCCCGCGCATCGGCTTCAAGAAGGAGGCGATGCGGCCGCACAACCTGCCGATGGTGCTGCTCGGCGCAGGGCTCCTCTGGTTCGGCTGGCTCGGCTTCAACGGCGGTTCGGCGCTGGGCGCGAACGGCCTGGCCGCCGCGTCCCTCCTCAACACCCTGGTCGCCGGGTGCACCGGCCTGCTCGGCTGGCTCTTCGTCGAGCAGCGGCGCGACGGCCACCCGACCACGTTCGGCGCGGCGTCCGGCGCGGTCGCGGGGCTCGTGGCCATCACGCCGGCCTGCGGGGTCGTCGCGATGCCCGGGGCGGCGGCGGTCGGTCTCGCCGCCGGCGTCGTCTGCTCGTACGCGGTCGCCTGGAAGTTCCGCTTCGGGTACGACGACTCGCTCGACGTCGTGGGCGTGCACTTCGCCGGCGGTGTCATCGGCACGCTGCTGATCGGCCTGTTCGCGACCTCGGAGATGACCGGCGGCAAGGAGGGGCTGTTCTACGGCGGCGGGCTCGGCCAGCTCGGTCGGCAGGCCCTCGCGGTGGCGGCCGTGGCGGCGTACACCTTCCTCGTCACCTACGGGATCGGCAAGGTTCTCGACCGGGTGATGGGACTGCGCGCCTCCGCCGAGGAGGAGGTGACGGGACTCGACCAGACGGTGCACGCGGAGACCGCCTACGATCACGGCGTGCTCGGCCACGGTGGCGCGCCGCTGCACACCGCGTCCCCCGTCACCTCGCTCGTCAAGGACAGGAAGCCCTCCGCATGAAGCTGATCACCGCGATCGTCAAGCCGTTCCGCCTTGACGAGGTGAAGAACGCCCTCCAGGAACTCGGCGTCAACGGCCTCACGGTCACCGAGGCCAGCGGCTACGGGCGCCAGCGCGGGCACACCGAGGTGTACCGGGGCGCCGAGTACCGGGTGGACCTGGTCCCCAAGGTCCGTATCGAGGTCGTCGTCGAGGACGCCGACGCGGAGCCGGTCGTCGACGCCATCGTCCGTGCCGCCCACACGGGCAAGATCGGCGACGGCAAGGTGTGGGCGGTGCCGGTGGAGACCGTGGTGCGCGTCCGCACGGGACAGCGCGGCCCGGACGCGCTCTGACGTACGGACCGGGCGGGGGAACCGTTCCGGAACGGTGGGACCTCTCCCGGGCGGTCGCGACGCCGAATCCATGCGCACACGCATAACCGTGCCGCCCGCACGGTATATACGCCCGCATATGCGCCGCTATCGCCACCCGTGCGTCACCGACCTGGCCTCCTGGGGTGGCGCCGAGCCGAGGAGGACCCCATCGCCGGAACCCCACCGCAGCCCCACTCGGCGGACGCTCCGGGAAGCCAGCCTCAGGAAGCCGACCTGCTGCGGACCATGCTGCGGCGACCCGAATACCGCAAGGGTCTGGTCTTCTCAGGGCTGATCGGCGTTCCGGTGGCACTCATCGCCTTCTGGTTCCTCGTGCTGCTGCACCAGCTCGAACAGTTCGTCTGGACGGACTGGCCCAGGGACCTGGGCTGGAAGCAGGCTCCCTGGTGGTGGGGGCTCGTCCTGCTGCCGGTCGCCGGCCTCGTCGTCGGTCTGGTGGTCGCACGCCTTCCCGGCCGGGGCGGGCACATTCCGGCGGGCGGGCTGCATGCGGGAGGGGTCACGAAGGCGGCGCTGCCCGGTGTCGTCCTCACCGCGGTGGCCGGTCTTCCGCTGGGCGCCGTCCTGGGGCCCGAGGCACCGCTGATCGCCCTCGGCGGGGGGCTGGCGCTGTTCTTCGCCGGCCTGGCCCGGGCACCGCAGACCGAAGCGAGCACGGCGCTGCTCGGCGCCGCGGGGGCGGCAGCGGCCATCTCCGCGCTCTTCGGGAACCCCCTGGTCGGCGCCGTGCTGCTCATGGAGGTGGCCGGGGTGGGCGGACCCCAGCTGTTCGCGGTGATGCTGCCCGCCCTGCTGTCCAGCGGCGTGGGAGCGCTGATCTTCACCGGGTTCGTCCACTGGACGGGACTGGAGACGGGAAGCCTGGACATCGGTCTGCCCGAGCCGCCACCCCTCGACGTGCCGGACGTGCTGTGGGTGCTGGTGGTGGCGCCCGCCGTCGCGTTCGTCGTCCACGGGACGCTCGTGGGCGGTCGGTTCGCGGCACGCTTCGTGGTGAGCCGGGTCGTACGGAACACCGTTCTGTGCGCGGCGGGCGCGGCGGTCTGCGTCACGCTCTACGCCGTCACCACCGGCCGCTCACCGGCCGAGGCTGCCCTGTCCGGCGAGGCCACGCTGACCGACCTGGCGCAGAACCCCCACGCCTGGTCGGTGGGAGCCCTCGTCGCGGTGCTGGTCTTCAAGGGCCTCGCGTACGCGCTGTGTCTGGGCAGCCTCCGCGGCGGCCCCGTCTTTCCCGCCCTGTTCCTGGGCGGGGCGACCGGAGTCCTGCTGGCCCCGCTGCCGGGCCTGGGTCTGGTGCCGGCGATGGCGGTCGGCATGGCCGCCGCGGTGACCGCGGCCCTGCGGCTGCCCGTGAGCGGCGTGATCCTGGTCGTGCTCATGCTGGGGAACGACGAGACGGTGGCCCTGGTGGTGCTGGCCGCGGTCCTGTCCTTCGTCGTCACCGAGCTGCTGCCGCAGGGCCCTCGCATCCCCGCGTTCGGCGAGCGGCCGCCCGGGCGAGGGACCCCCGCCTCGCCCGAACGCCCGTGAGCCACCGGGGGCAGGCCACCCATCGCCCCTCCGGGACCGGGGTGCGGGCGGGAGCGCCCGGGACACCGGAGTCCTCACGGTCCGTCTGGACAGCTCGTCGAGCCGCCGCTTAGGGTCGGGAGCCGTATCGTCGGGCGGCCGCCCGGAACACCGGGAACCGTCCAGGAGCAGGCACGTGGTCACCCTCGCGGATGTCGCCCGCCACGCCGGCGTCTCGGCCAGCACCGTCAGCTACGTGCTCAGCGGGAAGCGCTCCATATCCGCCCCCACCCGCGAGCGCATCCAGCAGAGCATCGACACCCTCGGCTACCGGCCGCACGCCGGCGCCCGCGCGCTCGCCAGCAGCCGGACGAACATCCTCGCGCTGATGATGCCGCTGCGCACCGGCCTCTACGTCCCCGTGTGATGGAGATCGCGATGGCCGTCACCACCACCGCCCGCTCCCACGGCTACGACGTGCTGCTGCTCACCGGCGAGGAAGGCCCCGAGGCCGTCCGCCGCGTCGAGGGCAGCGCCGTCGCCGACGCGATGATCGTCATGGACGTCGGGCTCGACGACCCCCGGCTCCCCTTCCTCCAGGAGGCCGAGCGGCCCTCCGTCCTCATCGGCCTGCCCGCCGAGACGGCCGAGGCCGCCGACGCCACCGGACTCGACTGCGTCGACCTCGACTTCGAGGCCGCCGGAGCGCGCTGCGTCGAGCACCTCGCCGGACTCGGCCACACCCGGATCGCCGTCCTCGGCGAGCCGCCCGCCGTGTACGAGCGGGGTACGGGCTTCGCCGCCCGCACCCTCACCGGACTGCGCGCCGCCGCCGCGGCCCACGGTGTCGGACTGCTCCACCGCCCCGTCGGTGGCACCTACGCGGCCGTCGCGGCCGCCGTCACCCGCGTCTTCGAGGAACGCCCCGGCACCACGGCCCTCGTCGTCCAGAACGAGGCCGCCGTCGAACCCCTCCTCGCGCTCCTGCGCCACCAGGGCCGCGCCGTGCCCGAGGACGTCTCCGTCGTCGCCATCTGCCCCGACCAGGTCGCCGTGCACGCCTCCGTGCCGCTCACCGCCGTCTCCGTACCCGCGAGGGAGATGGGCCGCCTCGCCGTCGAACGGCTCGTCGCCCGCCTCGCCGGTGAGGCCCCGCGCGGCACGGAGCTCATCGCGCCCCACCTGACGGCCCGCGCGAGCACCGGCCCCGTCTGCCGCACCGAGGACCCCCGTGATCCCGGCGGGCGCTGACGCCGACGACAGCGCGACGGAGTTCCGGGCCTTCTTCGAGCGCCACTACGCAGAACTCGCGCGCCTCGCCCATCTGCTGACCGGCGAGACCGACGCCGCCGACGACCTCGCCGCCGACGCCATGCTCGCCCTCTGGGACCGCTGGGACCGGGTCCGCGCCGCCGACCACCCCGCCGCCTACGCCCGGGGCGTCGTCGCCAACCTCGTCCGCACCCGCATCCGCGGCACCGTCCGCGAACGGCGCCGGATCGCCGCCTTCTGGGACCGCCGCCCGGAGCACACCGAGGATCCGGACGTCCCCGCCGTCGTCGACGTCCGCACCGCGCTGCGCGCCCTGCCCTTCCGCAAGCGCGCCTGCGTCGTGCTCCGGCACGCCTTCGACCTCTCCGAACGCGACACCGCCCTCGCGCTCGGCGTCTCCGTCGGCACCGTCAAGAGCCAGACCGCCAAGGGCATGAAGGAACTCCAGCGGCTGCTCGGCGACGGGGCCGCCACCGAACTCGCCGCGGGGAGGCGCTGATGGACGAGGCACAGCTCCGCCGCGAACTGCGGGAGGCGGCGCTCGCGCACCGGCCCGACCACGCCCGCATCCTCGCCCGCGTGGAACGCGGCCTCGCCGCGCCCGCCCCGGCCCGTCGCCGCACCCGCCTGGCGCGCCCGTGGACCGGCCTCCGCCGCCGCGCCCTGGCCCCGGCCCCCGTGGCCGGCCGCCGCTGGGGCGTGGTCCTCGCCGTCACCGCGGCCGTCGCCGGGGTCGTCGGCATCGGCGGGCTCGCCGTGACCACCCGGGAGGACCGTCCGGCCGGTCCCGCCGCCACCCTGCCGGCGCCCGGACCCACGGCACGCGCGGCCGGGACCCTGGACCCGGGAAGCAACCGCTGGTGGGCGCAGAGCGACCTCGCCCTGACCACGCAATCCCCGGTCGCCGGCCTGACCGTCGAGCTGCGGATCGCCCGCACCCCCGGCGTCGTGAGCACGGGACACTGGCGCACCCGCCCCGCCGAGGACTTCACCGTGACCGTCACCGAGGAGGCCCGGGACCTGGTCTACCGGTGGACGCTCAAGCCGGGGCGTACGGTGCCGCCCGGACCCCACACCTTCGCCGCCCAGTACAACCACGCCGAAGGCGTACGCGACGCCTCGGCCGACACGTACCGCATCCTCCTGACCGGCCCCGACGGGGGCCGCACCACCCTCCGTGGCGGCTTCGGCCCCGGCGGGAACTGAACGACTTGCGGTTGACGCCGCGTCAACCCCTACGTTCTTCGAACGGGGCCGGACACACCGGCCCCGGCGAAGGAAGGACACCGTCATGGCCTGGTCGATCGCGGACGTGGCCCGGATGTCCGGGGTGACCTCCCGGACCCTGCGGCACTACGACGAGATCGGTCTCCTGGAGCCCGCGTGGACCGCGAGCGACGGGCACCGCCACTACGAGGAGCCCCAGTTGCTGCGCCTCCAGCAGATCCTGCTCATGCGGGAGCTGGATCTGGGCCTGCGCGAGATCCGGGAGGTCCTGGACAGCGGGGCGGACCGCGTGACGGTCCTGCGCGAGCACCACGCCCGGCTGCTCGCGGAGCGGGACCGGCTCGGCACCCTGGCCCGCACGGTGGCCCGCACCATCGCCGAACTCGAGACGAGCGAGGACGAGCACATGGTGGAGATCAACCGACCCGAGAACCTCTTCGAGGGCTTCCAGCCGGACCCGGAGCTGGAGGCCGAGACCCGCGCGCGCTATCCGCAGGCGTACGAGCAGTCCCGGCAGGCCGTCGAGGCGCTGACGCCGGAGACCGCCGAGCAGTGGCAGCGCGAGGTCACCGCCCAGATGATCCGGTTCGCCGAGTTCATGGCCGGCGGCACGCCCGCCGACGACCCGGCGGTGCAGGCCGAGGTGGACGCCCACTACCGGGACGTCTGCCGCTTCTGGACCCCGAACGCCGAGGCGTACCGGGGGCTGGCCAGGACCTATGTCGAGGACCCCCGGTTCCGGGAGAACTTCGACCGGATCGCCGTCGGCCTCGCCGAGTACGAGTGCCGGGCGATGACCGTCTACGCGGACACCCGGCTGAGCTGAGCCGGAGCGGGACGCCCGCGACTTCGTGCCGGCCCCCTCTCGCCCGTGCGGCGGAGGGGGTCGGCCCGGCGGGCGATCCGACGGCGGCCGCGACAAGGTAGTGACAGGGGCACGACAAGCCGCGACACTTGTGACGCGCGTAGAAGTGACACGCGGGGAACACCTCCCGGTTTCCTCCGCGCAATCCGCCGCCACTACAACTTCCCTGCCGCCGCGTGGTGTTCCCCCACACACCCCGACGGCGGTACTCCCGCGACGACCCCTCCACAACCCCGCGCGAAGGGACCTCCCATGACCGTCCGTCACATAACCGCCCGAGGACGCCACACCGGCCTGCTCGCCGCCACCGCCCTCGTCGGCTCCCTCACGGCCGGCCTCCTCGCGCTTCCCGCGCACGCCGCCACCGTCACGATCGCCGCCGTCCAGGGCACCAAGCGGCTCTCCCCGTACAACGGCCAGCAGGTCACCGTCACCGGCATCGTGACCGCGATCCGCTCCACCGGAAGCTCCCGCGGGTACTGGATCCAGGATCCGGTCGGCGACGGCAACGCGGCCACCAGCGAGGCCCTTTTCGTGTACACCGGGTCCACCACCCCCTCCACCAAGGCCGGCAACAGGGTCACGGTCCGGGGCACGGTCTCCGAGTACTACCCCGGCGGCACCGCCGAGGGCGGCCAGTCCGTCACCGAACTGACCTCCGCCACGATCACCTCCACCCTCTCCACCGGCAACGCGCTGCCCGCCGCCTTCACCCTGGACGCGGCCTCCGTCCCGGACGCCTACGCCCCCGACGCCGGCGGCGGCTCCATCGAGGGCCTCACGCTCGCCCCGTCCACGTACGCGCTCGACCGGTACGAGTCCCTGGAGGGCATGCGCGTCCAGGTGAGCGGGGCCCGGGTGGTCGGCGCCACCACGCCCTACGGCGAACTCTTCGTGACCGCCGAGCCCACCGAGCACCCCACCCCGCGCGGCGGCACCGTCTACGGCTCGTACGCCTCCCAGAACGCCGGCCGGGTGAAGGTCGAGTCGCTGCTCGCCACCGCCTTCCCCGTCGCCGACGTCGGCGACGTGCTCGGCGGCACGACCGCGGGACCGCTCGACTACGACAACTTCGGCGGCTACGGCATCCAGGCCACCACCCTCGGCACCCTCACCGACAACGCCCTCGCCCCCGAGACCACGCGGGCGCAGACCGCGGGCGAGCTCGCCGTCGCCACGTACAACGTCGAGAACCTCGACCCGACCGACCCCCAGACCAAGTTCGACCGGCTCGCCGCCGGGATCGTCGACAACCTCGCCTCGCCCGACATCGTGGCCCTGGAGGAGGTCCAGGACAACAACGGCGCGACGGACAATGCGGTCGTCGCCGCCGACCAGACCTACGCCAAGCTCATCGCCGCCGTCTCCGCCGCGGGCGGCCCGGCCTACCAGTACCGCCAGATCGACCCGGTCGACGACCAGGACGGCGGCGAGCCCGGCGGCAACATCCGCGTCGGCTTCCTCTACAACCCGGCCCGCGTCGGCTTCACCGACCGCCCCGGCGGCACCTCCACCACCGCCGTCTCCGTCGTGGACGACGGCGGCACCGCCGCCCTCTCCGTCTCGCCCGGCCGGATCAACCCGTCCGACTCCGCCTGGAACGCCAGCCGCAAGCCGCTCGCCGGCGAGTTCACCTTCCAGGGGAAGACCGTCTTCGTCGTCGCCGACCACTTCACCTCCAAGGGCGGCGACCAGCCCCTGTACTCCCGCTTCCAGCCGCCCGCCCGCTCCTCGGAGACCCAGCGAGGCCGGCAGGCCGGCCAGGTCAACGGCTTCGTGAAGCAGCTCCTCGCCGTGCAGCCCTCCGCCCGCGTCGTGGTCCTCGGAGACCTCAACGACTTCGAGTTCTCGAACACCGTGACCACGCTGGCCTCAGGCGGCGTCCTCACCCCGCTCGTGAACAGCCTTCCGGCCGGCGAGCGCTACACCTACGTCTACCAGGGCAACTCCCAGGCCCTCGACCACATCCTGACCAGCCCGGCCCTCACCTCGTACGACTACGACATCGTCCACGTCAACAGCGAGTTCGCCGACCAGGCCAGCGACCACGACCCCCAGGTCGTCCGACTGGTCCCCTGAGCGGGGCGGCCCGGGCGGCAACCCTTCGGCACCCGGCGGCGACCTAGGGGCACAGGACCGCACGCCGTCGAAGGAGCCGCACACCGATGAGCCCGAACGACACCCCCGCACACCCCCTCCGCCGCCGCACCCTCCTCGGTGCGGCGGCGGCCGGGGCCGCCCTCGCCGCCGTCGGCACCACCGCCCGCGCCGCCGGGTTCGGCTGGAGCGACGACGGCAGCCAGTACGTCGTCGACACCGGCGCCGGACTCGTGTTCAAGGTCTCCAAGTCGACCGGCGACCTCACCTCCCTCGTCCACAAGGGCAAGGAGTACGAGGGGTACGGCGGCAAGCACTCGCACGTCGAGTCCGGTCTCGGCGCCTCCACCGTCACCCTCGCGCAGACCGGCTCGACCGTCCTCGTCACCGTCGTCCACGGCACCCTCCGCCACTACCTGGCGGCCCGCGCCGGCCTCAACAACGTCTATCTGTGGACCGACAAGGCCGACACCTCCGTCACCGCCACCCGCTTCATCGCCCGCCTCAAGCCGGGGATCTTCCCCAACGAGGGATCCGACTCCTGGGTCGAAGGCGCCGACACCGTCATCGAGGCCGGGGACGTGTGGCAGCGGACGGACGGACAGACCCGCTCCAAGCACTACTCCGGCGTCCGCGTCATGGACTACACCCACATCGGGTACTCCACCGGCTCCGTCGGCCTCTGGATGGTCCGCTCCAACCACGAGAAGGCCTCCGGCGGGCCCTTCTACCGCTCGCTGCTCCGCCACTCCAACGAACTCGGCGTCGGGCTCTACGAGATCCTCCACTACAACCAGTCGCAGACCGAGGCGATGCGCTTCGGTCTCCAGGGCCCGTACGTCCTCGCGTTCACCGACGGCGGCGCGCCCGACCCGGCGCTGTACGCGGCGAACCACGACACCTCCTGGGTCGACGCCCTCGGCATCCCGAACTGGGTGGGCGCCGCCGGACGCGGCCGGGTCGCGGGCGTCGGCCTCGCCGGCATGGACCCGGACCACCCGTACACCGTCGGCTTCGCCAACGCCGACGCCCAGTACTGGACCGGCGCCGCCGCAGGCACCGGCGCCTTCTCCTGCCGGGGCATGCTGCCCGGCACGTACACCCTCACCGTGTACAAGGGCGAACTCGCCGTCCACACCACCACGGCGACCGTCACCGCCGGGACCGCCACCGCCCTCCACACGATCACCCTCGCGAACGATCCGAGCACCGCCCCCGCGATCTGGCGCATCGGCGACTGGGACGGCACCCCCGCGGGATTCAAGAACGCGGCCCTCATGACGCACGCCCACCCCGCCGACGTCCGCGCCGCGTCCTGGACCGGGAACGTCGTCCTCGACGGCGGGGACGTGTCGTCCTTTTTCCCCTGCTACCTGTGGAAGGACGTCAACGACGGCGTCCTCGTGTACTTCAGGCTCACCGCCGCCCAGGCGGCCGCCGCGCACACCCTGCGGATCGGCGTCACCACGGCCTTCCTCAACGGCCGCCCGCGCGTGACCGTCAACGACTGGGTCTCCGCGATCCCCTCGCCCCCGACCCAGCCCTCCACCCGGTCGCTGACGAACGGCTCCTACCGGGGCAACAACCACACCTTCACGTACGTCGTCCCCGCGAGCGCCTGGAAGACGGACCCGAGCCAGTACAACGTGCTCAGACTGAACATCGTCAGCGGCTCCACCGGCACCGGGTTCCTCAGCCCGGCCACCGCGATCGACTGCGTCGACCTGCTGCCCTGACGCCCGCTCCCGCCCTTCACATCGCCGGCGCGTCAATCGCCGTGATCTTGGTGTTGGTGCCGGTCGGGCGTCCGATGGCAGGCTGAGGCCATGGACATCTTCAAGACGACGAGCGGTGCGGTACGAGGCTTCCGGGCGTCGGACGACGTCGTCGCCGTGCTCGGAATCCCTTACGCCGCACCGCCGTTCGGCGCCCACCGGTTCCGGGAACCCGCCCCGGCGGACGCGTGGAGCGGGGTACGGGAGTGCACGGCCTTCGGCCCGATCGCCCCGCAGTCGGCGGAGCTGCCCGGCGCGCCCGTGTGGTCGCCCGGCGACGAGGACGTCCTCACCGTCAACCTATGGACCCCGGCTCCGGACGGCGGCTGCCTGCCCGTCCTGGTCTGGATCCACGGCGGCGCCTACACCTTCGGCTCCTCCGCCCAGCCCGACTTCGACGGCGAGGCCCTCGCCCGCGCCGGTCTGGTCGTCGTCACCCTCAACTACCGGGTCGGTTTCGAAGGGTTCGGGCACATCCCCGCCACCGACGACATCGGCTTCCCCGACAACCGGGGGCTCCTCGACCAGGTCGCCGCCCTGCGCTGGGTGCGGGAGAACATCGCCGCGTTCGGCGGCGACCCCGGCAACGTCACGGTCGCCGGCCAGTCCTCCGGGGGCGCCTCGGTCGCCTGCCTGATGGTGATGGACCGGGCCCGCGGCCTGTTCCACCGCGCCATCGTCCACAGCCCCGCCAGCCCCCACTACACGCGCGACATCGCCGGCGCGACCACCCGGGAGATCGCCGCCGCGGCCGGCCGTCCGGTGACGGAGGCCACGCCCCAGGCCCTGGTCGCCGCCTCCGACCAGGTCGTCGACACGTATCGGCGGGACCCGGCATCCGGATCCCGCCACTACGACCCCTCGCTGTACGCCCCCGTCCTCGACGGCGACGTCCTGCCCGTCGACCCCCTCACGGGCCTCGCCGGGGGCGCGGCCAGGGACGTGGACCTCCTCGTCTGCCACACCACCGAGGAGTACTGGCTGTTCGACGCCGTCGACAGTTGCGCCAAGGTCACCACGGAGGAGCAACTGGACCGGTTCGCCGAGGACTTCGGGCTTCCCGGGGGCCTCGTCGACGGCTACCGCGCCGCGCAGCCCGAAGCCCGGGTGCCCGACGTCTACCTCGCCGTCTTCGGCGACCTCCTCTTCGGCGAGTACGCCCACCGGCTCGCCGAGCAGCACGCCCGGGGCGGCGGCAGGGCGTTCCTGTCGCGCTTCGACCGGCGGCGCACCGGCCCGCACGGGGCCGTGCGCGCCTGGCACTGCGCGGACATCCCCTTCGCCTTCGGCAACGTCGGCAAGGACTGCGTCTCCTTCCTCATCGGCGGCGCCCCCACCTCCGCCGACCACGACCTCGCCCGGCGGATGGTGGGTGCGTGGTCCGGCTTCGCCGCAGGCGGAGACCCGGGCTGGCCGGCGTACGACGACACCACCGGACAGGCGAAGCTGTGGCGGACGGAGGGGGAGGAGCGGGACGAGCCCGTCGCTCCCCGCGCCCTCTGGGAGGGGGCCGAGTTCCCCCTCCTGTGTCCCTGAGCACGGAGTCCCGCCGTCAGACGCGGGGCTCCCGGGGACCCGGTCGCCCGGGTACGCCGGCGGGGTCACCGTCGCGTCCTCGCCGACCCGCAGGAAGCCCCGGTCCGACCCGTCGGCGGCCAGGACCGGGTTGCGGTGCGTGCCGTCGCCCAGGTCGCACGTGCGGCGGGCGCTCACGAGGCCACCGCCCTGCGGACCAGGGCCGCGGCCGCCGCCCGGTCGAGCCGGCCGTCGGCGACGACGGTCACCACGCGGCGTACGAAGGTCTCCCCGGCCGCCACCGGAAGCCGCGCCTCGTACGCGAGGGACGAACCGACCGCCGGGTACTCGGCGGCGCGCACGAACCACGGGTCGCGCCGGGTCTGCGCGGTCGCCCCGGCGAACACAAGCGTCCAGCCCTCGCCGGCCAGGGCCACCCAGCCGGCGGCGGCACCGTGCACCGCCTCCTCTCCGTCGGCCCGCGCCCCGAAAACCACGGGCGCGGTGTGACGGTCGGCGACATGCCGCTTTCGGTGTAATCGGGGGTTTGCGGGTTCTCCGGCGGTCACGCTGTGCCTGTCGATCACCGCCCGGTCGGGAGACCGCTGGTGCACAGGTCACCTGACGTGCCGGCCGAGATGAGGAAATGACCATGGCTCTGAGCCGCCGCAGCTTCGTCGCCTATGCCCTCGGTGCCGGACTGGCGCTGGACGTCGGCGACGTCGTCGTCACTCCCCGTACGGCGAGCGCCGCCGACACGCCGCTCCCACCGGAGCTGCTCGCCGGCCAGGCGCTGAGCTCGTCGACCGTACGGCTGATCTGGACCGCGGTCGCGGGGGCCGAGACCTACCGGGTCTACCGGGACGACGTGCTGCTCGTCGAACAGCCCGGCACCCTCCTCGAGGACACCGGTCTCACGGCGACGACGACCTACCGCTACGAGGTCACGACCGTGATCGCCGGAGTCGAATCGGCACGCTCGGCGCCCGTCGACGTGCTCACCCAGCGGGCGGACCCCACCACGGTGCCGACGGCACCGACCAACCTCAAGGCGAGCTCGCTCACGTCGTCCGGCGTGAAGCTCTCCTGGACCAAGTCCACGTCCGTGGCCAAGATCACCGGCTACCGGATCCTCCGCGGCGCCGTCGGCGCGCCGGTCGAGAGCCTGGTCCAGATCGCGACGACCGACGGAGGCACCAGCTACACCGCGAGCAAACTGTTCGCCAACCGCGCCTACCAGTTCGCGGTCCGCGCCGTCGACGTCGCGGGACACGTCGGCCCGGCGGCCACCATCGCCGTCACCACCAAGACCTCGAGCGACACGAGCGCCCCTTCCGCGGTCTCGAACAGCAGCGTCGTGGTGCGCCGGTACTCCGACAGCCGGCTCGACACCACCTGGGGCTCGTCGAGCTCCAGCGACGTCGCCGGCTACCAGGTCTACCGGAACAACGTCCTCATCGCCACGGTGGAGGAGCCGCTCCGCAAGACGTACTCCGACAACGGCCTGACCCCGTCCACCTCGTACACCTACCGGATCGCGGCCGTCGACTCCGCCGGCAACGTCTCCGCCCTCACCTCCGGCCGTGCCGGCTCCACCCCCGCGGCCGGAACCGTCCTCGTCACCCGCGGCCCCTACGTCGTCCAGACCGACGGGACGAGCGCACGCGTGCTGTGGTGGACCAACCTCGCGACCGACAGCACCGTCGACTTCGGGGTCGGCTCCTTCACCGAGAGCGTCTACGACCCCACCCCGCGGCTGCAGCACGCCATGCTGCTCGGCGGGCTCGCACCCGGGACCGAGTACGTCTACCAGGTGCGGTCCGGCAACGCCACGCTCGCGGGCAACCGCTTCACCACCGCACCCGCGCCCGGCACGGCCTTCACCTTCGCGGCGGTCGGCGACTACGGGGGCGGCTCGGGACAGGAGACGAGCCTCGCCAACCTGATCGCCGCGTCGCCGGCCCAGTTCGTGCAGACGCTCGGCGACAACGTGTACCCGGACGCCCAGGACCCGGATCCGGAGCACTTCTACTCCGACTTCGACAACCGCTTCTACAAGCAGTACGGCCCGGTCATCCGTACCCGGACGCTCTACCCGGCGAACGGGAACAAGGAGTACTACGGCGACGGCGCGGCCGCACGGAACCTGTGGTCGCCGAACAACCAGCGCTGGTACAGCTACGACTGGGGCGACGCGCACGTCCTCGTCGTCGACAGCGAGCAGCCGCTGACGGCCGGCTCCGCGCAGCGCGCCTTCATCGCGGCCGACCTCGGCGCCGCGACGGCGGCCTGGAAGATCTGCGTCGTCCACCGCCCGCCCTACAGCTCGACGACCAGCAGCTCCAGCTCGTCGACGGTCCTCTCCGGTCTCGTACCGCTCCTGGACCAGTACGGGGTCAAGCTCTGCCTCTCCGGCAACTCCCACAACTACGAGCGGAGTTACCCGCTGCGGGCGGGCGCGGTCGATCCGGCGGGCGTGACGTACGTCGTCTCGGGCGGCGGTGGCAACGGACTCAACCAGTTCACGATGAGCCAGCCGTTCTGGAGCGCGTACAGGTCCGCGCGCTTCGAGTACGTGCAGTGCTCGGTCTCGCCGACCGAGCTCGTCCTCAACGCGTACAGCGACACCGGGGAACTCTTCGACACCACGACGCTGACCCAGTGAACCGCCGGCCCCCGAACGGGGGCCCGGTAGCCTCGCGTCCATGACGAACACTCAGCCCCCACGTGACACCGCCCGCCGCATACGGGACGTGCTCGGCCGGCTCGACGAGGAACAGGACATCTGGGTGTCCACGGCGGACACGACGGGGGAGCCGTACCTCGTGCCGCTGTCCTTCCTCTGGGACGGCAGCCACCTGTGGTTGTGCACGCGCCTCTCCAACCCCACCGGCCGCAACCTCGCGGCCGGCGGCCGGGCGCGCCTGGCGCTCGGACACACGCGGGACGTGGTCCTGCTCGACGGCGAGGTCACGACCCTCGGTCCCGGGCAGGTCCCGGTGGAGGCGGCGGACGCGTTCCACAAGAAGACGGGCTGGGACCCCCGCGGCTCGGGCCCCGCCTACCACTGGTTCCGGGTGCGCCCGACGGCGGTCGAGGCCTGGAACGAGGAACCCGAGCTGAAGGGACGCCACCTCATGCGGGACGGGGTCTGGGCGGAGACGGTCTGATCGCCGAACTGCGCGAGCGGGGCCGCTTCTACGGCGCAGCGCTCACTGTCAGGCCCGACGGTGCCGGGCCTGACAGCCGGTGAAGCCGAGGTGCGCCAGGCGCACCCGTCCCTTGAGGCGGACCCGGAGGCCCGTCACCCCGTGCAGGTCCGTGGTGAATCGCTTCGACGCGACCCGTCGAGTGATCGCTTCGGCGACCCAAGCAGACGGTGGTGCGGGGGAGTTTAGGTGTCCAGACCGATGACGGGGGGAATGGCGAAGCGTTTCGACGGGAACGGGCGGACAGCGGTCTACCGAACGGTTCAGTCTTGACAGTGAACTGGTCGGTGTAGTTCTGTCGTGGCCGGGGGCGGCGCGGGCCGCCGGCCGTGACGAGGGAGGCGGAGAGATGTTCGCGGTGGTGTACCGGTGGCGGGTGCGTCCGGGCAGGGAGCAGCTGCTCGTGGACGGTTGGCACCGGGTGACGGTGGCGATCCATCAGGAGTGCGGAAGCTACGGCTCCCGGCTCCACCGGGCGGACGACGGGACGTGGGTGGCGTACGCCCGCTGGCCCGACCGGGAGACCCGCGAGAAGTGCGGGACCCCCGACCCGGAGGGTGAGGCGATGATGCGCGAGGCCATCGCGGAGTACTTCCCCGAGACGCGCCTGACCCTCGTCGACGACCTGCTGGCGGAGCCGGAGGGCGACTGAAGGCGTGGCGGAGGTCCGGCGGTCGACGGGAGGAGTGGTGGATCGCCGGGGGTGTCGGGGGGAGGGGTGCCCGCGCTAGTCTCTGTCCGCGATTTCGATCGTCGTACGGGATATCGAACAGCGTGATGGTGAGGTGGGGGCTCATGGGACGACTCGTTCCGGCGGTGGCGAGGGCATTCGACATACTGGAGCTCTTCCTCCAGGGCGACGGCACACTGTCAGCCCCCGAGATCACCCGCAGGCTCGGACTGCCGCGCACCACCGCCCACGAGCTGGTCACCACCCTGGCCGCCCGCAACTACCTCGCCCCCGTGCCGGATCAGCCCGGCCGCTACCGGCTCGGCGTCCGCCCCTATCAGCTCGGCAGCCGGTACGCGGAGCAGCTCGACCTCTCCGCCGAGGGGCACCAGGTCGCCCGCGAGGTCGCCGACACCTGTGGCGAGACCGTCCACGTCGCCGTCCTGGAGGACGCGGACGTCATCTACATCGCCAAGGTGGACTCCACCCGGGCGGTACGGATGGTCTCGGCGGCCGGCCGCCGGCTCCCCGCCCACTGCACCGCCGTCGGCAAGATGCTCCTCGCCACCCTTCCCGAGGACGAGCTCGACGAGCGCCTCGAAGCGCGCGAACTCGTCGCCATGACGCCCCACAGCCTCGCCGACCCGGACGCGCTGCGGGCCGCGCTCGCGGAGATCCGGATCCTCGGCGTCGCCGTCGAGCAGCAGGAGTCCAACCCCGACGTCAGCTGTGTCGCCGCACCCGTACGGGACCGCTCGGGCCGGGTCGTCGCGGCGCTGTCCGTCTCCGTGCCGGTCCACCGCTGGAACGAGGACCGGGAGAACGAACTCACGGCCCTGGCCGTCAAGGGCGCCGGCCGGCTGTCGGCCCGCCTGGGCCACCGGGCGGTGCGCTGACGTCGGGCACGGGCGTCGGCGACGGTGGCGGTCGGCCGGGTCGGCCGGCGGCGGTGACGTCCGGGCGTCCACCGTCCGTGCGTGCACCGGTAGGGCTGGCGTCCGTGCGTGCACCGGCGGGGGTGGCGTCCACCAATCGGCTCCGACCTGCTGGACTACCTCGTCGACCCCAACGTCTTCCGGTACGAGGACGGGCACGTCGCCCTGCCGCCCGGACCGGGCCGCGGCATCGAGGTGGACGCGAAGGCCGTCGAACGGGCCGCCGAGACCGGGCGCCGCCGGCGCAACCGGCCCGGCGCCGCGACGACGGCCCGCCGGCCGAGTGGTAGCAGGACACACGAAAGGGACGGGCTCGCGAACGAGCCCGCCCCTGGCCGTGGTTCAGCGGTGGGCGAGCACACCCGCCGCCGGCAGCAGCCTGCTGTCGTAGTCGAACAGGGCCTGGTTCTCCCAGCCGTTGCCCGAGGACGGGTCGGCCGGGTCCCAGCCGTTGCCCGCGACGGCCGTCCACGTGGGCTCCCAGTAGATGACGCCGAGACCGCGGCCGTTCGGCACGGCCTCGACGACGTTCATGACGTCCCGCAGCCAGGCCGTCTGGCCCGCGCTGCTCGCCGGATAGCCGGAGACCAGCTCCGACGAGAGGTCGATGATGTTCTCGTGGGCGTCCTCGCTGTCCAGCCGGAACGGGTACGCGGTCTCCGCGACCATCACCTTCTTGCCGTAACGCGCCGAGACGTCGTCGAGGTTGGCCTGGAGCGAGGACAGCGCGCCGTGCCAGTAGCCGTAGAAGGACAGCGCGATCACGTCGTAGCTCACGCCCTGAGCGGTCGCGTTGTCGAACCACGTCCGGTAGAGCGTGTTGTCGCCGCCGTGGGCGAGGTGCAGGGCGATCTGGGTGTTCGACGAGACCGCCTTGGCGGCGGAGATCCCGGACTTGAGCAGCCCGGCGAGCTGGGACCAGTTGCTCGTGGAGCCCTCGGGCCAGAGCATGCCCGTGTCGATCTCGTTGCCGATCTGCACCATGTCGGCCGTGGTGCCCTGCGCCTTGAGGGCGTTCAGGACGTCGTACGTGTGGTTGTAGACGTCCGTCTTGAGCTGGGTGTACGAGTGGCCCGACCAGGCGGTGGGCTTGGTCTGGGCGCCGGGGTCGGCCCAGATGTCGGAGTAGTGGAAGTCGACGAGGAGCTTCATGCCCTGCGCCTTGATCCGCTGCGCGGTCGCGAGCACACGGGCCTTGGTGTTGTAGCCGTCCGCCGGGTTCACCCACACCTTGAGACGGCCGTAGTTGGCGCCGGAGTTCTTGAGGAGGGCGACCGGGTCACCGGTGGTGCCGGAGCCCGACTTGTAGGTGCCGCCGAAGTCCTCGCTCTTCCTCAGCGCGGACAGGTCGACGCCCTTCACGGCGAGCCCGGTCGTGCCGGACGTGAAGGTGAGGTCGTCGACGTTGATCCAGTTGCCCGCGTTCGCATCGGAGTTGATGCTGATCGTGCAGGCCCCGCCGACGACGGTGACCGGGGTGACGATCCGTATCCAGCCGCTCGACGTCACCGGAAGGTCGGTGCGCTGCTCGGCGGAGCCGCAGTTGCGCAGGGCGAGGTAGGCGGACTTCTGCCCGCCGCCGGAGCGGACCCAGGCGCTGAGCGTGTAGCTGCCGTCGGTCAGGCCGGTGAGGTACCGGTACGTCTCCACCTTGTACGCGGCGGAGGACCAGTGGCTCAGACGGTAGCCGCCGCTGTGGCCGCCGGCCTCGGTGAAGGAGGCGGAGTTCTGTCCGGTGGCGGAGTAGGTGGACCAGCCGGAGGGGGTCGCGGTCCCGGTGCCGTCGGCCTCGAAGCCCGCGTTGGTCAGGGTGGAGGCGGCTTCGGCGCGGTGCGCCGCGGGGAGCGGGGCCAGGAGCAGGGCGCCGAGCGCGGCGGCGAGGGCCGTGGCGCGCAGGCGGATGCGGCTGCCGTGTCGTACGGGGTGCATCGTCGAGTCCCTTCGACGGTGACGGACGGGAATGCGGTGCGGGGTGGTTCCTCACGGTGGTACGGCTCACCCGGGGGCGGCGCAGCGGGTGCGGACCGCCCCCGGGGAGTTCGGGGGAGCGGGCTCAGGCGTCGAGGCGTACGACCCTGACGGCCCCGGCCGGGACGGTGAGCTTGCCGTCCGCCGTGTCGCCGAGGAGGAGCTCCGTGCCGGAGCCGTCCAGCGGCACCTCGGCGTCCTCGGCGGAGTGGTTGAGGGCGAAGACGTACCGGGCGTCCGGGCCCGCGCGGTGCACGACCTCCACGTCGTGCGGCAGCGCGGTGCGCGGGGCGACCCCGGCGTCCTCGCAGGCGGCGGCGAGGATCGCGTCGAGCGAGGCCGCGTCGAGACGGGTGGAGACGTACCAGGCGGTGCCCCGGCCGAGCCGGTGCCGCGTGACGGCGGGCCCGCCGGCCGCCGGGCCGTCCGCGTACGTCCACACGGTCTCCGCCCCGCGCGGGCGGACGAACTCCGTCCAGACGTCCCCGACGAGCGTGGCGCCGTCCGGTCCGGTGATCGTCACCCGCTGGTCGTCCAGGAGCGGGGACCACTCGTCGACGGTGAGGCCGAGGACCTCGCGCAGGGCCCCCGGACAGGGGCCCGGGTGGACGGCGTCGTGCTCGTCGACGATCCCGGAGAAGTACGAGACGACGAGGGTGCCGCCGTTCTCGACGTACTCGCGGAGGTTCTGCCCGGCGGCCTCGGTGGTGAGGTAGAGCGCGGGCACGACGACCAGCGGGTAGGCCGACAGGTCGGACTCGGGGTGCGCGAAGTCGACGGTGAGGTGCCGGTCGTAGAGCGTCTCGTAGAAGCTGTCGGCGCGCTCGCGGGCCTCGTGGGCCGCGTTGGGCCGCCACTCCAGGTTCTGCGCCCACCAGGAGTGCCAGTCCCAGACCATGGCGACGTCCGGGACGGTCCGGCTGCCGCGCACCTCCCCCAGGGCCTCCAGACCGGCGCCGAGTTCGACGACCTCGCGCCAGATCCGGGTGTCGGTGCCGCCGTGCGGGACCATCGCCGAGTGGAACTTCTCGGCGCCGCGCCGGGACTGGCGCCACTGGAAGAACATGGCGCCCTCCGAGCCCCGTGCGACGTGGGCGAGGGAGTTGCGGGCCATCTCGCCGGGGCGCTTGGCCGGGTTGCGGGCCTGCCAGTTCACGCCGGAGGTGGAGTGCTCCAGGAGCAGCCAGGGCGCGCCGCCGGCGACGGAGCGGGTGAGGTCGGCGGCCATGGCGAGGTTGACGTGGGTGCGGCGGCCGTCGGTGATCAGGTAGTGGTCGTTGGTGACGAGGTCGACCTCGCGGCCCCAGGCCCAGTAGTCGATCGAGTCGCACTGGCTGAGCGCGGTCATGAAGTTGGTGGTGACGGGGATGTCCGGGGTCAGTTCATGGAGGATGTCCCGTTCCATCCGGAAGTTCTCCCGGATGGTGGCGTCGGCGAAGCGGCGGTAGTCCAGCTGTTGGCCCGGGTTGCCGACGGTGGCGGTGACGCGGGGCGGGTCGATCTCCTCGTACGAGCCGTAGTGCTGGCCCCAGAAGGCGGTGCCCCAGGCCTCGTTCACGGCGTCCACCGAGCCGTGCGTCTCGTGGAGCCAGCGGCGGAAGTGGGCGGCGCAGCCCTCGCAGTAGCAGGCGCTGACGGGCACGCCGTACTCGTTGTGGACGTGCCAGAGGGCGAGCGCCGGGTGGCTGCCGTACCGCTGGGCCAGCGCGGTGGTGATCCCGGCGGCGGCCGTGCGGTAGACGGGCGAACTGTGGCAGATCGCCCCGCGTGAGCCGTACGAGAGGCGGACGCCCTCGGCGGTGACGGGCAGGGCCTCGGGGTGGGCGCGGTAGAACCAGGCGGGCGGCGCCACGGTGGGGGTGCCGAGGTCGACGCGGACGCCGTTCTCGTGCAGCAGGTCGAGGATCCGGTCGAGCCAGCCGAAGTCGTACCGGCCGGGCTCCGGTTCGAGGAGGGCCCAGGAGAAGATCCCGACGCTCACCATGGTGACCCCGGCCTCCCGCATCAGCCGGACGTCCTCCTGCCAGACGCTTTCCGGCCACTGTTCGGGGTTGTAGTCCCCGCCGAACGCGAGCCGGTGCAGGCCCTTGGGAGTGGTCTGCGGCATGAGTCTCTCCTGAACGCTCGGAAGGTGAAAGCTGTGGATCGCTGGGAACGTGCACACAGTCGATCTCGATGGGGCAACGCAACATAACCGCACACGAACAACCATTGACAAGTGTCCGGAACATTTCTCTACTGTGAACGCTCACAGATGCATGACGGCCATCCCGCTCCAGGGAGAGGCCCCTTTTTCGGTCAGGGAGAAGTACCCCATGCCTCACATTTCGCGCCGCGGACTCGCCGCCGCCACCGCCGTCCTGCTCGGTGCCACCGCGCTCACCGCCTGCGGTTCCTCCGACTCCGGCGGCAAGGCTGACGCCGAGTCAGGCCCCGTCTCGCTCACCTACTGGGCCTGGGCGCCCGGCATGGACAAGGTCGCCGCCCTCTGGAACGCCGAGCACCCCGACATCAAGGTCACCGTGCAGAAGCAGGCCTCGGGAGACGACCTCGTCACCAAGATCATCACCGCCACCAAGGCGCACAAGGGTCCCGACCTCGTCCAGGCCGAGTACCAGGCACTCCCGACCCTCGTCAGCAACGACTCCCTGGCCGACATAGCCGCCGAGGTCCCGGAGAAGGCCCGCGACGCGTTCGCCCCCGGCGTCTGGCAGCAGACCACCTTCGGCGGTCCTGCCGTATACGCACTGCCCCAGGACTCCGGGCCGCTGATGTTCTTCTACCGCGAGGACCTCTTCAAGCGGTACGGCCTCTCCGTCCCCACCACCTGGGACGAGTTCGCCGCCACCGCCCGCACCCTGAAGCAGAAGGCCCCGGACAAGTCCCTGACCACCTTCTCCGCCAACGACGCCGGCCTCTTCGCCGGCCTCTCCCAGCAGGCCGGCGCCAAGTGGTGGACCTTCGCGGGCGACAACTGGAAGGTCGGCATCGACGACGCCGCCACCCGGAAGGTCGCCGACTTCTGGGGCGGGCTGGTCGCCGAGGGAGCCGTCGACAACCAGCCGATGTACACCCCCGCCTGGAACAAGGCCATGAACACCGGCGAGCAGCTCGCCTGGGTCAGCGCCGTCTGGGCCCCCGGCACCCTCACCACCGCCGCCCCCGCAGGCAAGGGCAAGTGGGCCATGGCCCCGCTCCCGCAGTGGACCAAGGGCGGGAATGTCACCGGCAGTTGGGGCGGCTCCTCCACCGCCGTCACCGCCGACTCCAAGCACAAGGCGGCCGCCGCGAAGTTCGCCATCTGGCTGAACACCGACCCGAAGGCCCTCGCCGCCCTCGTCAAGGAGACCGGCATCTACCCCGCCGCCACCGCCGCCCAGACCAGCGGCGCCCTCGCGAAGGCCCCCGACTACTTCGCCAACCAGCCCGACTTCTACACCCGCGCCGCCGAGATCGCGAAGACCACCGCGCCCGGCGCCTGGGGCCCCAACGTGAACGTCGCCTACACCTCCTTCAAGGACGAGTTCGGCAAGGCCGCCAAGGCCAAGGCCAAGTCCGGCTTCGCCACCGCCCTCACCGCCATGCGGGACACCACCGTCGCGGACCTGAAGAAGCAGGGCTTCGGAGTCGCCAAGTGACGCAGCCCCACCAGGGCGCGCGCCGGTCGTACGGGGTCAAGGCGGCCCCGTACGGCTTCCTCCTCCCCGCCGCCCTCCTCTTCGCCCTCTTCTTCGCCCTCCCCATCGGCTACGCCCTCTGGCTCAGCTTCCACAAGGTCGAGATCAAGGGCCTCGGCCTCGGCAGGGGAGCCCGGCACGAGGTCTGGGCCGGCCTGCGGAACTACACCTCCGCCCTCACCGACTCCGAGTTCCTCCACAGCGCCCTGCGCGTCCTCGGCTACGGCGCGATCGTCGTCCCCGTCATGCTCGGCCTCGCCCTGTTCTTCGCGCTCCTGCTCGACTCCGAGCGCGTCCGGGGCCGCTCCTTCGCCCGGCTCGCGATCTTCCTGCCGTACGCCGTGCCCGGAGTCATCGCGGCGCTCCTCTGGGGCTTCCTCTACCTCCCCGACGTCAGCCCCTTCCTGTACGTCCTCGACGCCCTCGGCCTCCCGGAGCCCGACCTCATGGACGGCGGCCCCCTCTACCTCGCGATGGCGAACATCGCGGTCTGGGGCGGCACCGGTTTCAACATGATCGTCATCTACACCGCGCTGCGCTCCCTGCCCGCCGAGGTGTACGAGGCCGCCAAGCTCGACGGCTGCTCGGAGCTCCAGATCGCACTCCGCGTCAAGATCCCGATGGTGGCACCCTCCCTGGTGCTCACCTTCTTCTTCTCGATCATCGCCACCCTCCAGGTCTTCAACGAGCCCATGACGCTCAAGCCGCTCACCAACGGCATCCCCTCCACCTGGAGCCCCCTCATGAAGGTCTACAACGACGCCTTCACCGGCGGGAACATCCACGCCGCCTCGGCCACCGCCGTCGTGCTCGCCCTCGCCACCTTCGCGCTCTCCTTCGCCCTCCTCCGGGTCTCCAACCGCCGCACCACACAAGGAGCAAGCCGATGACCGGGCTCGCCTCCCCGATCCGCGCCTCCGCCCCGGCCGCCGGCACCACCCCCGGCACCTCCCAGGGCCCGCCCGCCGACTCCGGCGGAAAGACCCGCGGCCGCGTCGCGCCGCTCCCCACGGCGGCCCTCGTCCTCGGTGCGCTCTACTGCCTGCTGCCCGTCGCCTGGGTCGTGGTCGCCGCCACCAAGTCGGGCGAGGACCTCTTCTCCACCTTCACCTTCCTGCCCGGCGACGGCTTCGCCGACAACCTCGCCGACCTGAACACGTACCGCGAGGGCATCTACTGGCGCTGGATGGGCAACTCCGTCTTCTACGCGGGCCTCGGCGCCGTCCTGTCCACCGTCGTCTCCGCGTTCGCCGGCTACGCCTTCGCCGTCTACCGCTTCCGCGGCCGCGAGGCCTTCTTCAACGTGATCCTCACCGGCGTCCTCATGCCGCCGGTCATCCTCGCCATCCCGCAGTACCTCCTCATGGCCGAGGCCGACCTCACGGACACGTACGCCTCCGTGCTGCTGCCGCTGATCCTCTCCCCGTACGGCGTCTACCTCGGCCGCATCTACGCCGAGGCCGCCGTCCCCATGGAACTCGTCGAGGCCGGGCGGATGGACGGCGCCGGAGAGTGGCGCATCTTCCTGCGGATCGCCGTCCCCATGATGTCCCCGGGCCTGGTGACGATCTTCCTCTTCCAGTTCGTCGCCATCTGGAACAACTTCCTGCTGCCGTTCATCATGCTCGGCGACGACGAGAAGTTCCCCATGACCGTCGGCCTGTTCACCCTCCTCAAGCAGGGTGCCAGCCAGCCCTCCCTCTACACGCTCGTCATCACCGGAGCCGGCCTCGCCGTTCTCCCGCTCATCGCGCTGTTCCTGGTCATCCAGCGCTTCTGGAGCCTCGACCTGCTGTCCGGCGCCGTAAAGTCCTGACCACAGGGGATCGAGGGGAAACACACAGCATGAGCACAGCAGCGAGCAGGCGCCGCCCGGCGACCATCCACGACGTGGCCCGCGAGGCCGGAGTCTCGCGCGGCACCGTCTCCCGTGTCCTCAACGGCGGCCACTACGTCAGCCCGACGGCGAAGGCCGCCGTCGACGCCGCGATCCGAAGAACGGGATACGTCGTCAACCGGCACGCCCGCTCGCTGATCACCGGCAAGTCCGACTCGGTCGCCTTCCTCCTCACCGAACCCCAGGAGCGCTTCTTCGAGGACCCCAACTTCAACGTCCTCCTCAGGGCCTGCACCCAGGCCCTCGCCGCCCAGGACATCCCGCTCCTCCTGATGATCGCCGGCACCGAGGACGAACGCCGCCGCAACCTCCGCTACATCGAGGCCGGTCACGTCGACGGCGTCCTCCTCGTCTCCAGCCACTCCGGCGACCCCGTCGTGGCCCGGCTGCACGAGGCGGGCGTCCCCGTCGTCGCCTGCGGCAAACCCCTCGGCCAGACCGCCAAGATCGGCTACGTCGCCGCCGACGACCGGGACGGCGCCCGCGACATGGTGCGCCACCTGTACGCCACCGGGCGGCGCCGGATCGCCACCGTCACCGGACCCCTCGACACCCCCGGCGGCGTCGAGCGCCTCGCCGGCTACCGCGAGACCCTCGCCGAACACGGCCTGCCCGTCGACGAGACGCTCATCGCCACCGGCGACTACAGCCGGGCCAGCGGCGAGGACGCGGCCCGCGCCCTCCTGGAGCGCGCCCCCGACATCGACGCCCTCTTCGTCGCCTCCGACCTCATGGCGCAGGGCGTCCTCGACGCCCTCGCCCGCGCGGGCAGGCGGGTCCCCGAGGACATCGCCGTCGGCGGCTTCGACGACTCCCCGGCGGCCCTCTCCTCCCGGCCCTCGCTGACCACCATCCGCCAGCCCTGGGACCGGATCAGCACCGAGATGGTCCGGACGCTCCTCGCGCGGATAGCGGGCGAGGACCCGGTGACGGTCATACTGCCGACGGAGCTCGTCCGCCGCGAGTCGACCTGACGCCACCCCGTCCCGAGGCGGCCGGCCGTCCTTCGAGAGGTCGTCTCAGGTGGCCCGCGTCAGCCGTCGGACATCGCCGCCCAGCCGTACCCGAAGTAGTCCAAGCCCTGGCTGTCGTCGACGGCTTGGAAGGAGCGGGTCAGGCTGCGGTACTGCATGCTGCGCGGGTTCTTCCCGTCCTTCAGCAGCCGCTGTTCCTGGTCCATGAGCTCTTGCGAGCAGGTCCGGTGGGTGGTCCGGGTGAGCCCGGACATCGAGAGGACGTCGCCCCCGAAGGCGGCGCTCCCCGTGAAGTCGTTGCAACCGGCCCTGCCGGTGACGGTCCCGTCCCGGTGGAAGACGAAGTACACCTCCTCGCCGCCGACGACCGGCGCCACGGAGTCGCCCACGATCAGATGGTCCAGCCGCCACCGGGAGCCGAAGAGCCCCTTGGGCCACATCAGTTTCACCGCGATGTAGTCGCCCCGCCGGTTCTTCAGGTCCATCGTCAATTCGTCGACGCGCTGGTGGATGGTGAGCGGCCCGCTGAAGAGCTTCCGCAGCTCCTCCTCGAAGGCGCGATCCCACGGTGGGCAATGCCGGGCCGGGGCCGCCCCGTCGGTCTTCCGGCCGACGGTGAGTGCTGTTCCGGTGACGGTGGTCGCCGCCTTGAACGGGACGCATCCGTAGTTGCCCCGGGCCGTGTCGTCGTAGCCGAACTCGACCCAGGCGGCGGCATGGGGCGGCGCGGTGGTCACCCGCCCGCCGACGGTGACCCACTGCACGTACCAGCGCGCCCCCACCAGCAGCCCTCCGTTCCCGCCGGGACCCTTGGGGGTGGGCGTGACCGTGGCCCGTCCCGCCTCCGCCGGCGTGCACCCGGTGATGAGGAGCAGGGCGGCGAGCAGGGTTCCCATGACGGCCCTGGTGCGAGATCCATCCTTGGCGTTCACGCGCACGAAGTACATGGAGGAGGAGACGGACGAGGCCCGCGCAGGGTTGTACGGTCCCCCGGCCCGAGCGCCGAACGGCTTGCCCAGCGCCCACGTCCGTCACGCCGAGCACGTCCACGAGGAACTCCGTCAGTTCGTACACGCGCGGGGCCAGGGCCGCGGCCTCCGCGCCGAACGGCGGGTAGTGACGGCGGACGATCGCCGCGCACGAACCCGACGGGGTGACGACGTGGGCGTACCCCTCGAAGGCCCGGACCGTGCGCCGTACGAGCGGCTCGGTCTCGGCGCGGTAGCCGGTGTTGAACTGCGGCTGCCCGCAGCAGGACTGGGCCTCGGGAAGTCGACCTCCACGCCCAGCCGTTCGAGGAGCCGGACCGTGGCCACGCCCGTGGAGGGGAAGACGGCGTCGTTGACGCAGGTGACGAAGAGGGCGACACGCATCACGGGTTCCTCGGGGCGGAGTCGAGTCGGGCGGCGCTTGCGGTACGTAGTGTCGCAGGGGCACGTCCGGGCGACGGGCCGACGCATCGGCCTGATCGCTTCCCCGCGCGTGAGGGGCCGCGGGCGACCGGCCGCATAGGATGAATTCACGGAGCGGGACCCCACCCGGACAGGGGGGCAGGGGCAGGACGGACCAGGTGGGACGGATGACGGACACCGCACGGACAGGCGGAAACGGCGACGGCGCGGCCGGCGGTGGTGCCGGGTCCGTGGGGATCAAGGACGTCGCGCGCGAGGCGGGCGTCTCCGTCGGCACCGTCTCCAACGTGATCAACCAGCCCGACCGCGTCTCGCCCGCGACCCGCCGGCACGTCCAGGCCGTCATCGCGCGCCTCGGCTATGTCCGCAGCGAGTCCGCCCGCCAGCTCAGGGCCGGCCGCAGCCGCATCATGGCGCTGCTCGTCCTCGACATGGGCAACCCCTTCTTCGTCGACGTCGCCCGCGGCGCCGAGCGCACCGCCCGGGCCGCCGGCCTCGGCGTCATGGTCTGCAACAGCGACCAGAACCCCGCCGACGAGGCCGACTACCTCTCCCTCTTCGCCGAACAGCGCGTCCGGGGCGTCCTGGTCACCCCCGCCGACCCGAGCGGGGAGAACCTGCGGGCGTTCCGCCGCCACGGCATCCCGTCCGTGCTCGTGGACCGGGTGGCGGGCGACGACGAGGCCGGGTGTTCGGTCTCCGTCGACGACGTCGTCGGCGGTTCCCTCGCGATCCGGCACCTCGTCGCGACGGGCCACCGCTCCTTCGCGTACGTCAGCGGCCCCGCCCATCTCCAGCAGGTCCGTGACCGGCGCGAGGGCGCCCTGCTCGCGCTCGCCGAGGCCGGTCTTCCGGCCTCGGCGCTCCGGGAGATCCCGACCGAGCGTCTCGACGTGGCGTCGGGGCGGGACGCCGGGTCCCGGCTGCTCGGCCTCGCCGACCGTCCGACCGCCGTCTTCTGCGCCAACGACCTGCTCGCCCTGGGAGTGCTCCAGGCGCTGTACGCGGCCGGGGTCCGGGTCCCGGAGGACATGGCGATCGTGGGCTACGACGACATCGAGTTCGCCGCGGCCGCGACCGTACCCCTCACCTCCGTACGCCAGCCCGCGCTGACCCTCGGGGCGAAGGCCGCCGAGCTGCTCCTGGAGGAGACCGGCGAGCAGGCGGCCGACCACCGGCACGAGCACGTGGTGCTCCAGCCGGAACTGGTCGTCCGCCGCTCGACGCTCGCCGCGCGCTGACCCCGGCCGGGGGGCCGCTCAGCGCACGCCGAGGAGGTGCTCCAGGGCCAGCTGGTCCAGGAGTTCGAAGGCCATCGAGCGGGCCGCGGCCGCGTCCGGGTCGAAGGACTCGTACGCCGTGGGGTCGGCGAGCAGCCCCGCGAGACCGTCGGCGGCCGTGGGGACGGCGAGCTCGGGCAGCCGGGAGGCGGCGAGCGCCGCCACGACGTCCGGGTCGGCGCGGAAGGCCGCCGCGCGCTCCTTGAGGATCAGGTAGTTCCGCATGCAGTTCTTCGCGGACTCCCACACCCCGTCGAAGCCGTCGGTGCGCACCGGCTTGAAGTCGAAGTGGCGGGGGCCCGTGTAGCCGGCCGTCTCCAGGAGGTCGACCAGCCAGAACGCCTGGCGCAGATCGCCCGCGCCGAAGCGGAAGTCCTGGTCGTACTTGATGCCCGACTGGCCGTTCAGGTCGATGTGGAACAGCTTGCCCGCCCACAGCGCCTGCGCGATGCCGTGCGGGAAGTTGAGACCGGCCATCTGCTCGTGGCCCGTCTCCGGGTTCACGCCGACGAGCTCGGGGCGCTCCAGGCGCTCGATGAAGGCGAGCGCGTGCCCGATCGTGGGCAGCAGGATGTCGCCGCGCGGCTCGTTCGGCTTGGGCTCGATCGCGAAGCGCAGGTCGTAGCCCTGCTCGGTGACGTACTGGCCGAGCAGGTCGAAGGCCTCCTTCATGCGGTCGAGCGCGACCTGGACGTCCTTCGCGGCCCCGGACTCGGCGCCCTCCCGGCCGCCCCAGGCGACGTAGGTCGTGGCGCCGAGCTCGACGGCCAGGTCGATGTTCCGGAGGGTCTTGCGCAGGGCGAAGCGGCGCACGTCCCGGTCGTTGGCGGTGAAGGCGCCGTCCTTGAAGACGGGGTGGGTGAAGAGGTTCGTGGTCGCCATGGGCACGGCGAGTCCGGTGCGGTCCAGGGCGGCCCGGAAACGCTTGACGATCGCGTCCCGCTCGCCGTCGGGCGTGCCGAAGGGGAGCAGGTCGTCGTCGTGGAAGGTGATGCCGTACGCGCCGAGGGCGGCGAGCCGCTCGACGGACTCCACCGGGTCGAGGGCGGGGCGGGTCGCCTCGCCGAAGGGGTCGCGGCCCTGCCAGCCCACGGTCCACAGGCCGAAGGTGAACCGGTCCTCGGGCGTGGGGGTGAAGCGCTCCGCCATGGTGTCTCCCTGCTACTGGTCACTGGATTTGTTTTCTGAGATAACTAATACGGGACGTGGCCGCTCGGCGCCAGCCCCGACGAGTAGAGAGATGAGGTGAGGGCGTGCCCGCGAGCCGCTCCGTCGTGATCGGCGTGGACAGCTCCACGCAGTCCACCAAGGCCGCCGCCGTCGACGCCGACACCGGCGAGCTCCTCGCCCTCGGCCGCGCCCCGCACACCGTCACCGGCTCCGCCGGGGCGCGCGAGAGCGACCCCGCGGAGTGGTGGACCGCCCTCGCCGCGGCCGTCCGCGCGGCCGTACGGGACGCGGACGTGCCGGCCTCCGACGTCACCGGCATCGCGGTCGCCGGCCAGCAGCACGGCCTCGTCGCCCTCGGCGCCGACGGCCGGGCCCTGCGTCCCGCACTGCTCTGGAACGACACCCGGTCCGCCCCGCAGGCGGCCGCCCTCGCCGAGCGCCTCGGCGGCCCCAAGTCGTGGCTGGAGCGGACCGGTTCGGTCCCCGTCGCCTCCATGACCGCCGCCAAGTGGCAGTGGCTCCGCGAGAACGAGCCCGAGCACGCCGAGGCCGTCCGCGGGATCCGCCTCCCGCACGACCACCTCACCGAACGCCTCTCCGGAGCCGCCGTCACCGATCCCGGGGACGCCTCCGGCACCTGCTGGTACGGGACCGCCACCGGCGCCTACGACCCGGACGTCCTCGACCTCCTCGGCCTCGACCCGGCCCTGCTGCCGGCCGTCGCCCCCTCCGGCGCCGCCCGCGCCGGCACCCTCACCCCGGCCGCCGCCGAGGCCCTCGGCCTGCCCCGTACGGTCGCCGTCGCCGCCGGGACCGGCGACAACATGGCCGCCGCCGTCGGACTCGGCCTCGGCGGCGCGGGCCTCCTCGACCACCCCGTCGTCAGCCTCGGCACCTCCGGGACCGTCTTCGCCGCGACCCGCGCCCGCCCCGCCGACCCCGGACTCGCGGGCTTCGCCGCCACCGACGGCACGTACCTCCCGCTCGGCTGCACCCTCAACTGCACGCTCGCCGTGGACCGGTTCGCCACGCTCCTCGGCCTCGACCGCGAGGACGCGGCACCGGGCGGCGGGGTCGTCGTCCTCCCGTACCTGGACGGCGAACGCACCCCCGACCTTCCGCACGCCGCCGGCCTCGTGACCGGCCTGCGGCACGCCACCGACCCGCGCGCGGTCCTGGGTGCCGCCTACGAAGGCGCGGCCTTCACCGTCCTGCGCGCACTCGACGAACTCCTCGCCGCCTGCGGCCTCGACCCCGAGGCGCCCGCCGTACGGGACCGTCCGCTGCGCCTGATCGGCGGCGGGGCGCGCGGCCGGGCCTGGACGGAGACCGTTCGCAGACTCTCCGGCCGCCCCCTGCTCGTCCCGGCCGCCGAGGAGCTCGTCGCCCTCGGCGCGGCGGCCCTGGCCGCGGGGGCGGCGACCGGCGCCGACCCGGTCGCGCTGGCCACGGCCTGGGGCACGGGCGCGGGAACGGTCCTGCCTCCGGTCCCGCGCGACGAGGAGACCTGGGACCGGATCGCGTCCGTACTCACCGCGGCGACACCGGCACTGCTGCACTGAGCGCGGCGCGGCGAAGCCCTGTCCTGGCCGTGATCCCGGGGTTACCCTGCGGAAGACAACGGGGGAGGCACCATGGTTTCGCTAGTCGTTCTGTTCGGCGTGCTCGGTGGCATCGGGACGCTCCTGACCGTCACGCTGCTCCGCAGAGGCGGCGGCCGCGTGGACACGGTCGAGGGTCTGCTCCAGGAACAGGAGGCCGTCCGCCGGGCGAAGGCGGACCGCGTCTCCTTCGGCCTCGGCTCCCACAACCTCCCGCCGACCGCGAGCGACAGCTACGTCCGCGGCAGCGGACGGCCTTAGGCCGAGCGGCGGCGGTGGTACGCGACCGCCACCGCCGTGAGCAGCGGCGCCCAGGCGACCAGAGGGAGGTAGCAGACGTAGAGCAGCGTCTGCTGGAACGGGCTCACCCTGAGGTCGCTGGGGGAGGCCGGGCCGATGCCCGCGTACACCACGTACACGAACCAGCAGGTGAGAGCGGCGAGCCCGAACGCCCCCGCCAGCGCGGCGAAGGTCGCGCCCCGGGCACCGACGGGACGTCCGCCGAGGAACGGCAGCCGGCGGGGGAACACCTCGCCCCACTCGCGCACCAGACCCAGCGTCAGGAAGGCGAGCAGCTCGGCGAGGACGGTGAGCCCGAGCTGGTAGGCGCCCTGGCCGAGACTCGGGTCGTCCACCTCGGCCACCGGCGCGCCGAACGTCAGGGCGAGGCGCCAGAGACCGGACGGCAGGACGACCAGCGGCACGGCGTGGGCGGCGACGGCGGCCCAGCGGGGCACGCCCGGAAGGGCCTTGAGCTTCATCATGCCGCCCAGACTGCCGCCGTACGGAGGCCCCGGCATCGCCCTGGTGGCCGCGCCGTCTCCCCCGCGCGGGGGAGACGGCATCCTCCTGTCAGGCCCCCGCGGCAGCCGTGACCCGGCGCTGGTGGACGCGCAGGTGCAGCGTCGCCAGGTCGAGGAGCGGGGTCGGCACGCCGAGGGCGCGCGCCCGGCCGGTCAGGTCGCCGAAGAGGTGCTCGACCTCGGTGGGGCGGCCCGCCACCAGGTCGCGGTAGAGCGACGGCACCATCGGCGAACCCGGGGCCGACACCACGGCGAGCGTCGCCGCCCGCTCCTCCTCCGGTACGGGATGCCCGGCCGCGGCGGCGACCGCGGCCGCCTCGTCGAGGACCGCCGGGCCCAGGACCGGGCCGCCCTCCACGTCGTAGACGTCGCCGACCGTGCCGCGCATCAGGCTCGTCACCGCGCCGAACGTCGTGATGAACACCCACTTGTGCCACATCGCCGTGAGGACGTCGGCCGGCACCGGCGCGTCGATCCCCGCTCCTTCGAGGACCTCGCGGATCCGCTCCACGCGCGCGGAGACCTTCCCGTCCCGCACGTCCTGCTCGCCGAAGGCCAGATGGGCCAGCGGGGCGAGCCGGCGGATGTCGCCCGCCTCGTCCAGGGTGGTCACCACCTTCGCCACGCCGCCGAGGACGGGCTCCCTGCCGAAGCGGGCGTTGAGGGCGTCGATGTGGGCGAGGCCGTTGAGGAGCGGTATGACCGCCGTGTCCGGTCCGACGGCCGGCGCGACGTCCTCGATCGCCCGGTCGAGCCCCGTGGACTTCACCGAGAGCAGCACGAGGTCGTACGGCTCGCGCAGCTCGTCGGCCGTGACGAGGCGGGGCTCCACCGTCCACTCCTCGTCCCGGCCCACGACCCGCAGCCCGCGCTCGCGCAGCGCGGCCGCCCGGCCCGGGCGGACCAGGAACGTGACGTCCTCGCCGGCACGGGCGAGCAGGGCGCCGAAGTAGCCACCGGTGGCACCGGCGCCGACGACCAGGATCTTCATCAGGGTGAACCCTTCGTGGGGCGCCGCGAGGGCGCGGTGGTGAGGAGCGGGGTGAGCAGCCGGTGCGGCCGGGCGAGCGCCGCCGTCACCGGATCGTCGTCCGGGGCCGCGGGAGCGAGCCCCGGGCCGGGGGCGACCAGGACGTCCCCGACGGGCACGGCCGCGCCGCAGCCGGCACAGCGCCCGTCCGGGTCGAGCGGGGCCTCGCCCTCCGCGTGCAGGAAGACGCGGCGCGGGCCGCCCCCCGCCGCGTAGAACTCCTCGCCCCAGACGGTGAGCGCACGGACGGCCGGCCACAGCGCGACCCCCTTCGGCGTGAGCCCGTACACCTCGCGGCGGCCCGTGCCCGTCCCGGGGCGGCGCGTCAGGACGCCCGCCTCGGTGAGAGTGGCGAGCCGGTCGGTGAGGACGGCCCGGGGGACACCCAGGTGCGCCGCGAACTCCCCGAACCTGCGGACCCCGTAGAAGGCGTCGCGCAGGATCAGCAGCGTCCAGCGCTCGCCGACGATCTCCATCGAACGGGCGAGCGCACAGGTCTGACCGCGGTAGTCGCGCGGAAGCGTCATGGGCGGGAGCCTAGCGCAGAACAGTTCGGTGACCGAACTGTTTTCATGTGGGCGAAAGGGCCGACTAGGCTTTCGCTCACCATGAACCAGCCCACGGAACCCAAGGCCGACAAGTCGGGAGTGCGCCGGCACAACCTGAGCCTCGTCCTGCGGACCGTCCACGACGCGGGCGAGACGACCAGGGCGGCGGTCGCCGCCCGCGTCGGGCTCACCCGGCCCGCCATCTCCTCCCTCGTCGAGCAGCTCCTCGACCTCGGCTTCCTCGTCGAATCGGGCAAGACCTTCAGCGGGCAGGCGGGACGGCCGGGCACCGTCCTCAAACCGGCGGACACCGGACCCGCAGGCCTCGGCGTCGAGATCAACGTCGACTACGTCACCGTCCGCGTCGTCGACCTGACCGGCACCGACCGCGTCCACCGCACCGAACACCTCGACAACCGGGCGGCCGACGCGGCCGGCGTCCTCGCCCGCGCCGCGGGCATCGCCGCCGAGGCCCTCGACGAGGCCGCCGGGCTGCGCCTCGCCCCGGCCGGAGCCGCGCTCGCCCTCCCCGGGCTCGTCTCCGGCGGGACCGTCCGGCAGGCCCCCAACCTCGGCTGGAACGAGGTCCCCGCCGAAGCCCACTTCGGCAAGGCCCTCACGGCCCTGCGCCCCGCCACCGCCGGCCTCCCCGTCACCTCCGACAACGAGGCCAACATGGCCGCCCTCGCCGAACTGTGGTCCGGCTCGCTCGGCGCCGTCCGCACCTTCCTGCACCTCACGGGGGAGATCGGCGTCGGCGGCGCGATCGTCGTCCACGGCGAACTCCTGCGCGGCGCCCACGGCTTCGCCGGCGAGATCGGCCACCTCGTCGTCGACGCCGAGGGGCCGCGCTGCCGCTGCGGCTCCCGCGGCTGCCTGGAGCAGTACGCCGGACAGGCCGCCCTCCTCGCCTCGGCGGGCGCCGCCGACGTCCGGGACCTCGCGGGCCGCGCCGAGGCCGGGGAACCGCGCGCCCTCACCGCCCTCGCCGAGGCCGGCCGGATGCTCGGCCGAGCCCTGTCGGGAGCCGTGAACCTCCTCGACCCCGAGGCCGTCGTCCTCGGCGGCATCTACCCGCAGCTGCTGCCCTGGCTGACGCCCGCCCTCGCCGACGAGCTCTCCGCCCGCGTCGTCTCCGGCCTCTGGACCCCGGACGCGGGGCGCCTCCGCCCCGCGTCCACCGCCACCGACGCCTCGCGCGGCGCGGCCGCCCTCGTACTCCACGACGTCCTGGCCGACCCGCTGACCTACGCGCCGCAGTAGGGTCGGCGACGACGTCCCGGCCTGCACGCCGGTGGAGTCGGTCACGGTGTCCTGGCCCGTGCCGCTGGGGTCGGTCACGGTGTCCTGGCCTGCGCCGCTGGGGTCGGTCACGGTGTCCTGGCCCGCGCCGCTGGGGTCGGCCACGGCGTCCCGGCCTGCGCCGCTGGGGTCGGTCACGGCGTCCCGGCCCGCGCCGTTGGGGTCGGTCACGGCGTCCCGGCCGACCCACTGAACAACGCGCCGCCGCCCACGGCTCTCATCCCGCTCTCACACGGGCCTTATCCCGTCATCACACGCGGCCCCTACCTTCGCGCCCATGTTCTTCACCTACCTCCGGCGCGAGCTGCGCCGTCGCAGAAAGGCGGCGCTCGTCGTCGCCTCCGGGCTCGCGCTCGGCATCGCGCTGGTCATCGTCGTCAACTCCGTCTCCTCCGGCATGAGCCGTGCCCAGGGCAAGGTCCTGGAATCCCTCTACGGCCTCGGGACGGACCTGACGGTGACCAAGGCGCAGGAGCGGCCCGCGGAGGGGACGCAGCCGCAGCGGCCCCGGTTCGAGTTCGAGGGCAAGGAGGACGGCAAGGAGCAGAGCAGCGACCGGCTCATGGTCCAGGGCTTCCAGACCCTCGCCGACTCCACCGTCGGCACGGTCGCGAAGCAGCAGGGCGTCGCCCAGGCCGTCGGCGGTCTGAGCCTCGTCAACCTGAAGATCGACGGCGAGTTCAAGCGCGGTCAGATCCAGCGCGGCCAGGCCCAGCAGGCCCAGCCCGTCGGCCCCGGCGGCGAGAACGGTGGCAGCGGCGGCGGCCCCGGCGACACCGTCACCGGCGGTGGCGCGGCCTTCGACGTCGACTCCTTCACGATCTACGGCACCGACGTCGCCGCCCCCGACCTCGGCCCCCTCACCACCTCCACCGTCTCCACGGGCCGCACCTTCAAGACCACCGAGACGGACGCGAAGGTCGCCGTCGTCGACAGCGCCTACGCCCAGGAGAAGGACCTCTCCGTCGGCGACGAACTGACCGTCAAGGGCGTCACGTTCGAGATCATCGGCATCGCGACCGCCGACAGCGGACAGTCCGCCGCCCAGGTCTACCTGCCGCTCAAGCAGGCGCAGACCCTCTCCGGATCCGCCGGAAAGATCACCACGATCTATGTGAAGGCGACCGACTCGACGCGCATCGACGCGGTCAAGACCGCCATCCAGAAGAACGTCGCCGGCACCACCGTCACCACTTCCGCCGACCTCGCGAAGACGGTCTCCGGTTCGCTCGACACCGCCGCCGACCTCGCCTCCAACGTCGGCAAGTGGCTCTCGTACGCGGTGCTGCTCGCGGCCGTCCTCGTCGCCGGGCTCCTCACCTCCTCCGCCGTCGGCCGCCGGGTCCGCGAGTTCGGCACCCTCAAGGCCCTCGGCTGGAAGAGCGGCCGGGTCACCCGCCAGGTCGTCGGCGAGGCCCTCGTCAACGGCGTCATCGGCGGCGCCCTCGGCATCGCGATCGGTCTCGCCGGAGCGTACGCGGTCACGGCCGCGAGCCCGACCCTCACCGCCGAACTCGGCGCGGGCGGAGGCGGGTTCGGCGGGCGCGGCGGCGGCATGGTCCTCGGCGGCCCCGGCATGGCCCGTACGGTCGCCGGCAAGACGGTCGACATCGCGCTCACCGCCCCCGTCAGCGTCACCACCGTGGGTCTTGCCGTCGTCCTCGCCCTCGGCGGCGGACTCGTCGCGGGTGCCTTCGGCGCCTGGCGCGCCTCGCGGCTCCGCCCCGCCGACGCGCTGCGCCGCGTCGAGTAGACCCGCCTCCAGCCCCAGTTACGGACCACAGGAGTCCCACCATGTACGAACTCATCGGCGTCACCAAGCAGTACCGGCGGGGACAGAAGAGAGTCGACGCGCTCGCCGGGATCGACCTCACCCTCGCCCAGGGCGACCGGCTGGTCATCCAAGGGCCCACGGGCGGCGGCAAGTCGACCCTCCTGCAGATGCTCGGCGGCCTCGACCGCCCCACCTCCGGCCAGGTGCTGCTCGACGGCACCGACCTGGCCGCGCTCTCCGAGCGCCGGCTGACGGCCGTGCGCGGCGAGAACATCGGCTTCGTCTTCCAGAGCTTCAACCTCATCCCCACGCTCACCGCCCAGGAGAACGTGGAGACCGCGCTCGTCCCGCTCGGCGTCAAGGCCGCCGAGCGGCGCACCCGGGCCGCCGAAGCGCTGCAGTCGGTCGGCCTCGGCGAGCGGCTCGGGCACCTGCCGTCCGAGCTCTCCGGCGGCCAGCAGCAGCGCGTGGCCATCGCCCGCGCGCTCGTGAAGCGGCCGAAGGTGCTCCTCGCCGACGAACCCACCGGCAACCTCGACGAGTCGATGCGCGACGAGATCGTGGACCTGCTCGAAGGGCTCTGCGCCGAGCACGGGCTGACCTTCGTCATGGTCACCCACGACAGCGCCGTCGCCCGCCGCGCTCCCCGCCTGGCCACGATCGGAAGGGCCGGATCACGATCAAGGAGAACGGGCGGACGACGGCGGAGCGGGTCGAGGCCTGACCGGCCCGAACCCGGACCGGGTCGAGGCCTGACCGGCCTGAAACGGGACCGGGTCGAGGCCCGACCGCCCTACACGGACACTCCGTGGGCGCGGAGATAGACCAGCGGGTTGATGTCCGAGCCGAAGTACGGCGTGGTCCGCACCTCGAAGTGCAGGTGCGGACCCGTCACCCGCCCCGTCGCCCCGGACCGTGCGATCCGCTGCCCGCCCGACACGCTCTGCCCGGGCGACACGTCGATACGGGAGAGGTGCGCGTACTGGGTGTAGCGGCCGTCCGGATGACGGATCACCACCTCGTAGCCGTACGCGCGCCCGTACCCGGCCGTCACCACCCGGCCCGGGCCCACCGCGCGGACCGTCGTACCGGACGGCACCGCGAAGTCCTGCCCCGTGTGGTAACCCTTCGACCAGGAACCCGGCTGCCCGTAGTACCCGGTGAAGACGTACGAGGAGACGGGCGTCGTCCAGCCCCGCGTGGACGGCGAGGAGGGCGAGGAAGGGGTGGACGGCTGCGTGGGGCGGCCGGTCCGCTGCTCGTACTTCCACGCGTGGCTCGTCCAGTACCAGTGGCCGCGTGACTGGTACCAGTACACACGGCACCGGGGATCCCACCCCTGCCGGCCGTGGAAGACCGGCTCGTCCGTGCGGCCGCCGCTCGCCCGCTGCTGTTGCGCGCCGCCCGAGGCTTGGGCGCGCTGCTTGTACGTGGCGTAGTGGCTGGTCCAGCGCCACTCGCCGGCCGCGTTGCGGAACCAGTACCGGGAGCCGTCCCAGCCGGCGTGCGCCGGGGCGGGCTCGGCGGCGGCCGTTCCGGCGCCCGCACCGGTCAGGGCGACCACGCCCACGGTCGCGACGACCGCGCGGCGCACGCCGTGCAGGGCGCGCTGCCCGCCGGGCACCCTGCCCGCCCTGGCGGCCTCGGCGCAGCCCGCGCACGCGCAGTCCGGGCGCATCTCGTCGGTGAAGGCGGGGGCGTCGAACTCGGGATCGGGGGTGCTGGGGTGCACGATGCTCCTCACTCCTGGTGGTTCGGTTCGGCCGGGCCGCCACTCCGGGTGTAGAAGGCCACGGTCAAGTCCTTGACCAGGGCCTGGCGTTCGAAGTCGTCGAGCTCGACGAGCCCCCGCGAGGTCAGCCGGGTCACGGTGTCGTCCACGGCGTCGATCACGCCGGTCAGGACCGAGTCCCGGTGCTTGGCGTCCAGGACGGCGATCTGCCGCCGGCGCATGGCGGCGGCGACCTCGGGGGCGTACTCGATCCGGGTGGGCTGGGCGGAGAAGACGGCGATGCCGACCGGCCGGCACTCGGCCGCGAGCATCCGGGTCAGCGCGTCGCCGACCGCTTCGGCGTCCCGCAGGGTCGGCGCGTCGCCCCGGAAGGCGTCCGCCGGCAGCTGCGAGAGCACGCGCGCGGTGGCCGCCTCCACCTGCTCGCGCAGATAGCCGAGATGGTCGTCGACGGCGAGCAGGGCGCGGGCCGTGTCCCGTACCGACCACACGACCAGGACCACCACGCGCAGCGCCGAACCCTCCGCGTCGACGACGGCGATGGGCTCGCTGCGCCAGTGCCGCAGCCGTACGTCGATCCGGCGGCGCAGTACGAAGGGGCTGATCCAGACGAGGCCGGTGCGCCGGACGCTGCCCCGGTAGCGGCCGAAGAGGGAGAGGACCCAGGCGGAGCCCGTGCGGCCGCGGGTCAGCCCGCCGAAGGAGACGACGCCGACGACGAGGCAGGCGGCGAGCGCGGCCCACTGCCACGGGGGCAGCTCGACGGTGCGCAGGGGGCTGGCGCGCCAGAGGGCCGCCGCCGCGCCCGTGAGCGCGGTGAGGCCGGTGAGGACGGCGACCCAGCCGGGGACGGCGGGTCCCGGACGCTCCGTCAGGTCGGGGTCGGCGGGCGGGGGACGGCGGGGGAGCGTCACGGAGGGCGCGGGTCTCTCGGCCGTTCGCGCCGCCGTTCGTTCCGGCGTTCTCTCCGGCGTTCGTTCTGCCGCTCTTTCCGGCGTCCGCTCCTTCGTCCCCTCCGGCGAGCGGGGCAGGGTCTGTGTCGGCCGGGTCGGGTCCGACCGGAAGAGGTCGTTCATCGGTATGCCGTCCGTGTGCCGGCGGGTGCGGACGGGCAGGGGCCGCTTCGGTGGCTCGGTCATGAGGCCCTTCCGGCCGTAGCTGAGGTGACGGCTCGTCGGATGATCTTCACGCACCATGGTCACAGGGGTGAATGTCCGGAATGCCGCGTCGAAAGTCCCGAATGCCCGGGTCTTTGGTCCCTTGGCCACGGCTTCACCGCGGGCCGTTGTCAGTGGTGGCCCCTACCGTTTTCACCATGACGACGACGACCTATCTGGAGCTGTCGCAGGACGGCGGCGGTGCCCACAAGTTCTACGAAGTGACCGTCGAGGACCTCGCGGTGTCGGTCCGTTACGGCCGGATCGGCTCGGACGGCCAGACCCAGCGCTCCACGTTCCCGACGGCGGCGAAGGCCCAGGCCGCGGCGGCGAAGAAGATCGGCGAGAAGGTCCGCAAGGGGTACGCCCCCGCCGTCCCGGGTCAGCGCGCCGCGCGCCCCGTGACGCGCCGTGAGGTCAGCTCCGCGCCCTCCACCGCGCGCGCCGTAGCCCCCGTCCTGTGGCGCTTCCGCACCGGCTCGGCCGCCTTCGGCATCCACGTCGACGAGGACCGCTGCTGGGTGGGCAACCAGGCGGGCGACGTCTTCACGCTCGACCGCGCCGGCGAGGTGCAGGCCCGGTTCAGCCTGCCGGACGGCGTCAAGTGCCTGGTCGCCGACGACTTCTGGATCTACGCCGGCTGCGACGACGGCAAGGTGTACGACCTCTCGTCGAAGCTGCCCTTCGCCGCGTACGACATCGCCACCGACGTCGACATCTTCTGGCTCGACATCCACGAGGGCGTCCTGCACGTCGCCGACCGCTCCGGCCGGCTCACCGTCATCGACCACGAGGACGAGCACCAGTGGGCGCGCGGCGGCCAGGGCGAGCACGCCTGGATGGTCCGCGCCGACGGAGACGCCGTCTACTACGGGGACACGAAGGGCGTCGCCGCCCACGCGCCGGACGGCGGCGGCGAGCTGTGGCACACGGCGACCGAGGGCGGGGTCCTCTTCGGCTGGCAGGAGGACACCGCGGTCTACGCGGGCACGTCCCGCAAGAAGGTGCAGCGGCTCGCGAAGAAGGACGGGCGCGTGGAGGCGGTGTACTCCTGCGACAGCCCGGTGTATTCCTGCGCCACCTCGCCCGGCGGCCGGTTCGTCTTCGCGGCCGACTCCGCCTCGTCCGTGTACTGCTTCGCGGAGGACGGCACCCGGCTGTGGAAGCTGGGCACGGGCGGCGGTTCGGCGCTCTCCATGCAGTACCGGGACGAGCGGCTCTACCTGGTGACCACGGACGGTTCGCTGGTCTGCGTGGACGCGAGCGAGGCGGCGATCGAGGCCGCCCAGCAGGGCACGGTCCCGGTCGCGCGGGACATCAAGCTCGCCGCCGCCCTGCCGGTCTACGAGCCGGCGACGACCGTGACCGCGGTGACCTCCGTCAGCGACGCCCCGGCCGGCTCGGTGGTCGTGGAGTGCGTGACCGAGGGCGGCAGGACCCGGGTGCGGGTCGTCTCGCAGGGGTACGAGTCCTGGAACGTGCAGTTCCCGCGGGCGATCCGGGAGCCCGGCGCGCGGTACGTGGTGGACGCCCTGCACCCGGCGGCGGGCGGGTTCTACCGGGTGCGCGGCGACATCCGGCGGCTCCTGTGACGACCGGTGCGGGGGGCGGCTCGGGGGTGTTCGAAGCGGCGACCGGGGACGGGCCGCCGCTGCCCCCGGCCGAGGCCGAGCAGCGCTCGCGGGAGATCCGTGCGGCCGTCGAAGGACTGCTCCAGATCAGACGGCTGACCCTGCGCCAGGGCGGGGACCCGAGGACCGTGCCCGCCGACTGGGAGCGCCGCAGGCCGGTCCGCGCGGTGGCGCTCGCCCTGGAGTCCGGCGGGATCACGCCCTCGTCCGTGGACGCCTCCGGTGCGCGGCTCTCCACCGGCTACCGGGTCACGGCGGGGGAGCGGCCCGGCACGGCCAGGGTGGAGTGGCTCGGGCCGCCCGGCGCGGGCGCCGCCCAGGAGGAGGCGGCGGCCCTCGGCGCGTGCGTGCCCGCGCTGGAACGGCTCGGCTGGGAGGCGCTCCTCTACAAGGGGCCGCGCGGCCGCCGCTTCCTGGAGGTCGAGCCCATGTCCCCGTGAGGCGACCGTCAGGCGATCGAGGCGGAGACGATCGCCGAGACCGCGATGTTGCAGGACGCCGTCACCCAGACCGCCGGGTGCGGCTCGGGGTCGACGAGCGTGGCGCCGAGCTTCCCCGGCGTGACCAGGTCGACGACGAGGAAGGCCACCGCCATCATCACGAGGCCGAGCAGGCCGAACGCGGCCGTGGAGACGAGGCCCTTGCCGAAGTCGTCGTACGTCGTCCAGATCGAGGTGAAGACGATGCCGCCGATGCCCAGGAGCGCCGAGGTCAGCAGGATCGCGGCGTTGCGGTTGCGGTCCTCCCAGATCTGGCGCCCGAGCTTGCCCGGGGTCAGCACGTCCACGAGCACGATGCCGAGGATCAGCAGGACCACGCCGAGGGCTCCGTAGGCCCCGGCGCGGCCGAGGCCGTTGACGATGTCGCTCATGAGGTGCCGGCTCCGAACGTGTTGATCGCGGGGATCGGTGGTCAAGGACCGGCAAAATGTAGCGCACGGGTGAACGAGAACCGCCGCCCGCCCGGAGATCGGGCGGGCGGCGGTCGGAGACGGCGAGGGCTGCTAGGCGCCCGGTGGAAGGTCCTTGGCGCGGGAGCGGACCATGAAGGCCGTGATGAGCTCGGCCACGCCGACGACGAGGAGCCAGATGCCGCCGAGGACCGTGAGCACCGTGGCCGACTCCAGCGGGGACACGATCAGCACGATTCCGGCGAGCGCGCTGACGACGCCGAGGAAGATCTGCCAGCCGCGCGCCGGCATCGCCGGATCGGAGGCCGCCGCCACGGTCTGGGTGATGCCGCGGAAGAGCCAGCCGATCCCGATCCACAGCGCGAGCAGCAGGGTCGACTGCGTCGCTCCCCGGAAGCAGAACAGGCCGAGCAGGATCGACAGGGCGCCACTGATGAAGGCCATCACCCGCAGTGCCGTGGTGGCATGCGTGCCGAAGGCGGCGACCAGTTGCATCACACCGCTGAGCAGCAGGTACAGACCGAAGAGCACCCCCACCACCCGCAGGGTGGCCTCCGGCCAGGCCAGCACCATGACGCCGAGGACCAGCGAGACGAGTCCGGCGACGAGCAGCGCCTGCCAGGCGAAGCCCGCGAGGACTCCCAGGGGACCGGGTGGCACGTCCCCTCGCGGGTCGCGGCCGTATGGAGAGTCATGAGTCTGTGTCATGGGACGGTACCGGTCCTTTCGTTGCGGGCGGGGGTCACGGTCGAGTGCCGTAGGAGCTCAGGAACAGGGCCTCGGCCAGCGCCATGTGCTCGATCTCGGAGGGGTCCACGCTCTCGTTCGGGGCGTGGATGAGGCAGCCCGGCTCCTCGACGCCGATCAGGGCGATCTCCGCCTCCGGGAACTGCGCCGCGAGCACGTTGCACAGCGGGATCGAGCCGCCCTGCCCGGACTGCACCATGTCCTTCCCGTACGCCTCGCGGAGCGCCGCCCCCAGGGCCCGGTAGGCGGGTCCGTCGGTACGCGCCCGGAAGGGCTGGCCGGCGCTCTCCGGCTCCACCTCCACCCGGGCGCCCCACGGAGCCGCCGAGGTCAGATGGTCGGTGAGGGCGCGCAGGGCGTCGGCCGCGTCGATCCCCGGCGGCACGCGCAGGCTGACCCTGGCCCGTACCTTCGCCTGGATCGCGGCGGAGGAGCCCACCACCGGCGGGCAGTCGATGCCGAGGACGGTGACGGCGGGCCGGGCCCACAGCTCGTCGGCGACCGCGCCCGTGCCGACGAGGGACACCCCGTCGAGGACGCCCGCGTCGGTACGGAACTGCTCGACCGGATAGTCCACCCCGTCCCAGACACCGGCGTCGTCCAGGCCCTTGACCGCCGTGTTGCCGTGCTCGTCGCGGAGGCTGTCGAGGATCCGGACGAGCGCGGCCAGCGCGTCGGGCGCCGGGCCGCCGAACATCCCGGAGTGCATCTCGCCCTTGAGCGTGGAGACCGTCACGACGACATTGGTGAGCCCGCGCAGCGAGGTGGTGGCGGTGGGCAGGCCCAGCGCGAAGTTGCCGGTGTCGCACACCAACAGGGTGTCGGCGGCGAACAGTTCGGGCTGCAGCGGCACGAGCTGCTCAAGACCGCCCGTCCCCTGTTCCTCCGAACCCTCCGCCACGAACTTGATGTTCACGGGGAAGCCCCGGCCCTCCTGCCCGCCGAGCGCGCGCAGCGCCGTCAGATGCATCGCGATGTTGCCCTTGCAGTCGGCCGCGCCGCGCCCGTACCAGCGGCCGTCGCGCTCGGTCAGCTCGAAGGGCGGGGTCCGCCAGGCGGCGTCGTCGAGGGGCGGCTGCACGTCGTAGTGGCAGTAGAGGAGCACCGTCGGAGCCCCTTCGGGGCCGGGCGCGTGCCCCACCACCGCGTCCGTGCCGTCCGGGGTCGTCACCCGGCGCATGTCGCGCAGCCCGGCCTCCGTGAACGCCCGCACGAGGAAGTCGGCGGTCTTCGCGCACTCCTCGGGCGGGAACTGGCGCGGATCGGCGACCGAGCGCATCGCCACCAGTGCGGTGAGGTCCTCCTTCGCCCGGGGCATCAGCGCCCGGACCCTCTCCCGCAGGGCTGCGGTCTCGGTGGACTCGGCGGACATGCGTACCCACTTCCCTCGGGGACGAAAGCCCACTCAGTCAAGCAACAGTGGGCAATCGCCGCAAAACATGACTCAGGTGGGCTATTCCGGAGGGGCTTCGGGGGGCGCCCGGGGGCCGCCGGGCCCAGAGTGGACCGCGTACGCCTCCGCCTCCCGCACCTGGAGAACCCCATGGGCCACCCCAACCGACGCGATCTCGGGCTGCTCGTGCTGAGAGTCGGCACCGGCGCCGTGCTCGCCGCGCACGGCACGCAGAAGCTCCTCGGCTGGTTCGGGGGAGGCGGCATCGAGGGCACCACCAAGGCGATGGAGGCCATGGGCTTCAACCCGGGCCGCGAGAGCGCGATCGCCGCCGGTCTCGGCGAGGCGGGCGGCGGGGTGCTCCTCGCCCTCGGGCTCGCCACCCCCGCCGCGGGCGCGGCCGCTGCCGGCGCCATGGCGGGCGCCGTCTCCGTGCACGCCCCGTCCGGCTTCTTCGCCATGTCCGGGGGCTACGAGTACCCGGCCTTCCTCGGCTTCACCGCCGCCGCGATCGGCATCACCGGCGCCGGACGGTACTCCCTGGACCACGCCACCGGGCACGTCCTCGACCGGCCCTGGGTGGTGGTCACCGCCTTCCTCGGCACCGCGATCGCCGCCGCGGCCGTCGTCGGCCGCCGCGCCGCGCAACAGGCCTCCCCCGAACCGGAGCCGGCGCCGGAGTCGGCGTAGCTCGTACGAGGGGGACCCGCACGCGTCCGCCGCGCGGGAGGGTTAGGCTCGCCGCAGAGGAAGGGACGGGCGCCGCACATGAAGATCGATCTGACGGACACCGACTCCAGCAAGATCAACAAGGCGATCCTGCAGGGGCGCAGGGCCGTCGGCACTCCCGCCGTCGGCGCCGTGCTCACTCTCATCATCGTCACCGACGAGGAGAACGCCTACGACTCCGTCAAGGCGGCCAACGAGGCCTCGCGGGAACACCCTTCCCGCACCCTCGTCGTCATCAAGCGCCACGCCCGCACCCCGCGCGAGCGGTACGAGACCCGGCTCGACGCCGAGGTCCGGCTCGGCAGCGACGCCGGCTCGGGCGAGACGGTCCTGCTCCGGCTGTACGGCGAACTCGGCGCCCGCGCCGACTCCGTGGTGCTTCCGCTGCTGCTGCCCGACGCGCCCGTCGTCGTCTGGTGGCCGGTCGACGCCCCCGAGGTGCCCTCCCGGGACCCGCTGGGCTCGCTCGCGCAGCGCAGGATCACCGACATGTACGCGGTCGAGGACCCGCTCGCCGCGCTGGAGCTCCGCTCCGCCTCGTACGCCCCCGGCGACACCGACCTCGCCTGGACGCGGCTCACCCCGTGGCGCTCGATGCTGGCCGCCGCGCTCGACCAGGCGCCGCTCACCATCACCTCCGCCGCGGTCGAGAGCGAGGCGGAGAACCCCAGCGCCGAACTCCTGGCCCGCTGGTTCGAGGTCCGGCTCGGGGTCTCCGTCGACCGGGTCGTCACCGACGGGCCCGTCGTGACGGCCGTCCGGATGGGCACCGCCGACGGCGAGATCCGCATCGACCGGCCCGAGGGGCCGGTCGCGCGGCTCGCCATCCCGGGCCAGCCCAGCCGGGTGCTCGCGCTGAAGGTCAGGACGACGGCGGAACTGATCGCCGAGGAGCTCCGCCGACTGGACCCGGACGAGGCGTACGCAGCCGCACTCCGGGGCCGAGCCTGAACTGGACGGTGCCTCGCGCACGTGTGGGCGATGCGCACGGCCGTGTGGGCCCGCGCCCCGTCGGGGCGGTGCCCCGGTCCGCCCCCGTGTGGGCAATCGTCCCGCTGGGCGGGACGGGTGGGCACACGGGACGGCGCCCTCTCGCGGCGCCTCCGCGTTCCGGGCCTGGACCCGCACCCCATGGCACCGAGCGGGTGGTGCGGGTCAGGGCGCTTGAGCCTCTGGCGCCGGCAAGGGCGCCGTTCCGTTGTGCCCACCCGTTCCGCCCCTTGCGGAACGCATGCCCACAACGGCGGAAGCGCGGCCCACACGGGCCTGAGCGGGCTACCGGGTGAAGATCAGGACCTGGTCTGCTGAGTGGCGGCCGCGGGGGACGTCCGGGTCCGGGAGGGCCAGGAGGCGGGATCGGGTCTCCTCGACCAGGTGGGCCCCCTCCCCGCCCACCGCCCACGCCCCGGTGAACAGCCCCCGCGTCAGCGACGCCGCCATCGCCCGCGGCGACACCTGGAACGACGTGGGCCGCTCCGAGGCCGTCCCCGCGTAGACGAGGCCGTGCGCCGCGGCGATCGGGGCCAGCCACTCCGGCCCGTCGCGACGGCTGCCCTCCGGATCGAGGCGGTCCTCCAACTCCCCGACGAGGACGCCGATGTCGTCCGTGGGACGCGTCCCGCCCGCCGGGATCACCAGATAGCGCCCGCCCGGCCGCAGGACCCGCCCGACCTCGGCCAGGACGGCCCGGTTGTCCGGTCCCGCGTGCAGCAGCCAGGTCGACACGGCCTGGTCCACCGAGCCGCTGCGCACCGGCAGCCGGCAGGCGTCGGCGACCGCGACCCGGGCGCCGAGCCGGGCCCTCGCCCGGGCGAGCATCCCGGGCGAGAGGTCGAGCCCGTGCACCGTGTGCCCGAGCGCGGTCAGTTCGGCCGCGACGATGCCGGTGCCCACGCCGATGTCGAGCACCGGGCGGGCCGGGTCGAGCAGCGGCGCGAGCATCCGCGCGAAACCCGCCGCCCGTTCCGTACCGCCGCGCGACTCGTCGTACCCCGGGGCGATCTCGTCGAACTCCGCGACGGTCACCGTGCTCCTCCTCACGCCTGCGGGGTGAAGGTCACGGGCAGTGTCGCCATGCCGCGCAGAATGCCCTCGCGCCGGCTCAGGTCCGCGTCCGGGTCGGCGAGCCGCAGGTCGGGAAAGCGCCGCAACAGGGTGCCGATCGCGATCCTGGCCTCGGCGCGGGCCAGCGGGGCGCCCAGGCAGAAGTGCACACCATGGCCGAAAGCGAGCTGTTGCGGCACCTCGCGGCGGGCCACGTCGAGGATGTCGGGACGGTCGTAGCGCGCCGGGTCGCGGTTGGCCGCGGCGAGCCCGATGATGATCATCTCGCCGGGCGGGACGGTGACCCCGCCGATCTCGTACGCGTCGACGGTGAAGCGCGCGACGCCCCGGCTCACCGGCCCCTCGTAGCGCAGGAGTTCCTCGATCGCGCCGGGCAGCAGCGAGGGGTCGTCGCGCAGCGCGGCGAACTGCTCGGGGTGGCGCAGCAGGGCGTGGACGCCGTTCGCGATGAGGCTCGCGGTCGTCTCGTGGCCGGCGAGCGTGAGCAGGATGGCCATGGCCGTCAGCTCGCGGTCGCTGATCTTCTCCTCGGCCTGCGCGGCGCAGAGCGCGCTCAGCAGATCGTCCTTCGGATCCGCCTTGCGCGCGGCGATCAACGGCTCGAAGAACTCGGTGAGTTCTGCCCTCGCCCGGGCTCCCTTGGCGAGCCGCTCCGGGGTGTTGGGCGGCATGATCAGGCCGACCGCGAGACGGGCGAAGTCCGGCTGTCCCTCGGCCGGGATGCCGATGAGCTCGCTGAGCACGGCCATCGGCAGCGGCAGGGCGAACTCGGAGACCAGATCGGCCGATCCGCGCTTGGCGATGGCGTCGAGGAAGGCGTCGGTGTGGGCCTGGACGCGGGGCGCGAGCGCCTCCACGCGGCGGAAGGTGAAGGCCTTGGAGACGAGGTTGCGCAGCCGGGTGTGGTCCTCGCCGTTGGCCACCAGCATGCTGGCCATCAGGACGTTGGTGCGCTCCTGGTGGGCCATCTCCTCCTCGAGCCCGTTGACCCCGACGGGGCTGCTGCTGAGGCGCGGGTCGGTGAGCGCGGCCACCGCCTCGTCGTAGCCGGTGACCATCCAGACTTCAAGGGTGGGATTCAGCCGGACGCGCTGGACGACCCCGTGTTCACGGATGCGTTCGAAGAGCGGGTAGGGATTGGGCTGTTGAGCAACGTTCACCGGGACATCGTGGACGATTGTCTGGTCTTGGCCGGTCATCTTCCGTAACTCCCCGAAGCTTTGTGAAAGATCTGAGGCAGGTAGTCATACCAGCCACCCCAGTTGCGTGGTAGCGTCACCGGCGCTCGGCTCGGATGATGTACGGGGAGGACCGGCTTACCGCCGGTGCAGCACCAACGAGGCGTTCCACCCACCGGTGATCCGGCGTCTCGTACGCACGACTCGGAAGGCAGCCAAGGCCTCAACCAGGCCCGATGCGCAGGGGGAGACGTTTCGTGGAGCAAGCGGCAGCCGTGGACCCGATTCTGGATCTGGCCCGTCCGTCGATCCTGCGGAACCCCTACCCGGCCTACGCCCGTCTGCGGGAGAACACGCCGGTCTTCTGGCACGAACTGCTCGGCTCCTGGGTCCTGACCCGGCACGCCGACTGCCTCGCCGTGCTCACCGACAGCAACCGTTTCGCCTCCGACTGGCGCCGTGCCGGCGAGGACATCCCGGCCCCGCTGCTGAGCGTCCAGACGCTCGACCCGCCGGAGCACACCGCCATCCGGCACCTGCTGCTCGACGGCTTCCGCGCCCAGGACCGCCAGGCCCTGCACGACGGCCTGGAGCACGGGATCGCGGAGCTGCTCGCCGAGTTGGCCGGCCGGACCTCCTTCGACCTCGTCGGAGAGCTCGCCGAACCGGTCGCCCTCCGCTTCGTCACCGCCTTCCTCGGCGTCCCCGCGCCCGAGCTCGACTGGTTCGTGCCCATGTCCCGTACCGTCGTCGACGGCATGGACGCCGGGCTCTGGCCCGAGAAGCACGAACCGGCCGTCGCCGCCCGGGCCCGGCTCGCGGAGTACGCCGGCGGATGGCTCGCGGATCCGCCCAAGGAAGGGCTCATCGCCCACGTCGCCGAGCACGCGGCGGACAGCGGCGTGGCAGAAACGGTTCTTCGGAACAGTCTGCGCGCCGTCCTCCACGCCGGCTACGAATCCGCCTCACGGCTCCTCGGCAACGCCGCGGCCGCCCTCCTCACCACCCCCGGCGCGCTCGCCGCGTTCCGGGCGAGCCCGGCCACGGCCGTGGACGAACTCATCCGGTACGACGCACCCGTCCAGGCGGACGCCCGGGTCTGCGTCACCGACACCGAACTGGGTGGCGTCACCATCAAGGCGGGTGATCCGGTCACGCTCTTCCTGGGCGCGGCCAACCACGACCCGCTGCGGTTCGACCACCCCGCAGAGCTGCGACTCGACCGCGCCCCGAACCCGCACCTCGGGTTCGGACGCGGGGCCCATGCCTGTCTGGGCGCGTCCATGGCGATCCGGCTCGCCGGATCGGTCCTCGGGGCCCTGGCCAGGGACTACCCGGACGCACGGGCGGTCGCGGAACCGGACCACCGGCGCAATCTGACCCTCCGCGGTCTCGACCGCTTCGAGGTCACCCTGCGCCCACGAGCGGGGGAGGAGGTTCGACCATGAAGTACTGGCACTGAAACCAGCGAGCGTGACGCCCGTCCGGGAGGCGGGCAGCACGCCGGTGCACGGCTCACGTGCACCCGCCGGAGCCCGGGACCGCAGCGCGGCCCGGGCTCCGGCCCATCCGCTACCGCAGCCTGCCCGGCAGCCAGCGCAGCTGCGCCGCCTGCTGGAACGCCCCGCCGCCCTCATGGTCGTTGAAGTCGTAGACCTCGATCGTCTTCTCCTCCGCGGCGTACGCGTTGAAGGCCGCGAACACCGTCGACGGCGGGCACGTCTGGTCCTCCAGGGCCGTCGAGAACAGGGCCGGGGCCGTCGCACGGGCGGCGAAGTGGACCCCGTCGAAGTAGGCGAGGGTCTCCCTGACCCGCTCCACCCGGCCGCGGTGCGTCTTCAGGTAGTTGCCGATCTCGCGGTACGGCGTGCGGTCCGTGATCGTCGTCGCCCGCGGGAAGTCGCACAGGAACGGCACGTCCGGCGCCACCGCCACCAGGTCGCGCACCAGACCCGCCACGGCCAGCGTGATGCCGCCGCCCTGGCTGCCGCCCGTCACCGCCGTGCGCCCCGCGTCCACCAGGGGATGCGAGCGGGCCGCCTCGACGGCGCGCACCGCGTCCGTGAAGACCCGCCGGTAGTAGTACGCGTGCGGGTCCTCGACGCCCCGCGTCATGAAGCCCGGGAACGAGGGCGCGCTGCCCTCCGGGTCCGGGGTGTCGCCGGTCGCCCAGCCGCTGCCCTGCCCCCGGGTGTCCATCACGAAGTGCGCGAACCCGGCCGAGGCCCAGAGCAGATGCGTGTGCGGAAGGCCGCGCCCGCCGCCGTACCCGAGGAACTCCACCACGACCGGCAGGGGTTCGGACGCTCCGGCCGGCAGCACGAACCAGCCCTTGACCGGGTGCCCGCCGAACCCCGCGAAGGTCACGTCGAAGACGTCCACCGTGGCCAGCCCCGTCGTCACGGGCTCGAAGCGTGCGTCCAGCTCGTGCGCGCGGGCCTCGTCGAGGGTCTTCGCCCAGAAGGCGTCGAAGTCCTCGGGCTCCACGGAAGCGCTGCGGTAGGTGCGCAGCCGGTCGACGGACAGGTCGAACTGAGTCATGGAAACCGCCTGGTGAGTGAGGTCTCGTTCGAAATCTCGACCGGTCGCCCCGGTCCTCCCCAGCCTAGGGCGGGACCCCGGTGATTCATATACGTGAACCCCCGGGGTCCGCCCGGGCGGACACTCCGCGCGGTGAACGCCACGAGAACACCAGTGGGCCGCCAGTCGTGACATCCTCGGACGAACCGCCCACGCCGACGTCCCGCTGTGGGCCTTCCTCGTCTCCTGTGCGGAGGGACGCCTTGCTCATCAGCCACGCCGTACGTCACGACGCCCTGCACGTGACGCTCCACCGTGACCTGGACGTCACGAACCGCGCCGCGGCCGCCCTCCAGATCCAGGCCCTCGTCCAGGAACACCGGCCCGGCCGGGTCGTCATCGCCGTCCCGGCCGCCGACCCCAGCCCCGCGACCCTCAGCGCCCTCGCCCGCGCCCACCGCATGTGCGCCGGCCTCGGCGTCCCCCTCACCCTCAGCGGCGCCAGCGACCGCACCCGCCGCCTCCTGGACGCCAACAGCGCCTGAGCCGAGGTACGCCGGTCCGTTGTTCCTCGCGTCCGCCGTGGATCCAGAATGGCCCCACGAGGACCGCCCGGAACGATGGAGGCAACACCTGTGCCGCACGACGACGCGTACGCGTGGCCCCCGCGCTGGCCGCTGGAGGAGGAGCTGCGCGCCCTGCGGGCCTCCGCGCTGTGGCACCGGCCGGAGTTGGAGGACGAGGCCCGGCGCGGATGGGAACGGCTGCTGCGCGACACGGAGGTGGACGAGGAGGGCTTCGCCGCCGCGTTCGAGGAGATCACGGCCCGGTTCCCCGGCGCGGACGCGACCTTGGCGCTCTTCCGTGCCAGGCCCGTCGTCATGCCGCGCGGGGTTCCCGACCCGGACCCCGTTCCGCCGCCGCGCCGCCCGTCGCCGGCCGCGGACGGGCATCGGCGGAGTCCGGAGCCGATACACCCGGCCGAGCGCGCGAAGCGGCGCAAGACGCGGGGCCGGCGCCGGCGTCTGCTGGGGCGTCAGTTCCAGGACATGACGAACTCCTGGGGCACCGCGCATCCGCCGTCGCCCGGGCACGCCACCCGGCCCGCGGCCGAACCCGCCCCGGCCAAGGAGGAACGGTTTCTCAATCTGGCCGTCGTCTGGTCGCTCTCCAGGGAGCCCGTCCCCCAGGACCGGGTCCTCGCCTCGGGCAGCCGGTACGAACTCCGGGTGGACATCGGCGACCTGTCCACGGAGAGCCTCCTCGCGGGGCAGGCCAGGTCCTTCCCCGAGCAGCCGCTCGCCCACGCGGACGACGAAGGCCGGGGCGACTGGCTGGACGTGACCGTCTTCAGTGAGGACTTCGCCGTCCCGGCGTTCGCGCACCCGGTCTTCCTGCCGCTGCGGGGCGGCAGTTGGGTCTGCCCGTGCGGGCCCGGCGCGCGGCACGAGTGCGAGCCGGGGCACCGGGGGCGGTACCTGCACATCCCGTTCACCGCACCGGAGGCGCCGGGCCCTGCGCGGATGCGGGTGTACGTCACGTACCGCGGCAACCAGCTCCAGTCGGCCTCCCTGACGGCCGTCGTCGCCGCCAGGGAGAGCGCGGGCGGCGCGACGACCGCCGCCGTCGACTACACCCTCGCGCCCGGGTTCACGGACCTCGCCGAGCTGCCCGCACGAACCGCCGGCGTACGGATCGGCCGCGGCGGCGACGGCACGATGACCGTGGACGTCACCTCGCAGCACGGTCCCGTCGCCACCTTCTGGCTGGGCGACCACCAGGTGCGTGACGTCCTGGAGAAGGCGCGCGCGGCCCTGCTCGACTGTCACGCCTTACGGACGGGGGAGGGGGAGAACCGCCGGCTGGAGAACGCGCTCGGCCCCGACAACGGCAAATCGCCCGAGGCCCTGCTCCGGGACATGACGAGGCTGGCGCGCCTCGGCTGGTCCTTCTTCCAGCTGATCGCGCGCGACCGCAGGGAACGGACGGCGCTGATGCACGTCCTGCGGGAACCCGCCCAGATCCAGATCTGCCGCGAGGAGCACCAGTACCTCGTCTTCCCCTGGGGCCTGTTGTACGACATCCCCGTCGAGAGCCGGGCGCCACTCGTGCCGTGCGGTCCCGGCCTGGAGCAGGTGGCGACGGACACCACGGCGCGCTCCTGCCCGGCGGAAGGACGACACGCACTCAACACCCTCTGCCCGTACGGCTTCTGGGGATACCGCCACTTCATCGAGCACCCGCCGTCCGTCCCGCCGGGGCGACGCCTGCGGCTCACCGCGGGCCGCGAGGGCGCCGCACCGCTGCTCACCGTGGCCCGCGGCAACCGCCTCGACCAGCGGCTGTCGGACCGTCACATCGCCGCTCTGCGCGCGCGGTTCGGCTGGGTGAACGTCTACGACTACAGCGCGGCGCTGCGGCAGGCCTTCCTCGGCGACCCCGGCGACTGCGTGTACTTCTACGGGCACGGCCGTCGGCCCCGCCCCGCCGGCGGCGAGTTCTCCAGCGCCACGGTCCTGGAGATCGGCCGGAACGACCGGATCCTCCCGCAGGACCTCAAGGCCTGGGCGGTGGACGAGGGATGGGACCGCTGGGACGAACTCGCACCCCTCGTCTTCCTCAACGGCTGTCACACCGTCGACCGGGACCCGGCCTCCTGGCTCGGCTTCGTCGACACCTTCACCGAACTCCACGCCTCCGGAGTCATCGGCACCGAGATCACCGTGGACCAGGCACTCGCCGGCGAGTTCGCCGAACTCTTCTGGGAGGCGCTGCTCGCCGGGCAGGAGGTCGGCCCCGCCCTGCACGGCGTCCGGATGCGGCTGCTGCGCAAGGGCAACGTCCTGGGGCTCGCCTACACGGCGTACTGCTCCGCCGCACTCCGCCTGCGCGCCACCGGCTGACCGGCGCCGGTCACTCCTCGCCCATCCACGTGGACGTCGACGCGGACGCCGGGGCGGACGCCGGGCCGGCGCCGGCCTCGGGGGCCTCCGCCTGTGCCGGAATCTCCGCCCGGAGCCGTGCCTTCGCCCTGGTCTCGGACCGGTCGACGAGCAGACCGGCCACGAAGTAGCCGAAGAACCCGGCGAACAGGCCGAGGCCGTAGGCGGCGAAGAGATCCGGCTCCGCGAACTGGTTGTTCACGACAGCGCCGCCGCCCAGCGCCGCGATGACGGTGACGAGATCGGCGATCCGCGACCCGTCGGCCGCGCGCCGCAGCGTCCGGTAGGCGATCCACCCGATGACCGCGCCGAAGGCCCCGGCCCCCCAGAGACCGAGCGTCGAAACCTGCATGTGTGCTCCTCGATTCGCCGGTGCGTGCGCGGATCAAGGTACCGGCGTGCCGGCCGCCGGACCGCCCGAGTGAGCGGATGCCGACCGGGCGCCCTGCCGGCGGCTCACTTGGAGTCCGCGCTCGGCACGGCCAGCGGGTCGCGCGGGGCGTCCTCCTTGCCGGTCCGCAGCCGCTCTCCGAGCTCGACGAGCCGGTTGCGGCCCATCGCCTTGCGGACCTCGGGGAACCAGTCCTGCTCCTCCTCCTCGACATGGTGCCGGACCTGCTCCATGAGGACGGTCATCTTGGCCTTGAACCGCTCGTCGGCCGGGTCCATGCCCTTGATCTCCGACAGCATCCACACCACCGCGTGGTGCTCCTCGACGCTCTCCAGGACGTGGTCCTTCGTGTCCGGCGCGGCCTCCCTGGCCGCCGGATAGAAGTACTGCTCCTCGATCCACGCGTGGACCGTGAGCTCCTCGATCACCTCGTCCGCGATCTCCCGGCGCTCGGCGAGGTCGTCGTCCGAGGTCTTCTCGAACCTCTTGAACAGCTTCTCCACCGTCTTGTGGTCCTCGCGCAGCAATACGATCGCGTCCATCCGCAGCTCACCTTCGTTGCCGTGGGAATCACCCGGCCTGGCGGGCTCGCCGGGCGGTGGCACGTATCTGCCCGATCCCCTTCCCCGCGTCACGGGCACCGGGGGAACTGCACCCGCCTTGACGACGGCCGTACGCCCGGTCGCGAGGGACGTCTGTACGCCCCGGCCGTGGGTAGACGCGGCCATGGACACCACCGGAAGACTCCCGGCCACCGAAGGAGGCCACACCATGAGCAAGGTGGAGCAGACGATCGATGTGGACGTACCGCTGCGGAGCGTGTACGACCAGTGGACGCAGTTCGAGGAGTTCCCACGCTTCATGGAGGGCGTCGAGGACGTCCGGCAGATCGACGACCGGCACTGCCACTGGCGGACCAAGGTCGCCGGGGTCCGGCGCGAGTTCGACACCGAGATCGTCGACCAGCTTCCGGACCAGCGCATCGCCTGGCGCACGACGGGAGGCGACGTACACCAGATGGGCGTCGTCAGCTTCCAGCCCCTGGGCGAGGGCCACACCCGGGTGCGGCTCGCCATGGACGTGGAGCCCGAAGGCATGACGGAGAAGGCAGCCGACGCCATGGGGATCCTCGACCGCCGGGTCAAGGGCGACCTCAAGCGCTTCAAGGGCTTCATCGAGGAGCACGGGGACGCGACCGGCGCGTGGCGCGGCCGGATCCGCCCCGACCAGGCCGGCACCTCCATGGGGAGCCGGGCCACCGAGAAGGGCCCCGAAGCGATGAGGGAGCCGCCCGGACCGGTGAAGTCCTCCGGATCGGAGGGCACCGCCCCGGAGACGGGGGGCTGGCAGCTGCCGCCCGACGAGGAACCGGGCATGCGCTGACCGGACCGTCCCGCGCCGCGGTGCGAAGGGCCGGCTCCTCGGAGCCGGCCCGTTCCCGTTTCGGACGCCCCGGTCGTGGCAAGTCGCGGGACATGATGCACATCGGGTACACGATGATGACCGAGCAGGCAGGCCCCCGTGAGCTGGTGGGACACGTGGTCGAAGCGGAACGGGTCGGATTCGACTTCTCCGTGATCTCGGACCACTCCTTCCCCTGGCTGCCCTCGCAGGGACACGCTCCGTACGCGTGGAGCGTCCTGGGAGCGGCGGCGCAGGCGACCTCTGCCATTCCGCTCATGACCTTCGTGACCTGCCCGACCTTCCGCTACCACCCGGCCGTGATCGCCCAGAAGGCCGCGACCCTTCAGCTCCTCTCCGAAGGCCGGTTCCGGCTCGGCCTCGGCTCGGGCGAGAACCTCAACGAACACGTAGTCGGCCGCGGCTGGCCCTCGGCACGCGTACGCCTCGCCATGCTGGACGAGGCCGCCGAGATCATCCGCGCCCTGTTCACCGGGGAGTACGTGACACGGCACGGCCCCCACTTCCAGGTCGACGACGCCAGACTCTGGGACGTCCCGGACACCCCGCCGCCCCTCGGCATCGCCGTGTCCGGGCCCCGCTCCTGCGCCCTCGCCGGACGGCACGGCGACCTGGTGATCACCACGGAGGCGAAACGCGAGCTCATCGACGCCTTCGAGGCCCAGGGCGGTGCGGGAAAACCCCGGATGGGCCAGCTGCCCGTCTGTTACGACACCGACCGGGACGCGGCCACGGCCCGCGCCCACGAACAGTTCCGGTGGGCGCTCGGCGGCTGGCGCCTCAACGCCGAGCTCCCGCTCCCGGCCGGGTTCGAGCAGGCCTCCGAGCACACCCGGCCCGAGGACGTGGCGAAGAGCATCCCCTGCGGGGACGACGTGGACGCCGTCCTGGACGCCGCCCGCCCCTTCGCCGAGGCCGGGTTCACCGACCTCGCCCTCGTCCAGATCGGCGGCGCCCACCAGGCGCCCTTCCTCCACTGGGCGGAGACGACCCTGCTGCCCGCCCTCCGCGACCTGTAGGGAGCCGACGTGGACCGCGCCGCACTCTTCGACATCGACGGAACCCTCGTCGACTCCAACCACCTGCACGTCGTCGCCTGGTGGGAGGCCTTCCGGCAGAGCGGTCACCAGGTACCGACCCACGCCGTGCACCGCGCCATCGGCCTGCCCGGCGAGCAGCTCATCGACCATCTGCTCGGCGGGGACCGCGACCGGTCGGACGACGACCGGCTCGGCGCCGCCCACGACACCCTCTACAGCACCTTCTTCGAGCGTCTCCAGGCCTTCGACAGGGCCGGCGACCTGCTGCGGACGCTCGCCGACGACGGCTGGAAGGTCGTCCTGGTCACCTCGGCCAAGGACCGCGAGCTGGCGGCTCTGCGCCGCGCCGTCGACGCCGACGAGGCCCTCACGGACACCGCCACGTCCGACGACGTCGAGGAGGGCAAGCCCGCCCCCGACCCGCTCGAACACGCCCTCTCGCTCGTCGGCGTGCCCGCCGACCGGGCCGTGTTCGTCGGCGACAGCGTCTGGGACATGAAGGCCGCGCACCACGCCCACGTGGCCCGGGCCGCTCTGCTGTGCGGCGGCATCCCGCGCGCCGACCTCGTCGAGGCGGGCGCCGCCGCCGTGTACGACGACCCGGCGGACCTCCTCACCCATCTGCACACCAGTCCCTTCACGACCGTAGGGAGATGAACGACATGACCGGAGCGAGCAACGCGGACCCGGACCCCCGGCGCATTCCCGGACTCGAGGCCGGCGGGGGCGTCCCCGCGGGCGAGACACCGCCGGCCGAGTCGGGAACGGGCACGGCCACCGGCCCCCACCGGCCCCTCCGCCGAGGCTGGGCGACAGGCCCGATGATCATCGTGTGGGTGCTGGTCATCGCCTGCGCCCTGTTCTTCCTCGTGTACGCGATCGTCCTCGCCACCCACTGAGCCGCACCTCGGTACGCGCGCGCGTGCCCCCGCTCGGGCGGGGTAGCCGCAGGGGCATGACCCCACTGATCCAGGACCGCACCGTCGCGCTGCTGCTCCAGGGGTACGGCTGGCTGCCCGACGCCCGCCGCCGGGCGCCGGACGGCGACGTCGTCAGGACCCGGCTGCTCGGCCGGACCGCCGTCGCGCTGCACGGACCCGAGGCGGTGCGCTTCTTCTACGACGAAGACCACGTGCGCCGCGCCGGCGCCCTCCCCGGACCCGTGCTCGACACCCTGTTCGGGCGGGGCGCCGTGCACACCCTCGACGGCGCAGGCCACCGCGCACGCAAGGAGCTGTTCGTCGACCGGCTGACGGATCCGGCCGCCGTCGGTGCACTGGTCGCGCGGGCCGAGGCCGTCTGGCACGAGACGTTCGCCGCCCGCGCAGTCCCGGGCGAGGTCGTCCTCTTCGACGAGGCGGCGCTGGTGCTCGCCCGGGCCGTCCGCGACTGGGCCGGGCTGCCGTACGACGACGCGCAGGCCGTCGGCCTGGCGCGGGACTGCGTCGCCATGGTGGACGGCTTCGCCACCCCGGGCCCCCGCCATCTGCGGGCCCGGCGTGCACGCTCCCGCCAGGAGGAGCTCCTCGCCCGTGCGGTCGAGGAGGCCCGGGCGGCCCCGTCCGGGCCGGACACGCCGTTCGAGGCGGTCGTCCGGCACCGGGAGCCCGGGGGCAGCCCGCTCGACCCGCACACCGCCGCCGTGGAGCTCCTGAACATCGCACGGCCCACGATCGCCATCGCCTGGTTCGTGGCCTTCGCCGGACACGCCCTGCACCGGTGGCCCGGGACACGCGAACGGCTCCGCGACCCGGACGAGGCCCCCGGCCCGTACGCGAGGGCCTTCGCGCACGAGGTCCGCCGCTTCTACCCGTTCGTGCCGTTCGTCGGCGGACTCGCCGCCCGTGACCTGGAATGGCACGGCGAACCGATCCCCGAGGACGCGATGCTCCTGCTCGACGTGTACGGGCAGAACCACGACCCGGCCCTCTGGCCCGACCCGTACCGCTTCGACCCCGGCCGCTTCCTCTCCCGGCCGCCGCACCCGGACGCCCTGATCCCGCAGGGCGGCGGCGACACCCGTACCGGCCACCGCTGCCCCGGCGAGGACATCACCGTCGCCGTCCTCGCGGCCCTGGCACGCGCTCTGGCCCGCCTGGAGTGGACGGTGCCCCCGCAGGATCTGCGGATCCCGCTGCGAAGGATCCCCACCGCGCCCCGCAGCGGCTTCCGGATCGCGCTCGGGCGGGACTGAACGGACGTTTGCGGAGGCCTCGTCCGGGCACCGCACCTCGCAGAACGGGGACGTGCCGAGCCGAGGAGGACGTCATGACCGCGACGAGACGCCTGACGGAGGCCGAGTGGCGCGGCGTGGCGGAGGAGACGGCGCCGCGGCCACAGGCGTCACGACCACCGGAGGGCGCCCGGGAGCGGGTCAACAGACGCTGGCAGGAGGTCCTTCAGGAGACTCGGGTCGCCCAGACCGGCGTGCAGATCCTGTTCGGCTTCCTGCTGAGCCTCGCGTTCACCGCCCGCTTCCGTGAACTCGGCGGCTTCGACCGCGGACTGTACGTGGTCACCGTCGTCCTCGCGGCCTCCTCCACGGCGGCCCTGATCGCACCCGTCTCGCTCCACCGCTGCCTCTCCGGGCTGCGCCTGAAGGACGAGGTCGTGACCGCCGCCGGCCGGCTCATGGTCTGGGGCATGATCCTCCTCGCCCTGACCGTCGCCTGCACGCTCCTGCTCATCCTGAACGTGGTCCTCGGCGGCACACTGGCCGGGATCGTCGTCGGCGGCGTGATGGTGTGGTTCGCCCTCTGCTGGTACGTCGCCCCCTACCGCCTCCGCCGCAAGGCGCGGTCCCGGGGCAGGGACGGAGAAGGACCGCGGTGACCTCGCTCAGGTCCGGGCGACGACCGCGACGCACAGGGCGGCGAGGCCGAGGGTGAGCCGGGCCAGGTGGTCGCCGAGGGCCTGCCGGGCACGGGCAGCCGCCACGGCTGCCCGTGCCCGGCGGCGTCCTCGCCGAGTGCTTTGCCGGGGGTCCACGAGCAGTCAGTCGGGCGGCTCCTGCGGGCGCGGCTCACCGGGCTCCGGCGGGCGGGGCTCACCGGGCCCCGGCGGAGGGGGTTCACCAGGCTCCGGCTGACCCGGCTCGGGGCGGGGAGGGCCCGGCGGCCGGGGCGGTTCGGCCGGGGGCACCGGCGTGGTGTCGGGGTCGGGCGGCACGGGAACGGTGCCCATGAACAGCGGGGCCCCGCGCCCTTTCGCGGTCATGTCGAGGTGTACGTACCGCATGGTCACACCTTCCTGTGTGTGCTCCGGTCGCCCGGCGTTCGAGCCCCGCCACCGCGCAAGAGCGCGGGCGAGGGCCCCGAAAGCGTGCGCGGCCAATTGCCGACGGCTGCGGCGGCGGGCCGGTCCTCGGCGCGCCCCCAGGCGGCCAGCAGGCCGTTGATGCCGTCGCCCGGGGAGGAGAAGACGTACTCCACCTCCCAGTCACGCAGCCGCTCCAGCACGTGGTCGGACACCTTCATCACCCGACTCCTTCCCTGCGCGGTCAGGACCTCCGGGGCCTCGGGGGCGGGCCTACAGGCGCGGCTAACCGCTGGTGCCGGGATGAAACCCGCGCGGAGGGCAGCCGGCCGCCGTGCCGGTCGTCGGCGGCGGACCGTGCGCACGGCGATCGCCCCCGGCCCCGTCCGGCGGACGGGCAGATCGCTACCCGTCCCCCGGACCGGTCCAGGGGCGACAGGGGGTACGACGGCCCCGGGTCTCCTACCGCTTGTGGCCGTTCCCGTGTCCGTTCGGATGCAGGACCACCTTGGTCCAGCCCTCGTCACGGGCGTCGAAGTGCTCGTAGGCGGTGGGGGCCTCGTCCAGGCTGAGCTCGTGGGAGACGACGAAGCTCGGCTTCGCCTTCCCGCCGGCGATCAGATCCCGCAGCGCCCGGTTGTACTTCTTCACCGGTGCCTGCCCCGTGCCCATGCTCTGGCCCTTGAACCACATCATGCCGAAGTCGATCGGGACCTTGCCCTGGGCCTCCAGCTCGCCCTGGGCCTCCGCGCCGCCGGGGTCCTGGGGCAGGAACACGCCCACCACGCCGATGCCGCCCGTGAACCTGACCGAGTCGATCAGGCCGTTGAGCGTGAGGCTGGCGTCCTCGTGTCCCTGGGGGTCGTGGGCCTGGTAGCCGACGCATTCGCAGCCGTTGTCGGCGCCCAGACCGAGGGTGGCCTCCTTGACGACCTCCGCCGGGTCCTGCTCGGCGGTGTTGATCGGGATGGCTCCGATCTCCTCCGCCTTGCGCAGCCGGTCGGGATGGTGGTCGGCCGTCCAGACGCGGCCGGCGCCCCTGAGGAGGGCGGAGTAGGTCGCCATCAGCCCGACGGGACCGGCCCCGAAGACGATGGTCTGGTCGCCCGGCTTGACGTGCGCCATCTCGGTGGCGTGATAGCCGGTGGGGAAGATGTCGGCGAGCATCACGTAGTCGGTCTGCCGCTCGGCGGCGTCCTCGCCCAGACGCAGCGCGTTGAAGTCGCCGTAGGGCACGCGCAGCAGCTCCGCCTGGCCGCCCTGGTAGGGGCCCATGTCGGCGAATCCGTAGGCCGCTCCCGCGAGGGCGGGTTCCGGCTGCATGGTCAGGCAGTAGTTGGTCAGACCCTGCTCGCACTGCTTGCAGAAGCCGCAGGCGATGTTGAAGGGCAGGACGACGTACTCGCCGACCTGGACCTTGCGGACGGCCGGGCCGACCTCCACCACCTCGCCCATGTTCTCGTGTCCCATGGCGCGGCCGGACTCGAACGAGGTGCGGCCCTCGTACATGTGCAGGTCCGAACCGCAGATGTTGGTGGTGGTGATCTTGACGATGATGTCGCAGGGGTGCTCGATCTTCGCGTCCGGTACGTCCTTGACGGTGACCGTTCGCGGTCCTTCGTATACCGCTGCCTTCATGATGACTTCCCTTGACGTCGCTGCACGGCGGTGGTGCTTTCGCAGGTGCTGCGACGGGTTCGTGGCTCCGACACGCCTCTGGGAGCCGTTCACCTCGGTGAGGGGAACGGTGGTTCTGCCGCCGGCCCGCCCCGGGGAGCTCCGGCGCTCCGGCAGCGTGCCGTGCGGCTACCCGTCGGCCCCGAGGTGAAACGACCACGCACCGACCGGCATGGCGAAGCCGAGCGCGCACGTGACTCGGATGCCGCACCGGCATTGACGCTCCGTATGTCCCCTTTGTGACAGTCTGCTGCTTCACATGCCTGATATGGCGCTGGAACGTCCCTCAGGGGGTGCGGGTGAACGCGGTGAAACGGTGCCGGACGACGAGGGCCGCGGTCGGAGTCTCGGCCTTGGTGCTCCTGCTGCTCACGGGGTGCGACGTGCCGGGGATCTACCGGCCCGCCCGCCCCGCGAGCGGCGGTCCGTTCACCTTCTACGTGAGTGCGGACGGCGACGACAAGAACGATGGCATGTCGCCGGAGAAGCCCTGGAGGACCCTGGACCACGCGAACACCGCGAACTTCCGGCCCGGTGACAGGCTCCGGCTCAAGGGCGGCGATCGGTTCCGCGGCACCGTCACCCTGGAGGAGGGTGAGGCGGGCAGCGCGGCGCGGCCGGTGGTGATCGAGTCGTACGGCACGGGCCGGGCCACGATCGCGCCCCGAGGCACCTCCGGCATCACCGTGCGCGACACCGCGGGCGTGGAGATCAGGAACATCGCGTTGGTCGGCGACCGCCAGGCGCTGCGCGAAGGAGTCGGGATCGCCTTCCGTGCCGCCCGCCCCGGGAAGCGGAAGCTCGCCCACGTCAGGATCACGAACGTGGAGGCGCGGGGCTTCCAGAACGGGATCAGCATCGGCACGGACGACGACGCTGCCACGGGCTACAGCGACGTGCGCATCAGCGACGTCTCGGTCCACCACAACCTGGAGGCCGGACTCGTCTTCTACGGACCGGAGTTCGAGGCGGACAACCCCGTCTACGCACACTCCGGCCTGCGGATCGAGCGGGTCACGGCGTTCTCCAACAGCGGCGCTCCGGGCAGGGACAGCCGCAACACCGGAAGTGGCATCGCCCTCGGCAGCGTCCGGGACGCGAAGGTGCGGTTCTCGGTGGCCCACGACAACGGCGCGCGCTCCGCGGCGGACGCCGTCGAAGGTCCCGAGGGCATCTGGGTGTACGACTCGACCGGAGTGGTCCTGGAGAACAACCGCTCCTACCGGAACCGGACCGGATCACGGGTGGACGGCGGCGGTTTCGGCCTGGACAACAACGTGTCCCACTCGGTCATGCAGTACAACCTCGCCTACGGCAACGACGGGCCGGGATTCCTCGTCTACTCCGGACAGGCGACCGGCGCCCACCGGGACAACGTCGTCCGTTTCAACATGAGCTGGGACGATGCGCGGAAGCTCCCCGCGTACGGCGGCATCGTCGCCTACGGCGCCCGGATGAAGAACGTGGACATCCACAACAACACGGTCGTGATGCGGACGAAGGGTCTTGCCTCCGCGGAAGCGGCGGGAATCCGGCCCCCGGCCCTGCGGCTGAGGGACGGCATGAGCGGTGTGAAGGTCCAGGGCAACATCCTCGCCACCGATGGTGGTCCCCTGATCGACGCCGAGTCGCCGTATCTCCCCGGCACGCACCAGTTGCGGGGCAACGTCTACTACAGCATGGGTCCCTGGTCGCTGAATTGGGGGAATCGGCGCTTCGCCGACCTCGGCGACTGGCGTACCGCCTCCGGCCAGGAACTGCTCGACGGCGAGCCGACCGGCACCGGCGACGACCCGTGCCTGCGCGCTCTGACCGTCTCCGTCACCGACCCGGCCGGGGCCGAGAACCTGGTGCCGAGCTGCGAGGAGGGGGCGTCGGTGAGCATGGGCCCGCAGGCATCGGGCGTCGACGCGGGGTCCGTCGACTACTTCGGCAACCGGCTCCCGGGTGAGCTGCGCCCCGGCGCCGCGCAGGAGCGCACCGCCCATTGAGCCGGACGTCGATGCCTCGGGAGCCGGCGCACACCGGCTCCCCTCGATCTCCCCGGCGCGTTCCCGCGCGACGTCCTCGGCGATCGGACATGCCGTGACGCCGCCCCACCCCGGCGGGGTGGGGCGGCGTCACGGGGACTGCCTAGACTTTGCCGGCCGGCAGCGCCGGGGACGGAAGGCCGGTGTGGTCCGCTTCGACGGCCGGCGACGCGATCGTGGCCCTCAGGGCCTCGCCTGCCGGAGCGACCGGCGGCCGGTCCGCCGGCGCGGGACGGCCGAGCCCCTTGACGGTCCAGCCGGCGGCCCGCCACTCGTCGTGCGGCAGCGCGTTGCGCGCGTCGACGAGGACCGACGTGCGGACCACCCGGGCCAGCTTCACCGGATCCAGCTCGCGGTACTGCCCCCACTCGGTGAGGTGCAGAACGAGATCCGCTCCCCGGCAGGCCGTCAGGAGGTCCTCTTCGCAACGCAGTTCCGGATGGGCCCGGCGCGCGTTCGCGATGCCCTCCGGGTCGTGCACCCGAATGTCGGCGCCCTGCCGGTGCAGTGCCGCCGCCACCGCCAACGCCGGCGAGTCACGCACGTCGTCGCTGTTCGGCTTGAAGGTGGCGCCCAGGACGGTCACGCGGCGGTCGGTCAGGTCGCCCCCGACCAGCCGACGGGCGAGTTCGACGGTCCGCGTCCGCTGCCGTTCGTTGATCGCGTCGACCTGGTCCAGGAAGGCCACTGCGGGGCCGACGCCCAGCTCCTGGGCGCGGGCGGTGAACGCCCGGATGTCCTTGGGAAGGCATCCGCCGCCGAAGCCGAGGCCGGCGTTGAGGAACCGCCGGCCGATCCGGGTGTCGTGGCCGAGGGCGTCGGCCAGGGTGACCACGTCCGCGCCCGCGGCGTCGCAGACCTCGGCCATCGCGTTGATGAAGGAGATCTTCGTGGCGAGGAACGAATTGGCCGCGACCTTCACGAGCTCGGCCGTGCTCGGGTCGGTGCTGATGTACGGAACGCCCGCGTCCAGCATCGGGGCGTACAGCCGGCGCAACGTCTCGTCCGACTCCCTGCCGACTGTGCCGACGACGATCCGGTCCGGTCGCAAGGTGTCCTCGACCGCGAAGCCCTCGCGCAGGAACTCGGGGTTCCACGCCACGTCGGCCCGTACACCCGTCGGAACGAGCCGCGCGATGCGGTCGGTCAGGCGCGCGGTGGTGCCCACCGGCACCGTCGACTTGCCGACCACCAGACACGAGGCCGGCAGGTGCGGCACGAGCCCGTCGACGACCGCTTCGACGTACCGCAGGTCGGCCGCGCGGGAGCCGGCCTGCTGCGGGGTGCCGACGCAGATGAAGTGGACCTCGCCGTGCACCGCCGCTTCGCGCAGGCTGGTGCCGAAGCGCAGGCGTCCGGAGGCGAGGGCGCGGGTGAGGACTTCGTCGAAGCCGGGCTCGTAGAAGGGGGGCCGGCCTTCGGCGAGGGCCGAGATCTTCTCGGCATCGACGTCGACGCCGAGGACGTCGTGTCCGATGTCTGCCATGCACGCGGCGTGCACAGCTCCGAGATAGCCCGTTCCGATGACGGTCAACCGCATGCGGTGTTCTCCTGTCTGAACGCGGGGGCGGGGTGGGCTGCGCGAGGGGTCAGGGCGCGTATCCGTACGGGTTCTGCTGCTGGAAGGTCCACGCGTCACGGCACATGGCGGCCAGGTCGCGCCGTGCGGTCCAGTTCCAGGCGGAGGCGACCTTCGTGGGGTCGGCGACGAGTTCGGCGACGTCGCCCGGGCGGCGCTCGGTGACGCGGTGCGGGATCCGCTGCCCCGACACCTCCTCGAAGGTGCGCACGAGCTCCAGGACGGACGCGCCGCGCCCGGTCCCCAGGTTGAAGACCCGCATGCCCGGCTCGTCGTCGAGGTGGTCCAGGGCGGTGCGGTGCCCCTCGGCGACGTCGACCACGTGGACGTAGTCGCGGATCCCGGTGCCGTCCGGGGTGGGGAAGTCGGCGCCGAAGACGCTGAGTTCGTCGCGGCGGCCCACGGCGATCTGGGTGAGGAACGGCATGATGTTGTTCGGCACGCCCCTCGGGTCCTCGCCGAGGAGTCCGGTGGGGTGGGCGCCGGCCGGGTTGAAGTACCGCAGGGCGAGTACCCGCAGCTCGGGCACGTGCCGGCAGACGTCCGCGAGGATCTGCTCGCAGGTCCACTTGGTGGTGGCGTACGGGTTGGTCGGCGCCGCCGGCGACTCCTCCGTCAGCGGGACGGTTGTCGCGTCGCCGTAGATCGAGCAGGAGGACGAGAACACCAGTCGGTGCACTCCGTGCTCGTGCATGGCCGAGACCAGGGCCGTCGTGCCGCCGACGTTGATGTCGTAGTACGCGAGCGGGATCCGCACCGACTCGCCGACGGCCTTCTTCGCGGCGAAGTGGATCACCGCCTCGATCGGGTGGCTCGTGAAGACGGCGTCGAGGGCCCGCCGGTCGCGTACATCCGCGACGTGGGCCGCCGCGATGGGGCGGCCCGCGATCTTCGTGACCCGTTCGAGGACCTCGGGCGAGCTGTTGGAGTGGTCGTCCAGCACGACGACCTCGTGGCCGGCGCGGAGGAGCTCGACACAGGTGTGGCTGCCGATGAAACCGGCGCCGCCGGTGACCAGGACGGTCTGGGGCACTGGAACCTCGTTTCTCGATCGGTCGCAGGGGCTCTCACCAGGCGTAGAAGCCGGCGAGATAGGTGGGGAAGACGCCGACGGCGAGCGCCAGCGGGATCAGGGCGAGGAGCCCCGCGGCGAGCGGGACGGCGGCGGTGCGGAAGGCCCTGTACCGCGGGACGCCGGCGGCGCGCGCCGTCTCCCCGATGTGCAGGGAGCAGACCGCGAGGGTCACCGCCGCGTACGAGAGGGCGCCCAGGATGCAGAGGAACACGTAGCCGAAGGCAGGACCGGTGAACTGACCGACGACGGCGGTGCAGGACAGGAACAGCGTGATCACCAGGTACGGTGCCACGGCGCGCAGCGGCAGCGGTTCGAGGCCGTCGCGCTTCTTCGGCGTGACCTTGAAGGTGACCGGGCGCGGTCGCAGCTTCTGCACGAGCGCCGCCCCCACGCCCCAGGCCACGTACGGCCAGCGGGCCAGGCCGAAGAGCCAGATCTCCCAGCTGATCACGGGAGAGTCCTTCGGGCGCAGCAGGCCGGCCCGGCGGCACAGCAGGGTGAGCAGCATCAGCCAGACGGACATGGTCCAGAAGCGGGCCAGGAACTCGAAGTAGTTGACGTTGATCCACGGAACGCCGGTGATGGCCGCGATCGGCGGCAGCATGATGCCGATCACCGTGGTCAGGGCGAGCAGGGGGTAGTACAGCAGCGCGCAGGAGAAACGGATCCGCAGCTTTCCGGGCATCCGGCTCAGGTGACGCGGCAGCATCCCGAAGAACATCACCGCCAGGCTGCGTGACCACTGGAACTCCTGGGTGACCATCGCGCCGAAGGTGATCGGGCCGTCCCCGTGTGCCTCGGCGTCGATCGCGAACGCGCCCTGCCAGCCCGCCGAATTGAGCAGGAACGACGTCGAGAAGTCCTCGGCGAGTTCGGGACCGAGGCCCCCGATGTCCCGCAGCGCCTCGGTGCGCACGGCGTAGTGGGAGCCGATGCACAGCGGAGCGAGTCCGGCGGAGTAGCCGAGCTGCACGGGGCCGTGGAAGAGCGCCTCGCGCTGCAGGCGGCCGCGCGCCGCCCACGACTGGTCGGCGTTGGCGTCGCAGACGCTCGGGGCGGCGACGTATCCGATGGCGGGGTCGGCGAAGGGCCGGACGACCTCGGCGAGGTAGCGCGGGTGCGGCACGTGGTCGCAGTCCAGCTGGGCGACGACGTCGTAGTGTTCGTAGCCCCAGTGGTCGTAGAAGAAGGCCAGGTTGCCCTCTTTGCACCGGGTCCGCCGCGGCCAGGTGGCCCGGTGGTAGTCCGCGCGGCCACGGCGGCAGGAGACGCTGACACCGTGAGCCAGGCACCAGTCGGTGATCTCGTCGGTGGGGTCCTCGTCGCACAGCCACACGTCATAGGCGTCCGGATAGTCCTGGTCGAGCATCGCCTCCAGGGTCCTCCGGGCGATGTCCCAGTGCTCGGACGGGGCGCGGGTCACGACGAACGCGGTACGCAGCCGCGGCACCTCGACCGCCGGATCGAAGCGCCGCATCCGGATCAACGCGACGAGGAAGTGCACCGGCAGATAGGCCAGGTAGAGCAGCAGTGCGCTGTTGACCACCAGGCCGGTCCAGCCGACGCGGTGGGACGGCTCGAGCCACCACATCCAGAACCACACCAGGCAGGCCGCCCACCCCAGGGACAGCACGGCGACCAGGAAGCGGTGGGAGCGCGAGAACGCCCGGACGAAGCTGGACGGACGGGTGGTGAGCCCGCGCGCAGGGCGCGCAAGGACGGGACCGTCCGGGCCGATGGAGGCCACCATGCCGTTCGACAGGGCGCGGATCTCCGCCTCCAGCGCCTCCCACTCCGCCGGTGAGCCGGGAGCCGGTGAGGAAAGCGGGGGTTCCTGGGTGATGCCGGTCCCGTGGGCGGGACCTTGCTCCAAGGACGTCATGGCAGCAGGTTCTCCAGGCGGTGCGACAGGATGAGGGGCCGGGGGAGCAGGCTCGACGGACTCCGGGCCGCGGCGGGAACGGTGGGAGGCCCGCCGCGGCGCGTGGATCAGCCGCCCGCGACAGTGGCCCCGGACGCGGAGGACGCGACGCCGGCGGCGGATCCGGCCGGGCCGGGGATCGTCTGCGGTGTCGGGGACGCCGACGTCGACGCGGCCAGCGGCACCGTCTCGTCCTGGCCGCCGCGGATCGAGGCGGCCAGCGGCACCGTCTCGTCCTGGCCGCCGCGGATCGACGCGGCCGATGCGGCGAGGCGATCCGCGTGGGCGGCGAAGTGCGCGACGGTGCGACGCAGGCCCTCGGTGATGTCGACCTCCGGCTCCCAGCCCAGCACTTCGCGGGCGCGGGTGATGTCCGGGCGGCGGCGGGCCGGGTCGTCGACCGGCAGAGGGTGGTACTTCACCTCGGATGCCGAGCCGGTCATCTCCAGCACGATGCGGGCGAGTTCGGAGACGGTGCGCTCGACCGGATTCCCGAGGTTGAAGGGCCCCAGCTCGGAAGAGTCGAGGAGCGCGACCAGGCCGCGGACCAGGTCGTCGACGTAACAGAAGCTGCGGGTCTGGCCGCCGTCGCCGTAGATGGTGAGCGGTTCGCCGGTCAGGGCCTGGGTGATGAAGCTGGACACCACGCGACCGTCGTGAGGGCGCATGCGGGGGCCGTAGGTGTTGAAGATCCGGGCGATGCCGACGTCGACTCCGTGCGTGCGGCGGTACGCGGCGGACACCGCCTCGGCGTATCGTTTCGCCTCGTCGTAGACGCTGCGCGGGCCGATGGAGTTGACGTTGCCCCAGTACGTCTCCTCCTGCGGGTGGACCATCGGATCGCCGTAGATCTCGCTCGTGGAAGCGAGGACGAAGCGCGCGCTGTGGAGCAGGGCGAGGCGAAGGGCGTTCTCTGTGCCGCGGCTCCCGACCGCGAGCGTCTCCAGCGGATGGCGCAGATAGTCGGGAGGGGAGGCCGGGGAGGCCAGGTGGGCGACGGCGTCGACCCGGCCGGCGACTTCCACGGACACGCTCACGTCGGCGTGCTGGAACTCGAAGGCCGGGTGGGCCAGGAGATGGGCGATGTTCGCGGGGTCGCCCGTCGAGAAATTGTCGAGGCACACCACCGAGTCGCCGCGCCGCAGAAGCGTCTCGCACAGATGTGAGCCAAGGAAACCACCGCCACCGGTCACGGCAACGCGCATGTGTTCTCCAGGAATGAGAAGCGGAATGACCTCGATATCCGCTCGTACTTACGATTGAGTCCCGGGAATGGCCTGACGATCCGAAAATCCGAGCCATCCCGGAAGACGTGGAACGAGGGTATGGGCATACGTAGTAATTTTTGCGGAGGTGAATCGTGGGCTGGGCTGATCGGCCGGACACTTCCAGGGGAGGGTGCGCATTCACTGCCTAGTTCGTGCTTGCGCCGCACGTCGAACGGAGCAATCGGACGGTGTCACCCGCACGTGTCTCCCTCGGTGTCCGAGGTGGACGTCGGACCCAACCCTCGCGCCCGCTCGACGGCCCCCACCGCTTCAGATCCTTCCGGGGACGCGATCCTCGAGTGGTAGCCACTCGTGCGCCCGAAATCATGGCCTGCCACCGACTTCGAGGCCAGCGCACGCCGTGGCTACGGAAACCGGGGGCGGAGGGCTGTTCCCCCAGGGCGGTCGGAAGGGGTGGCAGTTCGACTGCTGCACGGCCGTGCCGGCCGACCCGGCGCTCGATCCGGAGAAGTCGTACGCCGTGTCGAAGCAGCGCGGCCTGCTCGACCGGATCGGGGATCTCTTCTCGGACGACCCCGCGAGCGAACAGGCCGTTCACGTCCTCGCCGCCCAGCGCATCGGCGACGCGGCCCGCGCGTCCGACCTGACGTCCCGGGCGGAACGGAACACCGCCGCGATGCTGCGGGAACTGCTGCGGGGCCTGGGCTTCGAGCGGGTGACCGTGACCTTCGTCTGACCGGGGTCCACCGGGCCCGAAGCCGCCCGTCCGGGGGCGCGAGGACCGACGCGCCGGTGCCGGTCCGCCGGCGGGGCAGGAGACCTCCACGAGCACTCACGACGACCGGGCCGCCCCCGGGACCTCCTACGAGCCGTTCCGGCACGCGGAGCGCACCATGGTCGCGGCCCTGTCCGGCGGCCGGGAGCACCGCTTCGAGCCCCGGCTCCAGAGGGAGCGCCGCACTCCCGGCCACCCCGGCCGCGGGAACCGACGCGCGAGCCCCGCCGGCGTCCTCCCGGGCGCGAGGGCCGTGGGCCGGGGCCGGCACCCGTACGGATGAGAACGGCCCCGGGGTTCCCGCACCGGAGGCGTGTCCGGTGCGGGAACCCCGGAGCCGTTCGGGGCGGCCGGATCAGCCGGCGCCGGTGCCCAGCAGACCCTCGCGCAGGCGCTTCACGGTGCGCGAGAGGAGCCGCGAGACGTGCATCTGCGAGCAGCCCAGCCGCTCACCGATCTGCGCCTGGGTCAGTTCCTCGACGAACCGCATGTGGATGATCCGGCGGTCGCGCTCGTCGAGGTCGGCGATGAGCGGGGCCAGCGAGTGGAAATCCTCCACCAGCTCCATGGCGGGGTCCTCAGTGCCGATGACGTCGGCCAGCGAGGCGTCGTTGTCCTCGTCCTCGCCGCTGAGGGCGGCGTCGAGCGACGAGGAGTTGTAGCCGTTGGAAGCCAGCCGCGCCTCGGTGACCTCCTCCTCGCTGAGGCTCATCAGCTCGGCCAGTTCCTTGACCGTCGGCATCCGTCCCAGGCGGGTGCTGAGTTCCTCGGTCGCCTTGGCCAGCTCCACGCGCGCCTCCTGGAGCCTGCGGGGAACGTGCACAGCCCAGGAGGTGTCCCGGAAGAACCGCTTGATCTCGCCGACGATGTAGGGGACCGCGAAGGTGGTGAACGCGACCTCGCGCGACAGCTCGAACCGGTCGATCGCCTTGATCAGGCCGATCATGCCGACCTGGACGATGTCCTCCATCTCGTCGGCGCGGTGCCGGAAGCGCCCGGCGGCGTAGCGGACCAGACTCATGTTCATCTCGATGACGGTGTTCCGCGCGTACTGGTACTCGGGCGTCCCCTCCTCCAGCGTCGCGAGCTCCTGGAAGAAGACCTTCGACAGGGCCCTGGCGTCCCTGGGTGCGACCGTCAACGTGTCAGGGATCTCCGGCAGCGCCCGTGTTCCGGACTCGACTCCCGCCATCGACATCGTGGTGACCGTCACACCTGTCTCCTTTCACGTGTGTTCCTCATGGGTACGCGTAACCCGAGACTGGCCGCCTACCCCGACTTCTCGCGTTCAGGCCTGTCGAATCCGCATGGGTTTCCGGTCGGTTTTTCCCGCCGTGCGAGGGGCAGACGGAATCCCTGACCGATCCTCAGGAGGAGAGACATGACACGGGACCCCTCGATGAGGGCCGTCGGCTGGGCGTGTTCGCTGCCGATGGGCAGCAGCGTGCAGAAGGCCCGCGACTGGACGCGCGAGCACCTGGCGGCGCTCGGCTGGGACCGTACCGCCCCCGGCGTGGCGGACTCGGTCGTGCTGGCGGTCTCCGAACTCGTCACCAACGCCCATGTGCACGCCCGTAGCGATGCGCAGCTGATCCTCACCTGGGACGAGGAGTGCCTGCACGTCACCGTGCACGACGCCTCCCCGCGGGTGCCCGAGCAGCGCAGCCCGGACGACGGCGCGCTGGGCGGCCGCGGACTGCTCCTGGTCGACGCCCTCGCCGACGACGTGCGGACCCGCCCCTGCCCGCGGGGCAAGGACGTCACGGCCTGTTTCCGTTCGGCCGACCGCGGCCGTCCCGGCTGAGGGAGCCGCTTCCCGCCGCACTTCAGTGCCCCAGGGACGCGAGCAGCGGACCCCAGTCGATGTGGCGCTCCTCCGTGCCCTGCGGCACCAGGACGAAGGTCTCGCGCACGAAGCGGCCGATCGCCTCCTGCTCGCAGCGGACGACGGCGCACTGTGCCGCCGGCCCGAGCCGGAGCATAAGCCCGCCGTCGGGGGTGGGACGGATCCGGACCTCGCCGTCGCCGGTGGGGCCGAGCGATCCGGCGAGGATCATCTCGCGGTCGACGCGCCACACCACCGGCTCCTCGCCGAGGAGGTGGAAGGCGATGCTCAGGGCATGGGGGTCGCGGGAGTCGTAGCCGACGGTGGTGTCGATCCGGACCGCCGCGTCCGCGGTGAACAGGTCCATGGCCATCAGCTGGATGAGGCCGCGCGGTGCGGGGAGCGGTGCGACGGGGGGCTGGGGCATGAGGTCCTCCGGCTGAGGGGTTGTCAGCGAGCGGGTGCGGTGTCCGCTTGTCCCGTCCCGTCCCTGTTACACCTCGTGCCGTCGTGGTGGATGCGTCGATGGTGTCGCGATTCGGTGAAGGTCGTGAAGGCCCGTCAGGGACGGGCGGGACGGGGGCCCTCCGCCGTGCCGCTCGGGGTGTCGCCGTCGGGTCCCGCGGTCTCGGACCGGCCCGTCAGGTGCTCGTAGGTGCCGGTGAGGAGGAGCAGCCGGTCGAGGAAGGGCGGTCTGCGGTCGAGGTGCAGCGGGACGCCCGCGGCCTCGGCGAGCCGGTGGAGGGCCAGCAGGGCGGAGAGGCCCATCGAGTCGCAGAGGGTGAGTGCGGCGCAGTCGAGGCGGAGGTCCGTCGGGGCGTTCCCCGGGGCGAGGCGGGCCCGGACCGCGTCCAGCAGTTCGTCGGCGCTGTCCCAGACCAGGTCACCGGCGAGCGCCACGTACAGGATCCCGTCGGGCGCGGCGTCGGCCTCGACGCCGAAGGTGTGGTCGGGGGTGGTCACGAGCGGGGTTCCGGGGCGGGCGGGTCGGGTACGGGGAGGAGGGCGCGGCGCCCGGCGGCCAGGTGCGCCAGCGTGCGGGGGAAGTCGCGCTGGGCGTCGGCGAGCAGGTCGAGGGCGGCGACCAGGGCGCCGCCCGGGACGCCGCGGGCCCGGAGGATCCCGGCGGTCCAGGTGACGAAGCCGGTGAACAGCTCGGGGTCGTCGGCGTAGAGGGAGGCGCCGAGGAAGTCGACGATGTGGGCGAGGTCCTCGGCCGTCCGCTCCCGCTGCCGGTCGGTGTACGAGGCCATCGCGGGGACCGCGTCCTCCAGGCCCCGGAGGGTCTGGCGGACCAGCCGGGTCCGGGCACGCGTGACCAGGGTGTACTCCTGGTCGGCGAGGTGGGGCGGGTCGGCGGCGGGCCGGGCCGGGCGCGGCCGGGGCGGACCGGCGGCGAGGAGCCGGGCGGCGGCCCGGGCGTCCGGTGCCCAGCCGTCCGCGCCCAGCAGACGGGCGTAGCGGCCGTCGGGGCCGAAGGCGGCGCCCCCGACGAGGACGGGGAGTCCGATGGCCTGGACGGCGGTGACGGCGGCGTGGGCCGCGGGAAGCCGGACCGGCAGCGAGGACGAGAGGGCGACGACGTCCGTGCCGGTCTGGTGCAGGTGGGCGATGAGGTGGGTGGTGGGGACGTGCGCCCCGAGGTAGTCGACGAGGAAGTCCCGGCCGCGCAGGGCCTCGGCGAGGAGCCGGGCGGGCAGGGCGTGCCACTCGCCGTCGACGCGGGCGACGGTGATGTGCCGGGGCGTCTCCCCGGTCTCCGGCCGGGGCCCGGCCTCGCCCGCCGTGCGGTGGGCGAGGGCCGCGACGACCCGGTCCTGGATGGCGGTGGCGGCGTGCTCCTGGGCGACGCCGATGCGGCCGGCGGCCCATTCCGCGCCGATTCGGGCCTGGACGGGGCCGATCACGTCGAGGAGGAGGTCCTCGACGGGGACCCCGGCGTCGTGGGCGCCGAGGACGGCGGCGGTGGCGGCCGGTTCGTCCCTCGTCTCCAGGGCCGCCCACAGCCGTCGGCGGGTGGCGGCGAGGACGTCGGCCGGGGTGGTGGTCTGCGTGCTCATGCGGTGTACCTGCCCCGGGTGTGGCCGTTCACCGCGGACAGATGGGTGGTGTGCGGCGCGGTGATGGCGACGACCGCCATGTCGTCGTGAGGACCGTCGCCCACCCAGTCCCCGGCGATCATCTGCACGCGCTCGACGACGGCCTCGGCCGGGAGCCCCACGCACTCGGAGAGCGCGCAACGCAGCCGGTCCTCGCCGAACATGGCGGGGCCGAGCGGCCCGCCCCGGGCCTCCGTGATCCCGTCCGTGTAGAGCAGGCAGGTCTCGCCGGGGGAGAGGTCCACGGTCGCGGACCGGCTGGTGACGACCGGGAGGGCGCCCACCAGGGTCCCGCCGGTGTCGGCCTCCTCCACCTCTCCCGTGGCCCGCAGGACGAGCGGGCGGGGGTGGCCGGCGCTGGTGAGCCGGAGCCGCACCCGGCCGCCCGTGCGCCGCACCGAGGCCAGGACCAGGGTGGCGAAGCGGGTGTGCCGGGCGGTCAGCAGGGCGTCATTGAGCAGCCGCAGGACGTCCTGGTGGTCGCCGGCGAGGGGCAGCAGGGCCTGCACGGTGCTGCGGATCCGGCCCGTGAGCACGGCGGCGTCCAGCCCCTTGCCGCACACGTCGCCCAGGACGGCGAGCGTGTCGCGGCCGCCGTCGGTGCCGGGGTGCACGTCGTAGAAGTCGCCGCCGATCCGCTCGGTGTCCCGGGACGTGCGGTAGCCGCCGGCGAAGTCGACGCCGTCGACGTGGTGGAGCCGGGGCGGGAGGAGTTCGGCGATCAGCGCGCGGGTGACGCGGGCCTGCTCCGCGTAGAGGCGCGCGGCCGAGAGGGCGGCGCCCGCGCGGGCGGCGAACAGCCGGGCGAAGTGCTCCTCGGAGGCGTCGAAGGCCCGCTGTCCGCCGCGCCGCAGCAGGACCAGGGCGCCCGCGGGCACGCCGTGGCCGGGCAGCGGGGTGATGGCGACGGAGCCGGGGGTCCCCCCGAAGCCCTCGGGCACGGCCCAGGAGGGCAGTTCGGCCGGGTCGATCCAGCGGGCGGGCACCGGCGGGAAACCCCGGAGCGCCTCGGCGAGACCGGGCACGACGGCCGGGTCCAGGGTGAGCTGCGTCCGCTCGAAGCCCCCGGCCATGGCGGTGACCACGGTGGAGCGGTTCCGCATCCCGGGCGGGGAGATCACGAGGGCCGCGTCGCCGAGGTGGTCGGCGGCGAGCAGGGCCGCCTTCTCCAGGCAGCGGTCGGGGTTGAGCGAGGCCAGCAGCTGGGTGGAGGCCTCGGCCAGGATCGCGTGGCGCTTCCGTTCGGTGCGCAGGGCGTCCTGCGCGGCCGTCAGGTCGGAGTCGTCGACCAGCCACCAAGCCACGTCGCCCTGGCCGGACTCGGTGGGGTGGGCCCTCAGGAGCCTGCCGTCGTGGCTGCCGCGCAGCGGTGCGGGATCCGCCGGGGCGGGTGCGCGCGCCGGGCGGGCCAGCCGCCGGTGGGCGTCGGCGAGCCACCGCGGGACGGCTTCGTCCAGCCCCTTGCCGACCCCCAGTCGCGGGAAGAGGTCGGCCGCGGCGGCGTTGAACTCCACGACGCCGCCCTCGCGGTCGGCCACCACCGCAGGGTGCGGCGAACCGCGCCACCAGGGGTTCCTCGCTTCCGCGGTCTCCCGGGAGCGGCTGGACTCGTCCTCGAAAACAGTCATCAGCGTGGCCCGCGCGTCGTGGCCCGCCACCTTCCCACTCGACGACAGCTCGTCCGTCCACCCTTGCGCAGGGGGCTCCGCACATCAAGTGACCCCCCCTCTTCCGGTACGCGTACCGCCCGGCCCCGCACGATCCCCACGATTCCGGCACAGGTGCTTCACTGTCCTGTCCGCCCGTGAAGCACGCGCACCGCACGGGCCAGGGCGTCGACGACCTGCTGGGCCGAGGGCAGGCTTTCGTGCGGGTCGAGAGGGAGGGGGCGGGAGACGACGTCGGTCCCGGCGGAGATGCCGAGCAGGGATCCGCGGGCGTCGACGAGGCGGGTGGTACGGCGGCGAGCACGAGGGGTCTGCCCCGGGCGGACAGGAACCTGATGGCACCTCAGCAGGGCGCTGATGCCGCTGGATTCGCAGAAGGTCAGGGCGGCGAGGTCGACCACGACGGGCCCCGGCGCGGCGCCGGCCCCTCACCGTCTCCTTCCACTTTCCCCCTCCTCCGGATTCATGACGGAGGAAGGAGTTTCGGCGTGGTGTTCGGGGTCAGTCGGATCCCGGAACGCGGTCCGCTCCCGGAAGGAATCCGCCGTGCCGGTCTTGCTGGTCCTGGTGTTCGGTGTCGGTGTGGCGATGACGTGGTGGAGCGTCGTGCCCGCCCCGCGCGGTTCGCGGCGCGGTCCCTGAAGACGCCCCGGCGCGGCCCCGCGCGGGTTTCACGGACGGACGAGCGGTCAGGCGGACGGGGACACGAATCCCTACTCATGTGCCAGGAGGCTCACATGGAAGGCTGGCGTGCGGCCGCGGCCTGTCAGGAGGTCGACCCCGATCTGTTCTTCCCGGTGGGGACCGGGGCTCCCGCGCTCACGCAGGAGGAGGAGGCCAAGACGGTCTGCCGGCGCTGCCCGGTACGCGAACCGTGCCTGCGCTCGGCCCTGGCGCAGCCGCATCCGCCGTCGGGCGTGTGGGGCGGCCTGACCGAGGCCCAGCGGCGGTCCCTGGCACGCCGGGCACGCCGGCGGGCGGACGACCGCGGGTGACCGGCCCGCGGATCACGCCCTCGGACGTTCCCGGAGGCGTCCGGGGGCCCGGGCGTGGTGCCGGTGCGTCACCGCGCCCGCCTGTTCCGCGGGTCCGCGGGCTCCGGCAGCAGGGAGAGGCGGGCGCGGACCCGCTTCCCCGCCGGGGCGGGCTCCACGGTCAGGCTCTCGCAGACGGCGACGACGATCTCGACGCCGTGCTGGCCGATGCGGCGGGGGTCGTGCCCGCGGGGTACGGGAGCGGCGGCCTCCTGGTCGAAGACCGAGATGTCCAGGACGTCGCGGCCCAGTTCGAGCAGGAGCCGGCAAGGGCCGGCCGTGTGCCGGATCGCGTTGGTGACCAGTTCGCTGACCACCAGCTGCGCGAGTTCGACGCGCTCGTTGCCGACCGGTCCGCGCAGCACGGCCGGGGCGGCCGCGAGGAATTCGGCCGTGAAGGCACGCGCCGACGCGATCGCCCCGCCCCGGGAGGCGTCGCCGTAGACGACGCCCGCGGACAGCAGGGGCTCCGGGACCGCGCGCTCTGCGGTGATCGCGTCCGTCATGGCGCTGGTACTCCCCTCGTCCTGGGCCGGTGGCCGGGCTCCTCGTACCCGCCTTTCCCCTCTTCATGGTTCTCACACCGCATGCCCCGCGGATCACTCCGCGGGCAGCGCGTCAGGGGGATGTCGGCCAAGTCCCCCCGTGGCGTCCTCCGTCCGGCGTCTCGGCCCCGTGGCCGCGCCAGTCGAGACAGAGTACGAGGACGGGGGCCGACGCGCCACGGGGTGTGCCGCGCAGCGCCCGTACGACGGCCCGGGGGACGTCCGCGCCCTTCCGGCGGCGCACGCCGGAGACGGCGCGGGCCACGCGACCGTCCAGCGCCTGTTCTCCGCCGCCGGCCGTCGGCTCTCCGGCGCCGTGGGCGACGAAGACCAGCCGGTCTCCGCGCAGGAGGCGCAGGCGCTGGGGAGCGTAGACGGTGTCCTCGAACATGCCCAGGGGCAGTTGGCGGTCCAGGTCGATGCGCTCGGTCACGGTGGGGCGGAGGCGCCAGAGCGTCGGCGACCCGGCGTCCACCACCTCTGTCTCGCCGGTGGTCAGGTCGATCCGGAGCAGCAGGGCGGAGAGCGGGTGCCGGCCGCGGTACTGCCCGTAGAGCGCCTGGTCGGTGAGGCTGGCCTGGGTCACCAGGTCGAGCCCGGCCCGCCGGGCGTTGCGGATCGCCATCAGGGCGAGGGTGCTCGCCAGGGCGGCCGGTGTGCCGGGGCCGGCGCCGTCGGCGACGACGATCACCAGGTCCCGCTCGGTGGCGCTCCAGTCCAGGAGGTGCCCTCCGGAGGCGTAGGCGGGCTCCCAGTGGGCGTGGAGGTCGAAGGAGGGCCCGGCGCAGGCCCGGCCCGGCAGGGTGTCCCACTGCATCTCGCCCGCGACGCTGAGGGGGTGCGTCCTGCGGGTGCGGCGGTACAGGTCGGTGTGGCGGTCGGCGACGCGCAGGGCGTGTCCGAGGGTCTCGGCGACCCGGGCGAGGCTCGCGGTGGTCTCCGGCGTGGACCGGTCCGCGGGCAGGACGACGACCAGGACGCCGAGCCGGTCGCCGCGGACCGTGACGGGCAGGTGAACGGTCGCCGTGGGCCCGACATCACGGAAAAGATATGGTTGCTGGGTGCGGAAGACGCGGCCGGCGGGGCCCGCGTCCACGGGCGTGTGCGGCACCCCGGCAGGTGTCTGGACGGGCTCCACGGGGCGCAGGGTCGTGAATCCGTAGTCGACGAGCAGCAGGTCGGCGGAGGTCGCGGCATACAGGTGCGCGAGACTGGTACGGAGGGAGTCCAGGAGGAGGTGCGGTGCCGCCCCGCGCAGTGCGCCTTCCACTGTCACGTGTCGATCCACCGGATCCGTACCGCCTTCTGGAGTTCTGGAGAGATGTGTAGATGACCGGTCTGTCGCAAGGCCGCTGTCGCCGGCGTGCGACGTCCGAGGAGGGTCGGCAGGCATGACGAGCAACCCCGCCCCGCCGCCACGGGAACCGCAGCGGACGGCCGAGTCCGCCCGGGAGCTCATCGAGCTCCTGGAGGTGCTGTGGGAGCGCGGCCGGGACATGGTGTCCTCGACACCCGTCTCGGCGAGTCAGCTGCGCGTGCTGTACAGCCTGGACCGTGAGGAGGGCATCAGCCTGCGCACCCTGGGCGAGCTGCTCGGTTCCGCACCGCCCTCGGTGAGCCGCATGTGCGACCGGCTGGAGGCGCTGGGCTTCGTGCAGCGGCTGCCCAGTCCCGTGAGCCGTCGGCAGCTGGAACTGCACCTGACCGTGCACGGCAAGGCGTACCTGCGGGACCTCAGAGTCCAGCGCGAGGAGGCTCTGCTCGCGGTCATCGCGGACATGTCGCCGACGAGCCGCAAGGCGCTGCTGCGGGGGCTCACCGGGTTCCACGACGCGGTGGGAGGGAGCGGAGCGGCCGCCTCGTCACCCGCCCGCACGCCGCTGAAGGACGTCAGTTCGGCTTGACCCCCGCGCGACGCCGGCTCCCACCGGGCGCACCACCCATGTCCTCATTGCCACCTCTGGTCGTCCTTGACGGCGTTCTTCCGGGCACCCGCCAGGGTGTTGCCCCAAGGATACAGTTGTCAGACGGCAACTGTTGACGGGGGGCCGTGCCAGTCCAGGCAGACGACCAGGGCGTCGTCCTCCAACGGGCTGCCACCCTGGTGGACGGCGAGCTCCCGGAGCACCGCCTGCGGCACCTGCGTGGGCGGCAGCAGCCGCGTCCCCCGCAGCGCACGGGCCAGCGCCCGGTCCCCGTAGCTCTCCCCGGACGACGAGACGGCCCCGTACACGCCATCGCTGCCGAACAGCAGCCGGTCGCCCGGCCGCACGGAGAACCGCTCCGGTACGTACACGGTGTCCTCGAACATGCCGAGGGGCAGCTGCGCCTCGAAGCCGACGGACTCCACCGCCTGCCCCCGCTGCCGCCACAGCCGGGGCGATCCGGCGTCGACGGCCTCCACCTCGCCCGTGGCCAGGTCGAAGCAGAGCAGCAGCACCGACACGAAGACCTCGCCCCGGTAATGGGCGTACACGGCCTGGTCCGCCAGCGCGGCCTGGTCCGCCAGCGGGAGGCCGGCCCGGCGGGCGTTGCGGAGCGCGTTGATCGCGAGGTTCGTCAGCAGGGCGGCCTCGATGCCCTCCCCCATGCCGTTGGTGACCGTCAGGGTCAGCCGGCCGTCCGAGACCGACCAGTCGTAGTTGTCGCCGAAGATGGCGTAGGCGGGCTCCAGATGGGCGGCCAGGGCGAACTCGGGGCGAGCGCAGGAACGGCCGGGCAGCAGCTGCCACTGCATCTCCGCCGCGAGCGTGAGCCGCGTCGCACGCCGCGCCAGGACGTACAGGTCCGTGTCGCGCTCCGCCACCAGGATCTCGTGGCCGAGCGCCTCGCAGAGCTGGGCGAGCCCTGGCAGCAGCGGCCCGAGGTCGGCCTGCTGGGGCAGCTCGGCCGTCAGCACACCCAGCCGGTCCCCGCGGACGGTGACGGGCAGATGGAGCCGGAGCGCCCCGCGCTCCCGGACCACGTGCGGCTCCTGGGCGCCGAAGGCGCGCCCCTGGGGGCTGTCGTGGATGGGCACCGAGGGATCCGCCCCGGGGACGTGCCCGACGAGCTGGAGCGTCCGCAGACCGTAGTCGGCCATGCGGAGTTCCACCCGCCGCACCCCGCGGTCCCTGAGGGCGTCCTCGACGACCCCCACGAGCCGGTGCGGAGCCGCCCGGCGGAGCGCCTCCTCGATCTCGGCGATCTCGCGCACGGTCTTCCTCTTCCCCTTCCCTGCGCCCGGTCCCTTTGCACGGGGTCGGGCCACCCGTCCGCTATCTCGCGCTGCCGGCCGCCGCCAACGCGTCCGCCAGGCCGTCGTGCGGCGGGATCGTCGTCGTCACGCCGGTGATCTCCAGGATGCGGCGCACGGCCGGGGTCGGCGCGGCGAGATACACGTCGCCGCCGGTCCCCCGCGCCTTGTTGACCGCCCGGATCAGGACGTTCAGCCCCGAGGAGTCCATGAAGTCGAGGGCGGACATGTCCAGCACGAAACGGCGCCGCCCCTGGCCGAACTGCTCCGCCAGAAGCTCCTGCAGCCGGCCGGCCGTCTCCATGTCCAGCTCGCCCGCCACGGTCAGCACCACCGTGCGGTCGTCGCGGATCTCGACCTCGACATCAAGGTTGGGTTCACGCTCGAGCATGTCTCCTGCTTTCCGTGGGGGGTGGGGTCGGTCTCGGGGTGGACGGTCGGGATCAGGACACCTGGACACCGACCACGCACGTGTCGTCGTCGGTGTCCGACTTGCTGCGCGCGAGCAGCTGGTCCAGCCGGCGTTCGAGGCTGTCGAACGGCTGCCGGGCGACGTTGAGCAGTTGGGCCACGGAATCGTGGACGGCGGTGTCACGCCGCTCGACGAGCCCGTCGGTGTACATCAGCACCGTGTCGCCGGGTTCGAGTCGCAGCTCCGTCTCCTCGTACTCGGTCTCCGCGAGGGCTCCCAGCAGCACCCCGCGCAGGAGCGGCAGGTCGAGCGCCTCCTCCCCGCGCACCAGCACCGGCGGGAGGTGTCCCGCGCGGGCCCAGCGCAGCGTACGGCTCTCCGGGTCGTAGACGCCGCACACGGCGGTGGCCGTCACATGGGCGGTGAGGTGGTGGGCGACGCCGTTGAGCCAGGACAGCAGCTGCCCCGGGCCCGCGCCCGTGACGGCCAGGCCGCGGAGGGCGTTGCGCAGCACCACCATGCCGGTGGCGGCCTCCACGCCGTGGCCGGCGACGTCGCCGACGCACAGGAGCACCTTCTTGGACGGCAGCACGACCGCGTCGTACCAGTCGCCGCCGACCAGGGACTCGGACTCCGCGGGCCGGTAGCGCACGGCCACTTCGAGTCCCGGCGCGTCGAGCGGCGGCATGGCCGGCGGCATGATCGCGTGCTGGAGCTGGAGGGTGAGCCGGTTGCGTTCCTCGGCCACCTCCTCCGTCGCCGCCAGCCGGTCGCGGGTGGCCGTGAGGGCGACCTCGGTCCAGTGCTGCGCCGAGATGTCCTGATAGGCGCCCCGGACGGTCTGGAGACCGCCGTCGCTGCCCAGGGCGGGTTCGGCGGTCACCCGGATGTGCCGGGTGACGCCGTCGTGGCGGAGCATGCGGAAGGCGGTGGAGCCCACCCGCCGCTGGTCCAGCACCTGCTGGAGGAAGCGGCGGATGGTGTCGGCGTCGTCGGGGTGGGCGTGGCCGGCGAGGTCGCGCAGGGCGACCGGCGGCTCCGTCGTCCTGCGGCCGAAGAGCTCGTACAGCTGGCCGTGCCAGGTGATGTCGCCGGTGACGAGGTCCTCCTCGAAGGCGCCGACCCGGCCGAGGCGCTGGGCGTGCTGGAGGAGGCTGGCGAGGCGTGCCGACTCGTCCTCGACGCGCCAGATGAGCAGCACACTCGCGCCGCACCGGCTGATGCTGATGTCGGCGAGCGAGGCGAGCGGCACCTGGTCCACCAGGGCCGTGAGCCGGACCCGGCGGGCGCGGAACGGTTCCCCCGTGGCATGGACCCGCTCGATCCGTTCGAAGAGTTCGCTGCCGCCCGCCGTCGCCGGGTACGCCTCCAGGAGCAGGGCCCCGTCGACGGAGCCGCGGGGCCGTCCGGCCGGATCCTGGAAGTGCGCGTTGGCGTGCCGGATGCGGAAGTCGACGAGCTTCCCCGTCTCGTCCAGATGGGGGGTGAGGACGAGGGCGGGGTCGTAGAGCCCGTCCGAGAGTTCGGCCAGCGCCGTCGCCCCGTCCCCGCCGGGGACCGGCAGGCCGCCGGGGGCGGGGAAGCCCCCGGGGGAGGCCTCGGGCAGCGTCTCCAGGGTGTGGGCGCAGAGCTCGGCGAGGGCCTCGACCTGGCGCTCCACGGCCTGCGGCAGGGGACCGAGCGGACGGGCCCAGCAGATCTCCAGGACGCCGTGGATGCGGCCGCCGGTCCCGGCGGGGACGACGACCCGGCCGCCGTCGGGATGACGCGCGCGGCCGATCGAGGGGATGCCCGCGTCCGCCAGGGAGGCGTAGCGGACGGTTCGGCGCCCGATGAGCGCCTGGCGGGCCGCGGTGGTCACGCCCGGCGGCACATAGTGCCAGCGGGCCGCCTCGTCGAGACCGAAGCCGGCGTGGCCGCGCAGGCTCAGCGAGGTGTCCGGGCCGGTGGTCCAGATCGCGACGGCGACGGCGCCCAGCGGTTCGAGAGCGTGCCGGAGCAGCGACTCGGCGACGGCCTGGGTGTCGCCGGCGCTGAGCGCCGCGCTCTCCGCCGTGCGCAGCCGCACGGCGACCGAGGCGGCGGTGGCCGCGGGCTCGCCGACGGCCGTCCTCACGAACTCGTCGGCCGCCTCCGCCATCCGGTCACGGGCCGCCTGGTTGACGATGTCCGCGGCCAGTTCCAGCCGGGACAGTCCTGCCCGGTCGGCGAGCTCCGCGAGCTGGCGGGCCGCCTGGGCCGGGCCGCAGCCCAGGCGCTCGACGATGACCCCCTTGGCGAGTTCGATCAGGGCGCGGCCCTCTGCGGCCGCGTGCGCGGCGCGCACCTCGCCGCGCAGCCGTTCCACCGTGGCGGCCAGCCGGCCGTCGGCGGCCGCGGCGTCCGGGACGGGCGGCGCCCCGTCGGCAGTGAGCGGGACGGCCGTGCCGGGGGGCGGGCCGGGGGGCAGGGGCGTGGTCACGAGGCCGCCCCGCCGTCGAGCCAGCGGCTGACGCAGGCGATGAGTTCGTCGGCGTCGACGGGCTTGGTGACGTAGTCGCTGGCCCCGGACGCGAGACTCTTCTCCCGGTCGCCGGGCATGGCCTTCGCGGTGACGGCGATCACGGGCAGGTCCGTGTACTGGGGCAGCTCCCTGATCCGCGCGGTCGCGGTGTAGCCGTCCATCTCCGGCATCATCACGTCCATCAGGACGAGGGAGACGGCCGGGTTCGCCAGCAGCGTCTCGATGCCCTTCCGCCCGTTCTCGGCGTGCAGCACCGTGATGCCGTGCAGCTCCAGGATGCCGCTGAGGGCGTACAGGTTGCGGGCGTCGTCGTCGACGGCGAGCACAGTCCTGCCGCGCAGGGTGCTGTCGACGGCCCGGGGCGCGGGCGCCCAGTGGTCGCCGCGCACCAGGGGCACGACGTCGCCGGGCTGCTCCGCGGACAGGTGCAGGGCGATCCGCTCGCGCAGCTCGTCGAGGCTGGAGAGGAGCTCCAGCGGTCGGCGGCGGGCGAGGTCCTGGAGGGCGCCCTCCTCGTCGGCGGGGAGCCGGCGGTTGTTGTGGGCGAGGACGGGGACGGTGCGCAACGCCTCGTCCCCGTCCATGGCGTCCAGGAAGCGCAGGGCGTCGCCGTCCGCCATGTCGACGTCGAGCACGACGCAGTGGAACGGCTGGGTGGCGAGCGCGGCGGCGGCCTCCTGGGGGCCGACGACCGCGACCAGTTCGGTGTCCGACCGGCCCGTCTGCCCGCTGTCGGCCGAGAGCTGGCCGACCGCGTTCTCGGCGACGACGGCGAGGAGCCCGCGCGGGCGCTCCTCGATCACGAGGAGGCGCCGGGGCGGCCGTGCGGCCGCGCCGCCGGGCAGCGCGAGCGCGCCGCCCCGGGCGGGGGCCGGGACGGCGGGCCCTGCGGGGGAGTCCGTCGGCAAGGCGGCGGGGGCGGGCTGCTCGGCGAAGTCGGTGCGGGCGACGGGGAGGTAGAGGGTGAAGGTGCTGCCCTCGCCCGGCACGCTGGTGACGGTGAGGGCGCCGCCGAGGAGATGGGCGATCTCGCGGCTGATGGAGAGGCCCAGGCCGGTGCCGCCGTACTTGCGGTTGGTCGTCCCGTCGGCCTGCTGGAAGGCGCCGAAGATGGCCTCCAGGTTCTCGGGGGCGATGCCGATGCCGGTGTCGGCGACGCGGAAGGCGACGACGGGGCCGCCGCGGTGCACGGACACGGGCAGCTCGCCGTCCGATGCCGGTTCGATGCGCAGCTCGACGCTGCCGTGCTCGGTGAACTTGACGGCGTTCGACAGCAGGTTGCGCAGCACCTGCCGGAGCCGCGTGTCGTCGGTGACGAGGTCGACGGGGACGCCGGCGGCCGTGGAGACCGTGAAGGCGAGGCTCTTCTGCGAGGTGAGGGGGCGGAACGTGGCCTCGACGTAGTCGAGGAGCCTGCGCAGCGGCACGCGCTCCGGGTTGAGGTCCATCTTCCCGGCCTCCACCTTGGAGAGGTCGAGGATGTCGTTGATCAGCTGGAGCAGGTCGGATCCGGCCGAGTGGATGATGCCGGCGTACTCGACCTGCTTGGCCGTGAGGTTGCGGGTGGGGTTCTGGGCCAGCAACTGGGCCAGGATCAGCAGGCTGTTGAGCGGGGTGCGCAGTTCGTGGCTCATGTTGGCCAGGAACTCCGACTTGTACGTGGAGGCCAGGTCGAGCTGCTGGGCGCGTTCCTCCAGCTCCTGCCGGGCCTGCTCGATCTGGAGGTTCTTGGCCTCGATGTCGCGGTTCTGCGTGGCGAGCAGGGCCGCCTTCTCCTCCAGCTCGGCGTTGGAGCGCTGGAGCTCCTCCTGCCGCACCTGGAGTTCCTCGGTGCGCGAGCGCAGTTCGCCGGCCAGCCGCTGGGACTCGTCCAGGAGTTCGTCGGTTCGGGCGTTGGCGACGATGGTGCTCAGGTTGACGCCGACGGTCTCCATGAGCTGTTCCAGGAAGTCCCGGTGCACGGAGGTGAAGGGGCTGAAGGACATCAGCTCGATGACGCCGAGCACCTGCTCCTCGACGACGACCGGCAGCACCACGAGGCTGCCCCGGGACGTGCTGCCGAGACCCGAGGAGATCGTGACGTAGTCGGCGGGGACGTTCTCGGCGGTGATGGTGCGGCGACTGCGGGCGGCCTGTCCGACGAGCGACTCGCCCAGCCGGAAGCGCACCCGGTGCCGGTCGCCGGCGGGGCGTCCGTAGGAGCCGACGAGGCCCAGCTCGACGCCGCCGGCACCCTCCTCGGCGAGGTAGAACGCGCCGTACTGGGCGCCCACGAGCGGGGTCAGCTCATCCATGACGAGTTCGGCGACGACGGTCAGGTCGCGGTGGCCCTGCATCAGCGCGGACATCCGGGCCAGACTCGACTTGAGCCAGTCCTGCTCCTGGTTGGCCCGCGTCGTCTCGCGCAGCGAGCCCACCATGGCGTTGATGTTGTCCTTGAGCTCGGCCACCTCGCCCGACGCCTCGACGGTGATCGAGCGGGTGAGGTCGCCCTCGGCGACGGCGCTCGCGACCTCGGCGATGGCGCGAACCTGGCGGGTGAGGTTGCCCGCCAGCTCGTTGACGTTCTCGGTCAGCCGCTTCCAGGTGCCGGAGACCCCCTCGACCTCGGCCTGGCCGCCGAGCCTGCCCTCGCTGCCGACCTCGCGGGCGACCCGGGTCACTTCGGCCGCGAACGAGGACAGCTGGTCGACCATCGTGTTGATGGTCGTCTTCAGCTCCAGGATCTCGCCCCGGGCGTCCACGTCGATCTTCTTCGACAGGTCGCCGTTGGCGACGGCGGTCGTGACCTGGGCGATGTTCCGGACCTGCCCGGTCAGGTTGTTCGCCATGGAGTTGACGTTGTCGGTGAGGTCCTTCCAGGTCCCGGCCACGTTCGGCACCCTGGCCTGGCCGCCGAGCCGGCCCTCGGTGCCGACCTCGCGGGCGACCCGGGTCACCTCGTCGGCGAAGGCGGACAGGGTGTCCACCATGGTGTTGATGGTGTCGGCGAGGGCGGCGACCTCGCCCTTGGCCTCCACGGTGATCCGGCGGGAGAGGTCGCCGCGGGCCACGGCGGTGGCGACCTGGGCGATCGAACGCACCTGCCCGGTGAGGTTGGAGGCCATCACGTTGACGTTGTCGGTGAGGTCCTTCCAGGTGCCCGAGGCGCCCCGGACGGTGGCCTGGCCGCCGAGGTTGCCCTCGGTGCCGACCTCGCGGGCGACCCGGGTCACCTCGGCCGCGAACGAGGACAGCTGGTCGACCATCGTGTTGATGGTCGTCTTCAGCTCCAGGATCTCGCCCCGGGCGTCCACGTCGACCTTCTTCGACAGGTCGCCGCCCGCGACGGCGGTGGCGACGTGGGCGATCGCCCGGACCTGGGCGGTGAGGTTCCCCGCCATCGAGTTGACGGAGTCGGTCAGATCGCGCCAGGTGCCGGAGACGCCCTTCACGTCGGCCTGTCCTCCGAGGATGCCCTCGGTGCCCACGTCCCGGGCCATGCGCGTGACTTCATCGGCGAAGGCCGAGAGCTGGTCCACCATCGTGTTGATGGTGTTCTTCAGCTCCAGGATCTCGCCGCGCGCGTCCACGTCGATCTTCTGGGAGAGATCTCCCTTGGCGACGGCCGTCGCCACGTGGGCGATGTCGCGGACCTGGGTGGTGAGGTTGCCGGCCATCGCGTTGACCGAGTCCGTCAGATCGGCCCAGGTGCCGGAGACGCCGGGCACGGCGGCCTGCCCGCCGAGCGTCCCCTCCGTGCCGACCTCGCGCGCCACCCGTGTCACTTCGGAGGTGAACAGGGAGAGCTGGTCGACCATCCCGTTGAACACCCGGGAGATCTCACCCATCAGCCCGTCGGCCTCGTCCGGCAGACGGGTGCCGAAGTCGCCGTCCCACACCGCCGTGAGCCCGGCCAGCAGCTGGCGGAGTTCAGGCTCGACCACCGCGGCCGGCCCGGACTGCTCCCGTCCGGAGGAACCCCTGGTCGTCGTCTCAGACATGCCCCATCCTCGTTCCCCACCATGTGCGCACACGGACCGTCCGGCCCACGCCGCGCGCCGGCCGACCGTTCCCCCGGGTCGGCTCCGGCTGCCGCGATCGTTGCCGTACGGCAATCATGACGACATTACCCCTCCGTGATCGACAACAGGAGGGCAGTGCCGGTCATCCGGCCGGAACCCGCCCTCCCCGGCCCCGGGACGGGGTGTGCGACGCCGCGACCGGGGTACACGCGCCCCGAACCGGGCGGTCCCCCGCCCCGACGACGAGGGGAGCAGATACGTGCTGATGGCCCACCCCGCGGTCCTGCGCGAGCTCATCGAGCAGTACGAGACGCTCAAGATGCTCAAGGCCGAGAACGGCGGCGAAGAAGTACGGCGGCGCATGGACGACCTCGCCTACACGCTGTGCGTGTCCACCGGTACGCGGGACGTGGACGCGGCGCTGATCGCGGCCCGCCACCGTCTGCCGGGCGCGCGCCCCGAGGACGACTCGGTGCTGAGCGCCTGAGCACGCGGCCGAGCCCGGCACCCTCCTGACGGAGGTGCCGGGCTCGGCCGCGCCGTGGGCGGGAGCGCGCCCGACCGGGGGACCGCCTACCAGCGGTACCAGCGGCTCGTGCCGCCCCTCGGCCGGGCCACGAAGCCCAGCAGCCACAGGACGAGCACGATGACGGCGATCCACCAGAGCGCCTTGACGGCGAAGCCGGCGCCGAAGAGCAGCAGGGCGAGGAGCAGGACGAGAAGCAGGGGGACCATCTGGGTCGACCTCCGTGAAGACGGTGACTGACGGAAAGGTGCAAGGGCGGCGGACGGCGGACGCGCGCGCCGGCCTCTCGCGGGGGCGGAAGCGCCGCCCGCTCAGCTGCGGCGTCCGAAGAACAGGGCCACCGGGCCCAGGCCGCGTCGTGCGGCCAGGCGTCCGGTCCGGCGCCCCCACCCGTACGCGAGGGCGAGCGCGGCCGCCGTGCCGGCCGCGGCACCGGCCGTCACGGTCCGGTGGGCGCGCGCGGCGGCCCGCAGGCCGCCCCCGGTCCCGCGGGCCGTCTCCGCGGACGGCGCGGGAAGGAGGCGCAGGCCCGCGAGAACGGCCGGCTCGTACGCCTCGTCCACGTCGGGGTCATCCCCCCGCGTCAGGCCGGGGCGGTCCGGGACGGCGTAGGGGCCGGTCCGGGGGAGGGGGTTCCGTTCGCTGTTCTCCGAAGCACTCATGGGCACCGTCTCGCCGGAGTCCCGCACGCTAAACCTGGTGGATCACGGCCCCGGCCCCGCCCCGCGTCTTTTCCCCGCGTGCTTGACCGCGCCCGTACGGGACAGACGACCGTCCATGGTGACGTCACTGCTCGTGGTCTGTTCCGTCCTCGCCGCGCTCGCCACCGGCCTCGCCGCCGTCCTGGTGTCCCCGTGGTGGTGGTGCGCGGCCGGACCCGCCCTGCTGCTCGCCGCGGTCGCGACGCACGACGTCGTCCAGCGGCGCCACTCGATCCTGCGCAACTATCCGCTCCTCGGGCACCTCCGGTTCGCGATGGAGGCGATCCGCCCCGAGGTGCAGCAGTACTTCGTCGAGAGGAACGTCGACGGCGTGCCCTTCGACAGGGACACCCGGTCCATCGTGTACGAGCGGGCGAAGGGGACGGACGCCGAGGACCCCTTCGGCACCGAGCTGGAGCTGGACCGGACCGGCACCGAGTACCTGGTCCCCTCCATGGCGCCACGCCCGGTGCCCGACGAGGCGCCCCGAGTCCGGATCGGCGGCCCCGACTGCGCGCGGCCCTACGACATGGCCCTGCTCAACGTGTCGGCGATGAGCTTCGGCTCCCTGTCGGCCCCGGCCGTCCGCGCCCTGAACGAGGGCGCCCGGCGCGGCGGCTTCGCCCACGACACCGGCGAGGGCGGGGTGTCGGAGCACCACCTCGCCCCCGGCGGCGACCTCGTCTGGGAAATCGGGACCGGGTACTTCGGCTGCCGTGCCGAGGACGGCGGCTTCGACCCGCGGCTGTTCGCCGAGAAGGCCGCGCTCGACCAGATCGCCTGCGTCCTGCTGAAGATCAGCCAGGGCGCGAAGCCCGGCATCGGGGGAGTGCTGCCCGGCTCCAAGGTCGGCCGGGAGATCGCCGCCGTCCGCGGCGTCCCCGAGGCCCGTACGGTGATCTCCCCGCCGTACCACCGCGTCTACCGGACCCCCCGGGAGCTGGTGCGCTTCCTCGGCCGGATGCGGGAGCTCTCCGGCGGCAAGCCGGTCGGCTTCAAGCTGTGCGTGGGCGCGCGCCGTGACTTCCTCGCCGTCTGCAAGGCGATGCTGGAGGAGGACCTCACGCCCGACTTCATCGTCGTCGACGGGGCGGAGGGCGGTACGGGCGCTGCCCCGCTGGAGTTCGCGGACACCGTCGGCCTGCCCCTCACCGAGGGCCTGACCACGGTGCACCGGGCCCTCGTCGGCACGGGGCTGCGCGACCGGATCAGGATCGGCGCCTCCGGCAAGGTCGCCACCGGGAGCGACATCGTCAAGCGGCTGATCCAGGGTGCCGACTACACCAACTCCGCCCGGGCCATGATGTTCGCCCTCGGATGCATACAGGCCCAGCGCTGCCACACCAACACCTGCCCCGTCGGGGTGGCCACCCAGGACCGCCGGCGCGCCCGCGCCCTCGACGTCCAGGACAAGGCGGAGCGGGTCCGGCGCTTCCAGGAGGCGACCGTCCGAAGCGCCCTCGCGCTCATGGCGGCCATGGGAGCCGACGGTCCCGGGGACCTGGAGCCCGGCATGCTGCTGCGCCGGGTCGGACCCGACGCCGTGCGCTCCCACGCCGAGCTGTACGAGCCGCTCGAACCCGGTCTGCTCCTGTCGCCCGCATCGGTTCCCGACACGTGGCCAGGCGACTGGAAGGCGGCCCATCCGGACCGGTTCACCCTCCGGTGAACCGGTCGACAGCCAGAGGAAGGAGACCCCATGTCCCGTACCGTCGCACAGGTGATCGTCGACGGGCTCGCAGACCTCGGCGTCGCCCGCGTCTTCGGCGTGGTCGGCGACGCGCTCAACCCGATCACCGACGCCATCCGGACCACCGAGGGCATCGACTGGACCGGCTTCCGCCACGAGGAGGCGGCGGCCTTCGCCGCCGGAGCGCACGCCCAGCTCTCCGGAGAGCCGGCCGTCTGCATGGGCACGGTGGGACCGGGCTCGGTGCACCTGCTCAACGGACTGTACGACGCGGCCAAGAGCGGGGCGCCGGTCCTGGCGATCTGCGGCCAGGTGCCGCTGTCGGAGCTGGGCGGGGACTACTTCCAGGAGGTCGACAACGACCTACTCTTCCGGGACGTGGCCGTGTACCGGGCCACCGTGACCTCACCCTCCCAGATGCCCCGGCTGCTGGAGTCCGCGGTGCGGGCGGCCGTGACCGGGCGGGGCGTGGCGGTGCTGACCGTCCCCGGCGACCTCGGTGACCAGGAGGTCGAGGAGGACCGGCCGACGCGGTTCGCGCTGCCGCGCCCGGCCGTCACGCGCCCCGACGACCCGGCGCTCGCCGAGGCGGCCGAGACGATCGGCCGGGGCTCGCGGGTCACCCTCCTGGTCGGCCGCGGCGCCCGGGAGGCCCGCGAGGAGGTGCTGCGCGCCGCCGAGCTGCTCTCGGCGCCCATGGTGCTGACCCTGAAGGGCAAGGAGGGCTTCGAGGACGACAACCCGTACGAGGTCGGCCAGACCGGCCTCATCGGCAATCCGGCCGCGGCCCACGCCATGGACTCCTGCGACACCCTGATCATGCTCGGGACGGACTTCCCCTACCGGGACTGGTACCCGGAGAACTGCCGGGTCGTGCAGATCGACACCCGGGAGGAGCACCTCGGACGCCGCGCCCCGGTGGACGTCGGGCTCGCCGGGGACGTGGGCGCGACGCTGCGGGCCCTGCTGCCGCTGCTGGCGCCCGTCGCGTCGCGTTCCCACCTCGACGGGGCCCGCGAACGGTACGCGGACTGGCAGGAGGGGCAGGCCGGCCTCGCCGACCCTGCCCACGACAGGCGGCTGCTTGGACGCGTACGGGCCATGTTCGACAACCGGGAGGCAGACATCCGTCCCGAGGCCCTCGCGGCGGCCGTCGACCGCCACGCCGCCGACGACGCGATCTTCACCTCGGACACCGGCATGGCCACCGTGTGGCTCTCGCGGCTCGTGCGCATGCGCGGCACCCGCCGGCTGATCGGCTCCTACAACCTCGGCTCCATGGCCAACGCCATGCCCCAGGCCATCGGGGCGCAGCTGTGGGCCCCGGACCGGCAGGTCGTGGCCTTCTGCGGCGACGGCGGCCTCGGCATGCTCCTCGGCGACCTGATGACGATCCGCTCCGAACGGCTGCCGGTGAAGCTCGTCGTCTTCGACAACCGCCGCCTCGGTATGGTCAAGCTGGAGCAGGAGCAGGCGGGGCTTCCCGAGTTCGGGACGGTGCTGGACAACCCCGACTTCGCCGCGGTGGCCGAGGCACTCGGGCTGACCGGCATCCGCGTCACCGCGCCGGGCGAACTGGACGAGGCCGTGCGCAAGGCGCTCGCCCTGCCCGGCCCGGTCCTCCTCGACGTGCTGACCAACCCGGCGGAAGTGGCCGTCCCGGGCAAGCCGGCGGTGTCGCAGGGGTGGGGCTTCGCCATCGCCAAGATCAAGGAGAACCTGCCCTCCGGTGCGCGCTGAGTGTCCTCGCGGAGGAGGGGGCGGCCCGCCGATATGCGGGCCGCCCCCTCCTCCGTCCCGGTCAGCTGCGGTCGGCGTAGCCGACGCGGACCCACAGGGGCAGGGCGAACCAGCAGATCAGGTACCAGGCGAGGACGCCGGAAACCAGCCAGGGCACGTACGGGTCGTGCGTCGCCACGCGCAGGATGAGGAACAGGGCGGACATCAGCGTCGCGAGCAGCAGGAGGAGGCCGGTGAAGGTGAGCCGGGAGGCCCAGACGACTGCCTGGGGCTTGACCCGCCGCCCCGACACGATCCGGTGGAAGGAGACGGGGCCGATCAGCGCGCCCGTCGCCAGCGATCCGAGGACGGTCGTGACCAGGTAGATCGTCTTGTCGGTCTGCTCCAGGTCGTGGAAGAGGGGAGTGAACACCACGGTGAGGAGGAAGCCGAGGAGGATCTGGACGCCGGTCTGCGCCACCCGGATCTCCTGGAGGAGCTCCTGCCAGCGCCGGTCCGCGCGCTCCTCCTCCGTCTCCCCGCGTCCGTCGTGCCCACCGGTGCCGGTGTCCGGTTCTGATGCCTTGTTGCCTTGTCGGTGAACCCTCGGGTCGGCTTCCGGTGCACCGCCGTCTCGTTCGTCCATGGATCCTCCTCAGCAGCACGGGTCGGGAGCGGGACCGCACCGACTCACGGCGGAAGCCCCCGTCGGGTGCGGGGGCTTCCGTCCGGTGCGGCACGGTGCGGAGTCAGGCCCGCGGCGTACCGGCCGTTCGCGGGGGCGCGTGGCCACCGTCGCCGGTGGCGGGGCAGTCGGCCCGCCCGTCCGGCCCCTCCCGCCCCTGCTGTCCGTCTCGTCCGCGCGGTGCGCCGGGGGTCGCGGCGGGAGCGTACGTACGGCCCTCCCCGCTCCGGCCCGAGGCACTGGGGTCCTCGGACGGGACCGCGGCCTCCGGAGCGCGCGGGTGTGGCCCCGTCCCCGCGGGGAGTCCCCGCACCGGGACGCCGCGTACGGAGACGCCGTGCACGGGGGCACCCGGTAGGGGGACGGCCGGCGCGGGGACGGTCGGTCCCACCGGCGCGGCGCACGGCGCCACGCGGCCGAGGGCTCGGGTCGGGTTCGACATGAGCGCCTCCTGGGTGAGTTCCGTGGGCCGATTGCCCGTCAGCCTGCTTCCGAGGCCTACAAGTTCGGCTTACCGCCTTCCCCGGGTCCAAACCCCGAGGACGCGGAAAGACCGCCTCGGCCCTCGGACGAGCCGGGACCGCGACCCCACGGCGCGGGCTCGGAGTGACGGCCGGGGGCAGTGGCGCGGGGCCGCGGTTCGGGACGGCGGCTCGGGACCACAGGTGAGTGGCCCGCACCTTCCACCGGTGCGGGCCACTCACGGATGCCACCGATCCACGGCAGGGGGGACCGTGGATCGTCCGGCGCGAGCGTGTCCCTCGCTCGACCCCCGCCTGCCCCGCCGGTCGGGATCCACACCCTTTGGTTTCGACCCGGGGGCTGGGCCCCGCCACGGGCGTGCCGGTGCCGGGCCCTCAGACCGATCCGCGCCAGCCGCCCGTCTGGAGGCCACCGCGCTCCTCGATGAACGACTTGAACCGCTTGAGGTCGCCGGCCACCTTGCGCTTGACGAAGCCGAGCTTGTCGCCCGCCTGCTCCGTCAGCCCTTCGGGGGCGAAGTCCATCTGGAGCATGACCTTCGTCCGGGTCTCGTCGAGGCGGTGGAACGTCACCACGCCAGCCTGGCGGGCCTCGCCCTCGACCGTCGTCCACGCGACGCGTTCGTCCGGGATCTGCTCGGTGATGACCGCGTCGAACTCGCGTCGCGCGCCGCCGATCTCCGTGACCCAGTGCGTGAGCGTGTCCGTACGCTGCTCGATCCGTTCCACGCCGTCCATGAACTGCGGGAACGTCTCGAACTGGGTCCACTGGTCGTACGCGGCGCGCACCGGGACCTCGACCTCGACCGACTCCTCCACCTTGGACATGGCGACACCTTTCTCTCGGAGGCGCATCGTTCCCCTGTCGGGGACGTGCTGCTGAACCTGTGCGGACCGGGGCGGACCGGCGGCCGTCAGAGGCCGCCCGGGCCTCCCCCGAAGGGCCAGGACATGCGGTAGTACTGGCCGATCTCCTCGCGGTACTGACGGTCCGCGAGGTGCTTGTCGGAGACGAACTCGGGCGAGTCCTTCACCTGTTCCTTCGACAGGGCGAGGTGGAGGGTCTGCTCCTCCAGGTCGACGCGGGTCACCGCCCGCGCCGGGATGAGCACCTCCTTGCCGAAGATCCAGACGCCCGTGTCGACGACGAGGTAGGACTCGTCCACCTCGTCGGAGTGCTTGTCCACCTTGCCGATGTGCCCGTCGGCGGCCTCGACGCGCCACCCGGTGAGGTCGGTACCCGCCAGGTGGCCGGACTCGGCACTGAAGGACCACAGATGGTCGGTCATCGCTTTCACTCCTCTGTCGCTGTGTTCGTGCAGGGCGCGGCGCCGGACGCGCGGGCCGCCTCAGAGCAGGTCACGACGGTCGTCGTCGGTGACCGTGGGCGCCACTGGCGGGACCACCATCCGACGGCGGCGCAGCACGTTGGTGTAGACGGCGGTCCCGAGCAGGCCGACGCCCATGAGGATCAGGCCGACCAGATCGAGGTCGACCGCTTCGATCTCCCAGTCGGTCGCGAACGTGAGGATCGCGCCGACGGCGATCATGATGATGAACAGTCCCAGACCCATGGTTGGTTGCTCCTCCCCTGCGGGTTGGACAGCGTCCGCGTACCCGGGTCTGCGGGGATCATTCCGCCGTCCTCGGAGACGGTCGGAACGGGTCGGTCCGGGCCCGTGGGCACCGCGAACCGCCGATTCGGCGTCCTTCAGGGGATGTTCATGGACGGAGGGGGCACGCGTTCAGCCGCGGCCCGCGCACGACCGGCGGGCGGCACACCCGCTTCCCGGCCCGTCGGCAGCGGGCCGGCCACACCCCGCCCGGACGCCGCCGCCTGCGCCCGGATCCTACCGGCTCGCCGGGCAGCGCACCGGTCGGCCGGGCGGCGGACGGGACCCGGACGGCCGCCCTGACCACGCCGCTCCCGTACGAGAACGACCTTCCCGCAAACCGGTCCTGACTGATCGTCAACAAAGGGGGGAGTGTGAGACGGCCGTCCGGGGCAACACGGAGTGCCAGGACACGGACATCGGAGGAGAACCCCATGACCGCACTGCTGGACCGCATCAAGCGATTCGCCCGCAGCCGCCAGGGCCGTGACGCGGCGGCGTCCCTGCGCCGTGCCGCGGCCGACCCGCGCAGGCGCGCCCAGGCACGCCGCCTGTTCGGCAGGCTGCGTCATCGCTGACGTCCGCCCGCCCCTCACAGCCGTACGCCGGTGCCCCGCGCGGTACATCGCGCGGGGCACCGGCGTACGGGAGCGGTGCCGGACGTGCCACCGACCCGGTGATGTGGGGATGCGAGGCCGTCAGCCGTCGTGCCGGCGCGTCTGCTCCTCGCGTCCCACCCCGGGGCGCTGGTGCTTGTCGGTGTGACCACCGGCGCCCTCCGGGTCGGTGGCTTCACGGCCCGTGGCCCCCTGCCGCTCGCCGGTCTCGCGCCGGCCGCGGGGCAGTCCCCGGGAGGACACGGCCTCGGCGGCCTCCCTGCGGGCCTCCTCGTCGCCGCTCTCTCCCTCCGCGTCGGCAGGCGTGGTGCGCGGCCGGCCGGCGCGGTCCTCGTCCGTCCTGTGCTGCTTCCGCTCGCCCATGGTCCCTCCTCCGTCTCCGTTCCGTCGCGGGGCGTGTGCGCCCCTGCTCATCGCTCGGGCCCCTCCTCCGGGGTCGACCAGGAACCCCGCTCCGCCTCCATGGGCGGCGGCTGGGCGACACGGCCGTCCCGCCGTCGGCGGGCGACGCGCCGTGAACCCCACCAGAACGCGGCGATCAGCACCACGACCAGCACCACTCCCACCAGGATCAGGAACAGCGAGGACGATCCGGAGGCGGCGGCCAAGGAGTCGGTCATGATTCTTCCTTTCTCACGGGATCAGAACGGGGTGTCGCATTCCGTCCCCGCCGGGCCGGGCGGCGGGTCCTCCAGCCGCGGAGGCTGCGAGCTGCCAGGTCTGGCGGGTCCTGCGCGACGGGGAGCAGGGCACGGAGTTCGGGTTCGAGACCGGAGCCCGCGAGCCGGCGGCCGGTCCGGGGAGCGTCCCCCTGCCTCGCTCGCTCGGCTCGCGGTCGAAGTCGTCGATCCGCCGGTCCTTGCGCACGGCCTTCGCATGGCGCACCCACAGCAGCGGGACCCCGTCCGTGCCGTCCCCGGCCGGTGGTGCCCGCCTGTATCCGGGCTCCGGGCACATGACGTCTCCCTTCCGCGCGTACGGCTCCGAGTCGTTCCGGAAGATGCGCGTACCCCGTCTTCGCGATCGCACGCACGGTCGGGCGAGCCCGGCCCTCCGGACGGGCGGCCGGGCGCGGCCGGTGCGCGGTGACGGCGGTCACGAGGGCTCTCGGGCGTGTGCCTCGTCGGCTTGTCACGTCACGGTAGGCCAGCGATCCGGGGACCGGAGCACGCAAGTGCGCAGGGGCGCACACGCGGGCCGGACAGCCGCAGGTGCAGGACCACTGCAGTACCGGCCCGCCGCTTCAGCAGCGGGCGGGCCGGAACAGCGTCGGTCAGGCCGTGACCGCGGCCGGGGTCCTGTCGGAGAGGGCGGCGAGGTGGCGCTCGGTGTCGAGGGCGGCCTGGCAGCCGGATCCGGCAGCGGTGACGGCCTGGCGGTAGGTGTGGTCGACGACGTCGCCGGCGGCGAAGACGCCGGGGATGTTCGTGCGGGTGGAGGGGGACTCCACCTTGATGCAGCCCTCGTCGTCGAGGTCGATCTGGCCGGTGAAGAGCTCGGTGCGCGGGTCGTGGCCGATGGCGATGAACAGGCCGGTGGCGTCGAGGTCGCGGGTCTCGCCGGTGAAGGTGTCGCGCAGGACGACGCCGGCGAGCATGCCGTTCTCGGACTTGATCTCGGCGATCTCGCTGTCGAAGGCGAAGGAGATCTTGTCGTCGGCGAAGGCCCGGTTCTGCATGGCCTTGGAGGCGCGCAGGGTGGAGCGGCGGTGGACGACGGTGACCGAGCGGGCGATGGGGGTACCCCCATGCCCTTAAGGCTATGGGGGAGGGTGAGGAAGGTGGCTTCCTCCATGGCGGTGTCTCCGCCGCCGACCACGACGATGTCGCGGTCGCGGAAGAAGAAGCCGTCGCAGGTGGCGCACCACGAGACACCCCGGAGAGCTCTCGCTCACCCCGGTCACGCCTTCTTGGCGTCGATGTCGGCGATCAGGCCCTCGATGAGGGTCTTGATCTCGTCGCGGATGGGGCGGACGGCCTCGACACCCTGGCCGGCCGGGTCCTCCAGCGTCCAGTCGAGGTAGGTCTTGCCGGGGAAGTACGGGCAGGCGTCGCCGCAGCCCATGGTGATGATGTAGTCCGACGCCTGGGCGGCCTCGGTCGTCAGGACCTTCGGCTTCTGGTCGGAGATGTCGATGCCCAGCTCGGCCATGGCGGCCACGGCGGAGGGGTTGATCCGGTCGCCCGGAAGGGAGCCCGCGGAGCGGACCTCGACGCGGTCGCCGGCCAGGTGGCGCAGGAAGCCGGCGGCCATCTGGGAGCGGCCGGCGTTGTGGACGCAGACGAAGAGCACGGAGGCGAGCGGAGCGGTCATCGGTTCTTCCTTGGAGGCAGGGGTGGTGCGGGGGACGGAAGGGCTCAGGAGCCGGACGGCAGGGTGTCCGGCAGGGCGGTGATCCGGGCGTCGAGGGCGTCACGGATCTCGCACACGACGGCGATCGGGGCGCCGTCGGGGTCGGGGACCGGCCAGTCCAGGTAACGGTGGCCGGGCAAGACGGGACAGGCGTCGCCGCAGCCCATGGTGATCACGGTGTCGGCGGCCTGGACGACCTCGTCGGTCAGCGGCTTGGGGTAGACCTCGTCGAGCGCGACGCCGGCCTCGGTGAGCGCCTGGAGCACGTGCGGGTCGACGGCGCCGGAAGGGTGGGTGCCGGCGGAAGAGACGATCACGCCGGCGCCGGCCCGGTGCGCGAGCAGTGCTGCCGCCAGCTGGGAGCGGCCGGCGTTGTGGCTGCACACGAACAGCACGCGCGGTCGACCGTCGCCCGCAGTTGGGTCCTCGGCGTGCGCGAGTGCGTCCAGGCGCTCAGCGGCGAACCGCTCCGCCAGCACCACCAGGTGGGTGCGGACGTGCGCGTACCCGGCAAGCCGCTCGTAGGAGTCGGCGATCAGCCGCTGTACCGTCTCCACGGAGTACCGGCCCTGGTGGCGTACGGCGAGGCGGGCGACACCGGCCGCGAGACGTTCGTCGGGAAGGACCGGGTGCGAGGACGCGGCCATGGCGAGAACCCCCTTCGGCGGGTTCAAGAGGTCAGCCCAGGCTGGTATCAGCTCCAGGTGATGTGAGATTATCAGCCCATGATGACGTCAGTCGACACTGATCTGATCCGGGTGCTGGGTGACCCTCTGCGTCTCCGGATCGTGACCCTGCTCGCCCGCGAGACGCTGTGCACCACTCACCTCGTGGAGGAGACCGGTGCCAAGCAGACCAATCTCTCCAACCATCTGAGAGTGCTGCGCGAGGCCGGGGTCGTGGAGACGGAGCCCTGTGGCCGGTTCACCTACTACCGCCTCAAGCCGGACGTCATCGAACAGCTCGCCGGGCAGTTCGCCGCGCTCGCGCAGACCGCGCGCCTGACCGCCGAGGCGAACGTCAAGCGTTCCTGCCCCTGACCCCGCCCCCTCTCGCCTCACCTGCCGAGGAGTACCCGCCCGTGACCGCCACCGAGCCCGCTGCGAGCGACGCCATAGCCACCGACCCGTCGCCGCGGCCCGCACCCGGCGCCACCCCGCCCCGCACCCCGCTGATCGCCCGGGCGGCTGCCGAACTCGTCGGCACCGCCGCCCTGGTGGCCGTGGTCGTCGGCTCCGGCGTCCAGGCCACGAAGCTCACCGACGACGTCGCGCTGCAACTGCTCGCCAACTCCACCGCCACCGTCTTCGGGCTCGGCGTCCTGATCGCCCTGCTCGGCCCGGTCTCCGGCGCGCACTTCAATCCGGCCGTCACCCTGGCCGAGTGGTGGACCGCCCGCCGCGGTGGTGCCGGGGTGAACGCCCGCGAACTCACCGTCTACGTCCCCGCCCAGATCGTCGGCGCGATCCTCGGCGCGATCCTGGCGGACGCGATGTTCGGCGAGCCGCTGGTGAAGTGGTCCACCCACGACCGCTCCGCCGGGAACCTGCTCCTCGGCGAGGTCGTGGCCACGGCCGGCCTGATCCTGCTGATCTTCGGTCTGGCCCGTACCGACCGGCTCCGCTTCGCGCCCGTCGCGGTCGCCTCGTACATCGGCGCGGCCTACTGGTTCACCTCGTCCACGTCCTTCGCCAACCCGGCGGTGACGATCGGCCGGGCGTTCACGGACACCTTCGCGGGCATCGCGCCCGCCTCGGTGCCCGCGTTCGTGGGGATGCAGATCATCGGCGTGGTCGTGGGCCTGGCCCTGGTCGCGGTCATCTTCATGCGCGGGAAGACGGACGCCGAGTGACCCAGGTCGTGGACGTGGTGGTGATCGGCGGCGGCCAGGCCGGGCTCGCCGCCGGTTACCACCTGCGCCGCCTGGGCCTGGACTTCGTCGTCCTCGATGCCCAGCCGGCGCCGGGCGGTGCCTGGCAGCACACCTGGGACTCGCTCCACCTCTTCTCCCCGGCCGCGTACTCGTCGCTGCCGGGCCGGCTGATGCCGCCGCAGCCGGGTGAGACGTACCCGGACGCCGCCCACGTCGTCTCGTACCTCACGGACTATGAGGAGCGGTACGAACTCCCCGTCCGCCGTCCCGTACGCGTGGCCGGTGTGCACCGCGACGGCGCACTCCTGCGCGTCGAGACCGACTCCGGTGCGTGGCGGGCGCGGGCGGTCGTCAGCGCCACAGGCACCTGGTCGCGCCCGTTCGTGCCCGCCGTGCCCGGTCGTACGGAGTTCCGAGGCACCCAGCTCCACACGGTGGAGTACCGCAGCCCGCGCGACTTCGCCGGGCAGAGGGTGATCGTGGTCGGGGGCGGCAACTCCGGCGCGCAGATCGCCGCCGACCTCGCCCGTGACACGCAGCTGACCTGGGTCACGCTGCGTGAGCCCCGCTACCTCGCCGACGACATCGACGGCCGCGCCCTCTTCGACCACGCCACCGCCCGCCGCCGCGCCCTCGACGAGGGCCGTACGGACACAGGGGGCGTGGCCTCACTCGGCGACATCGTCGCCGTCCCGCCCGTCCGAGCAGCGCGGGACGCCGGCCTGCTCAAGGCCCAGCCGATGTTCACCCGTCTGACTCCGACTGGGGTGCAGTGGCCCGACGGTATGACCGCCGAGGCCGATGCGATCGTCTGGTGCACCGGCTTCCGCCCAGCCCTCTCCCACCTCGCCCCAGTCGGCCTGCGCGGCCCCCGAGGTCATATCCCCACGTCCGGCACCCAGGCGATCGGGGAACCCCGCCTCCACCTCCTCGGCTACGGCGACTGGACCGGCCCGGCCTCCGCCACCCTCATCGGCGTCGGCCGCCCCGCCCGCGAAGCCGCCCGGCAGATCGCCGGCCTGCTCGGCGTCGTGTGAGTCCGCAGCGCAGGTGAGGACGTGGGTTCTGTGGTGATCCTGGCGGGAATCATCCAGACCCTGGGGGACTCGGGCTCCGAAGGGAGTGGTGTGATGCCGGATGGCCGTTCCGTGCTCGACCGGCAGGGCGTCCTCGACGGCTACGCCACGGCCCGCCGGACCTTCCACGCTCTCCTGGACGGGGCCACGCCGTCCGACCTCGCCCGTCCGACCAGCGGTACTCGCTGGACCAATCGGCAGCTGCTGTGGCACATGCTCTTCGGCTACCTCGTCACCCGCGTCCTGCTGTTCCTCGTACGCGGCTTCGGACGCCTGCCCCGGGGCGCGAGCAAGGCGTTCGCCCAGGTGCTCGATGCAGGATCGCGGCCCTTCGACGTGATCAACTACCTCGGACCGTGCGGGGCGGTGAAGGTGTTCGGGCCCCGCAGGATGGGCGCGGCGTTCGACTGGATCACCGGTTCGCTGGCGCGACGGCTCGCGAAGGAGTCCGAACGCGATCTGGCGCGAGGGATGCACTATCCGGTCCGATGGGACCCGTTCTTCAACGACTTCATGACCCTCGCGGACCTCTACCGGTATCCCACCCAGCACTTCGATTTCCACCAGCGCCAGCTCACCCTCGGCGAGGGTGGCTGACGCCCATCAGTCGATATGGGGGCTGCGGCGTTCGACGAGGACGGTGTCGCGCCAGACGCCGTGGTGGCGGCCGATGCGCTCGCGGGTGCCGATGACCCGGAAGCCCTCCCGTTCGTGCACGGCCAGGCTCGCGGCGTTCTCGGGGAAGATGCCGGACTGGATGGTCCAGATCCCGGCCGCCTCGGTGGAGTCGATGAGCGCCTTGAGCAGGGCGGAGGCGACCCCTCGGCCGCGGGCGTCGGAGTGGACGTAGACGGAGTGCTCGACGACTCCGGCGTACGCGCACCGGTCGGAGACCTTGGTGGCGGCGACCCAGCCGAGGACGCGCCCGGTCTCGTCGAGGGCGGCGAAGCGGTGCTCGGGGAGCTTGGCCGCGTCGAACTCGGCCCAGGTGGGGGCGGTGGTCTCGAAGGTGGCGTTGCCCTCGTCGATTCCAGCCTGGTAGATCGCGACGACCTCGTCGGCGTGCTCCGCGGCCAGCGGGACCACGATGGTGGAGGCGGTCACGCGGCGGCAGCCTTGGTGAGGATCGCGCCCATCGCGGCGAGGACGGCCGGTTCGACACGGTAGTAGACCCAGGTCCCGCGCCGCTCGGAGGAGAGCAGGCCGGCCTCCTTCAGCTTCTTCAGGTGGTGGGAGACGGTCGGCTGCGAGACGCCGACGTCGGAGATGTCGCAGACGCATGCCTCACCGCCCTCGTGCGAGGCGACCGCCGAGAAGAGGCGCAGCCGGACCGGGTCGCCGAGGGCCTTGAACATCTTCGCGGTCCGCTCGGCCTCCTCGGCGTTCAGCGGGCGCTCGGTGAGCGGCGGGCAGCAGGGGGCGACCTCGGGCTCAAGGACCGGCAGCACGGCGACATTCGACATGCATCTATGTTGACACATGTCGAAGCAGCCGCCCAGGGGGTGCTCGGGAAGGCGGTTCATTTCGATGAATGTCTATGTTGACGAGTGTCGATCCAAGTGCCATGCTTGCAGCGCAAGAGATCGACGGATGTCGAAACAAAGGGGAATTGTCGTGAACACCACCGCCACCGACCGGCTGCCCGTCGTGGTCATCGGGGCCGGGCCCGCCGGCCTGGCCGCCGCCGCCCACCTCGTCGAGCGCGGCCTCGAACCGCTGGTCCTGGAGGCCGGGCAGGCGGCTGGTGCGGCGGTACGCGAGTGGGCACACGTCCGTCTCTTCTCCACCTGGGGCGAGGTCACCGATCAGGCCGCCGAGAAGCTCCTGGCCCCCACCGGCTGGGTGAAGCCCGACGCGAAGACCTACCCGTCCGGCGGTGACTGGGCGGAGAAGTACCTCCAGCCGCTTGCCGATGTCCTCGGCGACCGCGTCCGCACCGGCGCCATGGTCACCGGCGTCTCCCTTGCCGGCCGCGACCGGATCGTGGACGCCGACCGCCAGGCCCAGCCGTTCGTCGTCCACGTGACCCACGCCGACGGCCGTGAGGAGCGGCTGTTCGCCCGTGCGGTGATCGACGCCTCCGGCACGTGGTCCACCCCGAGCCCGGCAGGAGCGTCCGGCCTCCCCGCCCTCGGCGAGAAAGCCGCCGCCGACCGCGTCACCTACCGCGTCCCCGACCTCAAGGACCCGTCCGTCCGCGCCCGATACGCGGGCAAGCGCACCGCCGTCATCGGCTCCGGCGCCTCCGCCTTCACCGCCCTCGCCTCCCTCGCCGAGCTGGCCAGGGCAGAGGACGGCGCGGGCACGAAGGCCGTGTGGATCCTGCGCCGGGGCATCTCCGGCTCCACCTTCGGCGGTGGTACGGCCGACCAGCTCCCCGCCCGTGGTGCACTGGGGCTCGCGGCGAAGGAGGCGGTGGACGGGGGCCACGCCGACGCCGTCACCGGTTTCCGTACGGAGGCGATCGAGCGCGAGGGCGACCGCCTGGTCCTCGTGGCCGAGGACGGCCGCCGGCTCGACCCGGTCGACGAGGTCATCGTCCTCACGGGCTTCCGCCCCGACCTCTCCTTCCTCTCCGAGCTCCGCCTCGGCCTCGACGAGCGCCTCCAGGCCCCCGTCGAGCTCGCCCCGCTGATCGACCCCAACCAGCACTCCTGCGGCACCGTCTACCCCCACGGCGTCAACGAGCTCTCCCACCCCGAACAGGGCGTCTACCTGGTCGGCATGAAGTCCTACGGCCGCGCCCCGACCTTCCTCGCCCTCACCGGCTACGAGCAGGTCCGCTCCGTCGTCGCCGCGATCGCCGGCGACCACGAGTCCGCCGAGCGCGTCGAACTCGTCCTCCCGGAGACCGGAGTCTGCGGCGGCGCCGGCGTCTTCGACCAGCCCCAGCCCGACGAGGCGGCCGACGGTGGCGGTTGCTGCACCCCCGCCCCGGCCCTCATCCAGCTCGGCGCCGGCTCCCCGGCCACCTCCGGCGGCTGCTGACCCGCCCCCACCACACACCCACAGCAGGAGGTTCGTCATGACTCGTGTACAGCTCGCCCTGCGCGTCCCCGACCTCTCGGCATCCGTCGCCTTCTACACCAAGCTCTTCGGCACCGAGCCGGCCAAGCTCCGCGACGGCTACGCCAACTTCGCCATCACCGAACCGCCGCTCAAGCTCGTCCTCATCGAGGGCGCCGACGGCGAGGACACCCGCCTGGACCACCTCGGCGTCGAGGTCGACACCACCGACGCCGTCCACGCCGCCACCACCAGGCTGGCCCAGGAAGGCCTCGCCACCACCGAGGAGAACGACACCACCTGCTGCTACGCCCTCCAGGACAAGGTGTGGGTCCACGGCCCCGGCCGCGAGCCGTGGGAGGTGTACGTCGTCAAGGCCGACGCCGACACCCTGGCCAAGCAGCAGGCCGGCACGTGCTGTTCCAACCCGTCCACCGCCGGCGCCCGGGCGAGCGAACCGGCCACCGTCACAACCGGTGGCTGCTGCTGATCGCCAGATGACCCACCTTCACAACCGCGAGGCCGCGACCGGAACCGGGGACCGGTCGCGGCCCCGCGCCGTCCTGCCCGCCCTCTGCGCCACCCAGATCACCAGCTGGGGAAGCGTCTACCACGCCTCGCCGTCCTGAACCCCCAGGTCACCGCCGACACCGGCTGGTCAACCGGCGTCACGACGGCGGCGTTCTCGCTCGCCGGCTGGATCCTGGCCGGACTCGCGGATGATCTGCCGCATGTTGTGGCGGGAGCGGGGGTCCAGGCCGGTCGTGGGCATGTTCTCCTCTCCCGCGATCAGGCCGTCCACCGCGGAGAACAGGCCGGTCATCCCGATCGCCGCCCGGACAGGCTGCGGGCGGCGATGTCGCCGTACCCCGTCGTGGCCCGGATGCTCAGGCCACGAGTGCCGTCGTTCTTCAGGGAGTTGCCGACGCGTCCGTAGGCCGTACCGGCGTCCAGGGAGGCGGAGACCCCGGCGGCGGCGCCGACCGTGATGTCGCCCATCTGGGTGTCCAGGAGGACCGAGCCGCCCAGCGCCTCGGCGATGCGGATGTCGCCGCGCGCGGTGCTGATCTCGGCGGAGCCGGTCAGGCGGCCGACCTCGACGTCGCCGTCGACCGCGGTGAGGCGGAGGGTCGCGGCCTCGTCGATCTTGATCTGCTGGTACGCGCCCTCGAAGGTGACGTCGCCGAGCCGGCCCACGGCGCGGAGTTGGGTGGCGGCGGCCTGGGCCTTGATCGTGGATCCGGCGGGGAGCAGGACCGTCACCTCGATGGAGCCGGCGTGCCCGAGGATCCGGTTCTCCGGCTTCGGGACCTCGATGCGCAGGACGCCGTCGGCGTAGGTGACTTCGGTCTGCTCGGCCGTCTTCACGTCGCGGCTCTTGGAGGGGTCGGCGGGCAGGACCTCGACGGTGGTGTCGGTGCGGTCGGCGGCGATGAGGCGGATGCGGCCGGCGGGGACGGTGAGTACGGCGGAGATCGGGGCGGTGGTGTCGAACTTCTGCCTTCGTCGGTGGCGGGGCGCTTGTTCGTCGTGCTGTTTCCGACGAAAGAAAAGCTACGTTGCGTTCGGAGATCTGGCGAGCACGGCATTGCGTAAAAACCACGTCATTGCAGGTCGGTTGCTTGGTTTCGTTGCATTGGTACTGAATCTAATGCAACGAACCAAACCTGTTGCGTTGCAATGGGTTGGAAGTGAACGCGATGTCGAGGCTATGTGTCACTGCCTGTTGTCCCAGAGGGCCGGGTGGCAGACTGTCCGGCGATCTGCCGAAGGAGCACCTCGTGTCGATGATTCACCGCCTGCGCAGCGCCGTCCGCCGGACGTACCGGCGTGCCGTGGACCTCAGCCACCCGGCGCGGTCGCCGCTCGGCAGCGCGGTGGTCAACTGTGTGGTCTACCGGGACGGTGTACGGCAGGACGGGGTCCGGTCGGTCGAGGAGGCCGTGCGGCGCGTGCGGAAGTCGGGCGACGGGTTCGTGTGGATCGGTCTGCACGAACCGGAGGAGAAGGAGTTCGCGGGTCTTGCCGAGCTGTTCGGGCTGCATCCGCTGGCCGTGGAGGACGCCGTCCACGCCCACCAGCGGCCGAAGCTTGAGCAGTACGACGACGTGCTGTTCGCCGTCTTCAAGACGGTGCGTTACGTGGAGCACGACGAGCTCACCGCCACCAGCGAGGTGGTCGACACCGGCGAGCTGATGGCCTTCACCGGGCCCGATTTCGTCATTACCATCCGCCACGGAGGGCACGGTTCGCTCGGTCCGCTCCGCGAGGCCCTGGAGTCGGAGCCCGAGCAGCTCGCGAAGGGGCCCTCAGTGGTGCTCCACGCGATCGCGGACCACGTCGTCGACGACTACCTCGCCGTCACGGAGGCCGTGCAGGACGACCTCGACGCGATCGAGACCGCGGTCTTCTCCGAGCAGGGCCACCGCAGCGACGTCGGCCGGATCTACCAGCTCAAGCGCGAACTCCTCGAACTCAAGCGGGCCGTGGCGCCCCTGGGCCGGCCGCTCCAGAGGCTGGCGACCGAACCGGTACCGACCGTCGCGGACGAGATACGCGCGTACTTCCGCGACGTGGCCGACCACCTGGCTCGGGTCACCGAGCAGGTCGCCTCGTACGACACGCTCCTGGACTCCATTCTCCAGGCGCACCTCGCGCAGGTGACCGTCGCGCAGAACGAGGACATGCGCAAGATCACCGCCTGGGCCGCGATCATCGCGGTCCCGACGATGGTGTGCGGCGTGTACGGCATGAACTTCGACAACATGCCCGAGCTGCGCTGGACCTACGGCTACCCCCTCGTCCTCGGCGTCATGGCCCTCGCGTGCTTCTTCATCCACCGCGGCTTCCGCCGCAACGGCTGGCTCTGACCTCGCAAGGGGTGTTGCGTGGCTCCCTCGGCAGCGGTCGAGGAGATTCCTGCCGGGGCTGACGCGTGCGGACGCCGTCCCGGGTGCGACTGCTGCAGCTGATCCCGGGCAGGGCGCGGTTGCCCCGTCGACGTCGCGCCCTGGGGGCTCGCCCGGGGGCCACCGTCCCAGACGGTGAAAGAGCGCCGAGCGCATCATGAAGGGAGAGCGCTCGGGCGTGACAAGCCGACAGGAGCCCGTCGATGCCGCGTGGACGATTACGAATCCATCCGGGGGCAGCCAGCCCACGACCACGTCGGCGCCACTCGACCGCAGGCGCTGGCCCTCGTCGTCATCGCACTCGTCGGCGGGCTTGTGCCCGCGCTGATCGCCGCTCTCACAGGTGAGGGAGGACTTCGGCCTGGAGACGGTCAGCCTCCTGGAGGAGGAAACGGAACATCCCGCCGAGCCTCGTTGGCGGGTCGTCGTCGCCGCCGCCGGTGAGGACCCGCCCGCACGCCCGTACGACGCGGACGTGGAAAGCCCCGCCGCCGACGGACTGACTCTGGCCGCGCGGGGCCGGAAACCGAGCGGCGACGACCGGCTCGTCCTCGGCGCGTGCGCCGCACAGCCGGTGATGGCCCACGTGCACGCACGGCTCGCCGCCACCGCGGCCGAGACGGGTCTTTCGCCGAGGCCGAACACCCGGGCCTCCGTCCTCCTCGCCGCGAGCCGTGATCTACGGGCTCCGCTGCGTACCGCCGAGGCAGCCCTCGACCACCTCTTCGCCGACTTGGGCACCCGACCGTCGGCCCCGGAAACGGAGCTGCCGGACGTGATCGCCGACGCGGCGGTGCTCACGCGTGTACTGGCCGTGCCGGCGGCAGAAGCCCTGGGCCACCCGCGTCTGTCGCGCGACCGTACTCGGCCGCTGGCTCTCCCGAATCGCCACTTTCAGTGACGGCCGGCACGGCGGTCCGACGCCCCGGAACCTGCGACACGAGGCAGGGAAGCCGGCGCCTCGTACGCGGCCAGGCCCGACGACACCGACATCCGTGGAACGGAGGATCCCTGACGAACGTGCCGCCGATCTTTCGCTCTCCTTCACGGTGTGTGCGGGCGGTTCGCCCTCGGGCTGGACCGTATGGAAGGGAGGAGCGGCGCACGCGGGTGCGCAGGGGCGCGTGACCTGGACCTCGGCTCGGCTCAGTCGGGTCGGCGTCGATGCCTTGGCCCCGCCCCGCTCACGCGTTCCACGCTGCAGAGGGGTCTCCCGCCTACCTGATGGTTCATCAGGTAGGTCGGTAGCTGGTCAGCATGAGTCCCCGGGCGTTCCGTGGCGGTTGCCCGAACAGGTGCCAGTGCGGCGTGAAAGCGCAGGTGGGAAGCCGCCTCGCCTGACCGGAGCGATGTTCCTCACAAACGTCGGACGGGGGTGTCGGTGTAAGGTCGAGGACGCCCTTGACCTGCAGAAAGCAGGCAGGGAGCTGTCTTCGAGGAGTCCCAAGTGCTGCGTACTCTGTTCAAGTCCAAGATCTAGCATTTGGACGTCTGTGCAGGTCAGGGGCATGATAGAGGCCCCTCAGGTCAGCAAGAGGTCAGCATGCGTCGCAGCCCTGTCTCCGCTTGCTGACCTTCCGCCCTCTGCGCAGCGCCTGTGCATGGTTCATCGCTCCGCTCGGAAGGTTCGACACGTGGCTCGACAGCTCGCCCGCGGCATGGGCTCCTTCTTCAAGGAATGTGACTGCGCCAAGCCCACCCGCTGCCCGCACCCGTACACGATTCGCTTCAGGGACGCGCTCGGCAAGCAGCGCGAGGAGTCCGGGTACGCTACGCAGGACGACGCGATCGAGCGCCTTACGGCGATCTACGCAGAGAAGAAGAATACGGCGCCATCCGTCGCCGAGGCCCGCCGTGAGCTGGGCCAGCAGACGGTCGAGGAATACGCGAAGCAGTGGCGACCGCGGCAGCGCAAGATGACGGAGTACTCCACGGGCGAGCACGTCGATAGCTCAATCAATGTGCACATAGTCCCCCGACTCGGATCACGAAAGCTGAACTCCGTTACGCCGATCGTTGTCGAGCGCTTCCTGGACGAATTGGAGGCCGACAAGGTCGGTCGCGGAAATCAGGTGAATATATTCCGCACCCTCAAGGCCATCTTGCGAGACGCTTATGGCAAGGGCGCCATGGCAGACGACCCGGTGAAGGGGGTCCAGGAGCCGGAGTACGTCCGCGAGAAGGTGGTTATCCCGTCCCTCGCCTATGTGAAGAAGGCGCTGACTGTCGCCGACGAACATCTCGCGCTTGAGATCGTCATGATGGTCGGGTGCGGCCTGCGCAACGGTGAGGCCCGGGCGGTGAACGTCAACAACGTTGTGGCAGACGACGTCTACAGGGTGCACGAGCAGATCCACTCCAACACGCACAAGCCGGCGAAGCTGAAGCACCGCAAGGCGGGCGAGTTCAGGGAGGTTCCGCTCCCACGCTCGGCGAAGGAGGCGTTGGAGCGCTACGAGGAGCAGCACGGCACCACCAAGGACGGCTACCTGCTGCGCGGCCCTAGCGGCTACTACACGGAGCCGATGGAACGCCGTCGCGTGCAGAAACTTTTCAAAGACCTCCCCGCAGAGGACGGCGTCGGAATGTACAGCTTCCGGCACTATTTCGCCTCGAACGCGCTCGGGAGCGGCATACCCATCACCGACGTCGCCGAATGGATGGGACACAAGTCCATCGAGGAGACGTATCGAACCTACCGGCACCTGATGCCGGGGAGCATCACCAAGGCCGCCCGTATTCTGGATGCCGGTCTCTGGGAAGCGGCCTGATTCGTCCCGGACGCGTACCCGCTCCTCAGTCTGGCCGGGCGACCGACGGAGGGGCCACTCCTGTGGGGCGGATCAGTGGGTGGTGGCGGGGTGCAAGCTGCCACGAGCCCAAAGTTTGGCGGTCCAGATGGCCGTCACCGTGTCCGGTCCTGCTCCACAGCGGAGACCCCAGCATGTGGCCGCTGCTCAGCTTGATCGCAGGGCCGCTCAAGGGTCAGCACAGGGCCAACAGAGGTGCTTGTCAGTGGGCGCTGAGAGGATGGGGGAGTGGCAGGTTATGTGTTTGGCTTTGAGGTTCCTCGGGTGTGCAGGGTGCGCGGGGAACGTGCCGCCGCCGAAGATCTGATCCCGCAGGTCGCCGAGGCGTTCCGTGCGGATGATGATCACGTGGTCAGGGAGTCCGGGCGGCTTCGTGAGGGAGCCCTGGCGCTTCCCTCTGTGGTCGCGGCGGCGGGCGCGATGATCGTGCTGGGGGAGCCGGGCGCCGGGAAGACTTCCGTGCTGACACAGCTCACAGATCGGCTGCCCCGCGTCGTTGATGCCTGGGACGGAGACTCCGACGCGTGCCTCTGGGTGACGGGTGGTGACCTCACCGAGCTCTCCTACCAGGAGGAGCTTGGAAACCATCTTGCTTCCTTGCCTCCGGAGGGAGGCGCCACCGGGTGTGGTGGAGTTCTGACGCTAGTCCTGGACCAGGCTGATGAGAGCCCACTCCTGCCGTACCTGCCGAGGCGGTTAAGAAGGTCGCTCAGTGGCCGGGACCTCAGCCGGGTTCGGTTTCTCATGGCCTGCCGCACAGCCGACTACCCGGCGACGCTGACACCTGTGCTGTCCGAGGCTTTCGTTGCATGTCGGCGCGTTGATCTCGCTCCGTTGAGTCGACAGGAGGCTGTGGCGCTGGCTGACAGCGCCGGCGTGCCGGGTGAAGAGTTGGTGGCGGCGGCTGAGGCGGCTGGTGCCGCCGCGCTGGCCAGCGTACCGCTGACCTTGGAACTGCTGGTCATGACCTACCGGGCTGACGGCCAGCTGCACGGGCTGCCAGAAGAGTTGTTCGCTCGCGGTGTGGCACGGCTTGCTGAAGACCCCGACGCTCGCCGGCTTAAGAAGTCCCTGATCACCACGGCCCCGCAGCGCCTGACGGTAGCGGGCCGCGTTGCCGCGTGGATGCTGCTGTCCGGCCACCGCACCGTTTGGCGTGGCGCCACCTTCGAGGCGGGCACATACGACCTGGCGGGCGAGATACTGGCGGGCGGAAAGGAGCGAACCGCTGCTGGTCCGTTCGAGGTGACGCCCCAGGTGGTCGAGGAATGCCTGGCTACCGCGCTGTTCACAGCACCGGACGACGACAGGGTGGCCTTCCGGCACTCTTCCGTAGCGGCCTATCTCGCTGCCCGGTACCTGACCGATCGGAAGATCACGCCGCGGCAGCTGGAAAACCTCTTCCTGATCGGCTCACCGGACGGAGAGACGGCAACAATCCCAGGGCCTCTGCGCGAGACCGCCGCCTGGTTGGTGGCCATGAACCCCTCTGCCAGCAGCTGGCTAGCAACCGCCGATCCGGAAAGCCTGGCGGTTCACAGCGCTCTAGTGCGTTCCGACGAGGTCCGCCGACTGACCGTGAGCAGACTGCTGGAACGTGCAACACAGGTCGAACTGAGCGACACAAGATGGCAGCTCTCTCGCTGGGACCTGCGCCATCCTGGGCTCGCTGACCAGCTCGCCGACGTGCTGGAGACGACCCGCGGTGAAGGTGCAGCCGACTGGCAGACCACAGCGCGAATCCGCCTGGCGATCCGACTGGCTCAGGAGGCCGGCACGGCTCACCCCAAATTGGCTGATGCGCTACTGCGGCTGGTGAGGAACGACGCGTGGCACCAGACGGAACGTCGTCTGGCGGCCCGCGCCGCGTTCACGTGTGACCCAGGCCGTGCCGCGCCTGTCCTGGCAGAGACTCTCGACTCGCTATCCGACCTCTCCTACGCCGAGCGTGTGGACCCCGACCACGAGCTGCGAGGCACCCTGCTGAGCCTGCTCTGGCCGCACCATCTGGACGCCGCGACGATGCTGGCCGCCCTTCGCCCCCCGTCCCCAGACCTATACGGCAACTTCGCCCACTTCTTGAGGAGCATGCCCCAGCAGTGCAGGGACGAGGACCTGCCCGATCTCCTGGCTTGGATACATCGAGCGATCCTCCAGCCGGACCGTGGCTTCGTCTTCACTCATGACCGTTTCGAGATCTCGCTGATCAACGGGGTGATCGATCGCGCGCTCCGGGCCCCGCAAGCGGATCAGCACACGAACACCTTGGCGAAGATCATCATCTGCCTCCTTCGGGACCACCACAAGGTCGAGGTCCCGGACTGCCTGCAACCCGACGAGCACGGGCACGAAACCCAGGAGACCCAGTCACTGCGCAGGCTTCTGACTCAAGCCCTCGTCTCGGAAGCCGTGCGGGCAAACTTCGACCCGCGGGAAGCGGCCTGCCTGATCGCGTACGACTGGGAACGCCGCCCGTCGCTGCGGCTCGACGGACCCTCGGCCCCCGAGCCAGCTACCCGCCACCAGTTGGTGGACCGGAAGGACTTCGCATGGATGCTGGAGCAAACAGCCCAGGCAGCGGCGTCCGGCGACCATGCGCACATCCAGGTCTACGGCGAGCTGGCCTCCTGCACATTTCCTCCTGACGACCACCATGCGTTCGAACTGGCCTATGACGACAAGCACCCGGCATGGCCATATGTGCGTTCCTTCTACGAGGCGATAGCCCTCGACAGTCCTCTCGCTCAGGCGCTCCGCCGCAACCACAGTGCCAGCAAGAAGCATTGGCCGGAAGCAGCGGATTTCATGGCCGAGCAAGTGCGACTCCTCGGTGAGGCTAGGAAGGGGGACAACGACAGTCTGTGGCAGTTCGTATGGAATCTACGCGTGGACCCGCGGACGGGAAGGCTGGTGCAGGACGCATCGGACGCCATGTCAACCTGGCCGGCCGCCGTAGCACTCGACGACGATTTGACGGACCTCCCTGAGCTAGCTCTGCGCTATCTCACAACCGAACACGACCGCGCGGATTCCTGGCTGCCACACTCGCGCCGCAACAAGTGCTCATGGGCCGGGTACGCCCTGCTGACCGAGCTCCACCGAGCAAACCGCCTGCTCGAACTGCCCCCGTCGGTGTGGGCCTCGTGGACCGCCGCGCTTCTGGCCGAGTACCTGGGAATGTCGACGAGCTACATGGAGCCCGAACGGGTGGACCTGCTGCGCCTTGCAGCCCGTCACGCGCCTGAGTCTTTGGCTCTGCGCATCACCCAGGCAGCTCGGGCCGCACTCACGACAGGCCGACAGCCCATCGAACTTAACCCCGTCGACCTACGCTGGGCCACGGAACTGCGCACGGCCGTAGAGCACCTCGCGACTGCACTTTCCACCTGCCTCGGGCTCGTGCCCAACGCGGTGGACAGGGCCGAAGCAGGCGCACCAGCAAGCGAAGACCAGTGGATACGCCTGCCCGAGGGCGATGAGGCACGCGAGGCCGCGCTTTGGACCTGGCACAGCACCCTGGCCTCTCTCCTCACCACCGACAGCAGGACCGTGCTTGGCATCATTGACAGCACCCTCGACGCGCCCGGAGAAACTCCGCTTGCCACACGAGCCGCAGTTCTTGCCGCGCAGGCCCTGCTGACCGCAGACGCTGAGACGTACTGGCCACGTGTCAAGGCATTCGCTGCAACCGACCCGGAGCTCGGCCGCCTACTAGCCGAAGCGTGCGCCAGGACTGAGACGGAGCGAATCCAAAGCTCCCTCAGTGAGACCGGTGTTGTCGACTTGTACCAGTGGCTCAGCGGCTTGTACGACCCCGACGAGGACCGGCCCCTTCGCGGCGCGCGCTGGATCGACGCTGATGAACAAGCCCGAGAGTGGAGAGACCGCCTACTCCCTGAGATAAGCCGACGAGCCACGTCTGAGGCCGTCCATCAACTGCGTCAACTGGCGGCCCGGTACCCCAATCGACTGGCCGTCGCCGCAGCACTCGTCGCGGTGACCAAGCAACATGCTGCTGCGAGCTGGAGTCAAGTGCGCACAGAGGACGTGATACAGCTCCTGCAGGACCCAGCTCGGCGCGTCATCCGCACCACCACAGACCTCTTGGACATGGTGCAGGAGGCCCTTGAGGATATGAGTCAGGACCTTCCCGCACACTGCGAACTGCTATGGGACCGTACACCGGGGAAGACTCCTCGAAAGCCGTCTGCAGACAACCCAACAATCCCCGACGTCTGGCGCCCCAAACCCGAAGCAGCCCTGTGTGCCTACCTCACGCACGAGCTGAGTCTGAGGCTGGCCGGTCACCGCGTCGCGATAAACCGTGAGGTGCTGATCCACCCAACCGATCCATACGGTGCCGGCGACCGCACTGACCTCCTCATCGAGGCGCTGCTCTCACCGGGTGACGACCCCAACATCGCTTCGAGGGAGCCCATAAAACTGGTCATCGAGGTCAAGGGTTCCTGGAACGATGAAGTTCCCACGGCTCAAAAGGAACAGCTGGTGGGCCGGTATCTACCCGAAGCCGGGACGGACGCAGGCATCTACATCGTCGGCTGGTATCCCATCGATCTTTGGACTGCCACAGGGGACAGCCGTAAGACCCAGGCGAGGAAGCTCCAGCCTGACGAGCTGCTGGTCGATCTGCTGGACCAAGCGGCGATCCTCTCCCAGGCAGGCCATGTTCACGTTCGGCCCATGGTGATCAATGTTCCGCGCCCCCACAAGCAGTAGGTCCGATCGCGCAGATCGGTGTACCGCTCCCCAGCTTGGACAGCAGGTAGGGCTCTGCAGAGACTCGATCAGGGCTTCCCAGAGCTTGTCCGCGTTGACACAGATTTGGTTCCCCGAGTTCTTGCCATGCATCAGCGCGAGGCTGGACAACTTCGTCATGAAGTTGTCTACCTGGTGGCGCTGACCTGCATCGATGCGGCTGTGCCCACCCCTGACCTGCGCGGATAGGTCTTTCAGCGTCTTTCGGGATCGTGCTGCGTTACGCGGTCGATTCTCCCCACGCGCTCCCCAGGACCGTCGATACTCCCTAGATTCTCCCCAGGAAGTGACGTTGCGGCGGGCCTGGTGGCACGTGGCGTCATGCCACCGGAGGCGCTGCCAAGGGCACGTTGAGTGACTGTCTGTGAGGGCAGGGCAGAAGCCTGGCGCTGAGCGGATGAGCGCAACGCGTGACTCTGCCTGAGCAGGATTCAAGTTTGAACCCGCTGTCTTTCCGATGCCGCATCATGGTGCGATCGGGAATGTAGATGACCTGCTGGCCGTTGTCGGTCAGCAGCGCGATCATCAACGCTGCCTCGCCGGCATTGAGGTCGATCGCCCAGGTCGTGTCGCTTGATCCGCTTCGACGCGACGGGGGGAGCCGCGCTTTGCGCCGCGAGCGCCCGCACGCCCGCGGCACCGCTGCGGGTGGTCCGAGACTCGAGATTGCACCTGCGCGGATTCCGTGGGTAGCCCGCTGACCTTGCGCAGGAGCGACCCTGCGGGAAGCACGACGTACTCAGGACGGCTTCGGGTGCGAGAGAGGCCGACCGCTGGCGAGGGCGCGCTCCACCGCGTCCCGAGCAGGCTCCTGTCGGGTGAACACATCCTGTCCGATCACTGTGGATTCCCACGCCTGTGCCGGAGATGAGGAGCGGGTCAGCAGCCAGGTGGTCAGCAGTTGTTCCGGGTCCGGTAGGAGCTGTCCGCTCCAACTCGTCAGAGAGCCCACGTCGCCGTGTTCGTTGCGCCAGGCGATGGTCCAGCCGAGAGCGATGCCGTGCCCCGGCTCCGTTGGCCCGCCATGGCGGCCGGTGAGGAGGTATGTGCCGGGTGCGTGTCCCACGGCCGTGAGATACGTCCCGCTGATGCCTCCCACCGGGTCCGATCGCAGGTGCATGCGCGAGCCGAATTCGTTGTACCAGTCGCCGTCGATGATCACGGGGCTCTCCCAACACGTCGATGCTCCAGCAGTCCTGCCGGACATGCACCGGTTCCTGCCTCTCGATCGATTGGACCGTAATGCCGAGAACGTTCCAAGTGGCGCAGACATGCCGATATTGGGAAGCGGGGGGCGCGCCGTTACGGCGAGTGTGGCCTGTCGGCGGCCGCTGACCAGGAGCTCGGCGAGATCCTTGACACACGTCTTTGCTGGGGACGGGGCGTAGGGATCCGTGGGAGGGCCCGGCCTTCAGGATGTCCTGGACCGGTGCGGGCAACACAGGCCCGGGCACCTGCCGCCGAGAGCCGCGTCTGCGTCGCCGTCGGGGCCAGGACGGCCCTGGCGGGCGCAGTCGGCGCGTGCTTTCCTGAAGGTGAGGAGAGGTCCTCCTGGAAGGACGCGGAGGAACGGCCTCGGGCCGTACCGTGCAATCAGGATCCGCGAGAAGCGGATGGGCCCCTCCGCCGTCGTTCCCGTGTCGTGAGGTCCGGGCGGACCGCGATCGGGGCCGACTGGCTCTACCCCGGCTCTTCCTTCCCGTGTGAGCGTGGCAGCGAGGCATCTCGTATCCCGAAAGGCGGTGGGGCCATGGAGACGCCCCTCGTGGTCGGAGTCGACGGTTCCGACGCCAGCCTGACGGCGACGGACTGGGCCGCCGACGAAGCCGTACGCCTGGGGCTCCCGCTGCGTATCGTGCACGCCTCGCGGTGGGAGCGCTACGAAGGCTCCGTACCGGCCTGGAGCCTGAACCGCCCTTCCGGGCAGGTGCTCGCCGAGAACATCGCCGCCACCGCGGCCGAACGCGCCCTGCGTCGCGCCCCGGGCCTGAAGATCACGACGGACGTCCTCGCCGAGGACGCGGCGAGCGCTCTGCTCAGGGAAGGACGCACGGCCGAGGCGATCGTCGTCGGATCCCGGGGCCGCAGCGAACTCGCCGACCTCCTGCTCGGCTCCGTCGGGCTCATCGTGGCGGCCCGCTCCGAGGGTCCCGTCATCGTCGTGCGCGGCCACCGGCACGCCCTGGAGGCGCGCCACGGCAGCATCCTGCTCGGCATCGGCGAGTACGACGTGGACTCGCCCGCCGTCCGTTTCGCATTCCGCGAGGCCGCTCTCCGGCGGGCCGAACTCGACGTCGTCAGCGCCTGGAGGCGCCCGGCCCACAAACCGGTCGACCATCCCTTGCTCACGGGCGACGCCTCGCACCACGAGGAGCAGCAGGCGACCGCGCTCCTCGACAAGGCCGTGGAGGCCGCTGCCCGGGCCTGTCCGGAGGTGCGGCTGCGGCGCACCACGGTCGAGGGCCCGGCGTACAAGACGCTCGTCGAGCGGTCGGCGGCGGCCGACCTGCTGGTCGTCGGAGCACGGCGCCGCGAGGGCCACCTCGGCATGGAGCTGGGCCGGGTCGCCCACCGGGCCCTGCACCACGCCGCCTGCCCGGTCGCCGTCGTCCCGCAGCGCCACCGAGCTCCGACCGGGGGTGAACGGTGATGACCGGCGCCACTCCGCACGCTCGCGGCGACATCGGCCGCCGGGTCGCCGCCCGGCGTGAGACGCTCGGCCTGACCAGGGAAGAGGTGGCGGAACGCGCCGGTTCGGCACCGAGCTACATCCAGTACGTGGAGGAGCGCGTGGCCACGCCTGGCATCGCCTTCATGACCCGCCTGGCCAATGCCCTGGAGTGCACCGTCCAGGACCTGACCGGGTACACGACCGGACCGCCGGACGGGACCGGCCGGGCAGGACGCGATGCCCGGCTCACCGAGCTGGACGAGCCGGAGTGCCGGCGCCTGCTCGGCACCCACGGCGTCGGGCGGATCGTCTTCGTCACCGAGGAGGGGCCCGTGGCCTTCCCCGTCAACTACCAGATCGATCACGGGGAGGTCGTCTTCATGACGGCGCCGGACGCGGCAGTGGTCGGTACGGCCGGGACGGATATCGCCTTCGAGACCGACCACGTGGACGAGGCTTTCAGCCAGGGCTGGAGCGTGCTCGTCGTGGGGCGGGTCCGCCGCGTCACCGAACCGTTCGCCACCCGGCGGCTGCAGAACGCGATGCACACGGGGCCGTGGGCGGGGGAGGGGCGGGACGTGGTCATGGTCCTGACGCCGCGCCGTGTCACCGGCCGGCGCGTCGTCGTCGAGGGCGCTCCCGGAGTCGAGGGCCATCCGGACGGCCCGGCGTAGACGGCCCGGCGCGGCCGGGTCAGTGATCGCCGCGTAGTCGTACGCGGCGGTAGCGTTCGACTGCGCGGGAAGCGCAGCGGGCGGTTGCGGCGGGCCCTCGCCGAAGGCGAAACCGAGCAGCGGCTCGCAGGGCTCCACGCCCATTACGATCTCGCAGGGCGGGCGCGTCTGCGCGCCGACGCGCACCAGGACGCAGGGCTGTACGCCCCGGCCCACGACGGCCACCAACACGGAGCCGATGAAGAAGCCGACGACCTCGTCGAGCCCATGGGAGCCGGGGACTGGCAGATCGGCGTCGTTCACCAGGTCGGTCAACTCCTCGGCCTCCCTGCCCTCGGCTGATCGGTGCTCACCTCAAGATCATGGTGGGCGGCGCGCGCAGGACCGTGGTCCGTGCGGCCCGGTCCGCTGCGGCGGTGCCAGCGAGCCTCCGGGACCGACGACGACCTGGGCTGCCATGGCGGGCTTCCCTGCGGGGGCGTCCGGGGCCGCTCCGCGAGGAGAGGGCCGGGAGGGCTCGAAGGGGACCGAAGGGCCCATTCGCGGGTGTGCCGGAGTGGTGCCAGCGTGGAAGGTGCCGCACCTGGGGCGTACGTATCTCCCGGCCCTGGGACGTACTGCCGAGGAGGAGCGATGAGCAGTGACTTTCCCGTCCGTCCGGAGCTCGGCACCGTCGTCGTGGGGGTCGACGGTTCCCCGTCGGCCCGGTCGGCCGCCCTGTGGGCCGCTGATGAGGCGGCGCGGCGCGGCCGGTCCCTGTACCTCGTGCACGCCGCCGATACCGACCGGCGCGCCCTGTTCGTCCGTGCGGAGACTCTCCAAGCGATACGGGAGGCGGGCCGCGACCTGCTCGACGAAACGGCCGCCGCAGTCGAGAAAGATCACCCCGATCTGACCGTGGTCAAGGAACTCAGCAAACTGGAGCCGGTGGCCGGACTCACCTCCACCGCCGGCCACAAGGGCACGATCGTGGTGGGAAACCGGGGCCTCGGAGGGTTTGCCGCGCTGATGCTCGGTTCGGTCGGACTGGGTGTCGCCGCTCGCGCCACCGTTCCGGTGATCGTCGTGCGCGACCACGGGGACCGGCCGGAGACGGGCACGGTCACCGCCGCCGTGCACGGCGCCTCGGACCTGAAGTGGCTGCGCGTCGCGGCGGCCGAGGCCGAGACACGCAAAGCCTCACTGAGACTGCTGAGCGTGTGGAACGTGCTCACCCACGTCGGCAGCGTCGCCACCATGCTCGACGACCTGGACGGGATCGCCCGGACACGGGTCCAGGAGGTGAGGGAGATCGCCGATCTCCTCAGGCACGACTACCCGGAACTTGACATCAGCCACCACGTCGAGACGGGCACCAGCACCCCGGGCATCCTGATCGACGCCAGCGCCCACGCGGACCTTCTCGTGTTGGGCGCCGAGCACCGTGCCCTGGGCGCGACACCGGCCCTCGGACGCGTCGCACACGTCGTCCTGCACCACGCCCACTGCCCCGTCCAGATCGTCCCGTCCGGCTTCACGGACGGGGAGCGCCGGGAGGAGCAGTGAACGAGATCGTGCATGGAGTCGATCCGCGCGATCCGTCGATCCCCGCGCTCACCTGGGCCGCCGATGAAGCCGTACGCCGCGGACTGCGGCTGCACCTTGTCGCTGCCGTGCCCCCGGCCCACGACCGACTGCGTTACGACGGCAGCGGTCACCTGAGCACACTGCGACTCCGGGCCGAGTCGGCGCTCGCCAACGCCGAGGACCTGGTGCGCGAACTGCGCCCCGGGCCGCCGACCCAGGCGGAACTCGCCGACGGGACCCCAGCGGAGGTCCTCACCGCCAGGACGCCGCACGCCGATCTGGCCGTGGTCGGCTCACGGCACCTCGGCCGGGTCGCCGAGGTCCTCAGCGAGGGGTCTGTGATCGTCCCGCTCACCGCGCGCGCCGAATGTCCCGTCGTCGTGGTCGGGGCACCGGCGCACCCCGCCGTCCACCCGCCGTTCCTCGTCGTCGGCGTGGACGGCAGTAGCGGCTGCCGGGCGGCCGTCGCCTTCGCCGTGGCGGAGGCGAGCCTGCGCGAGGCACGACTGCGGGCCCTCTGGGTCTGGCCCCGCCCGCTCCTCTCCCACGACGATGTCGCCCAGGGGCTGTCCGAACGACGCCGGCTGCTCGCCGAGTCGGTGGCGGGTTGGGCCGAGCGGTACCCGGACGTCGACATCGAGCAGGAGATCGTGCGCGGCCACCCCGTCGAGGAGCTCACCCGCGCCTCCCGGGAAGCCCTTGCGCTCGTCGTCGGCCGAAGGGGCCATGGCGGCGACTCCGCCATTGGGCTCGGCTCCACGGTCCGCGGGCTCCTGCACAGAGCGGCCTGCCCCGTCATCACCGTCCCACCGCCCCGGGCGACAGGGACGGTCGGCACCGCGCACGGGGCCGACCGGGCCCAGCCGCGCACGGACCGCCCGGCCCCTGCTGGTTGATCCCCTCGGCACTGGGGCAGCCCCCTATCCGGCGGGAGTGTGGGAGGACAACAGCCCTCGGACTGCGGTCCGGGCCCCGGAGAGGTGAGGACGATGCAGCAGATCCGGATCAGCCGTCGGCCCCAGCCGCCCCGTCGGCCCCGCCCCCTCGATCTGCGGACGCCGTCCGGTCGCCCGCTCCCGTACTGAGGCCCCGGCCAGAGCCGTGGAGGACATCGTGAGCGCCATCAGTGAATCGGAGTCCAGGGTTGTGCCCTTCACCGTGCTCGGCCGCAAGGATGTCGGCCGGGTCGGCGGCAAGAACGCCTCCCTGGGGGAGCTGACCACCCGGCTCGGCGCGGCGGGCATCCGTGTACCACCGGGCTTCGCCACCACCGCCGAGGCGTACCGTGAGCTGCTCGCCGGCCACGGGCTGCGCGAGGCGATCGAGGAACAGACAGGACGCCTGCACGACGGCGCACCGCTCGAAGAGGTCGGCGCCGGCATCCGCTCCCTCCTCCTCGCCGAACCACTGCCCGAACCCCTGCGGGACGAGATCGTCGGCGCCTACCGGCGACTGGCCGAGGAATGCGGCCGGACCGATCCCGACGTGGCGGTCCGCTCCAGCGCCACCGCCGAGGACCTGCCCGAGGCGAGCTTCGCCGGCCAGCAGGAGACGTACCTCAACGTGCGCGGCGCCGACCAGCTCCTGGACGCGTGCCGGCGCTGCTACGCCTCCCTCTTCACCGACCGGGCCATCGACTACCGCGAACGCATGGGCTACGACCACCTCACCGTCGCCCTCTCGATCGGCGTCCAGCTCATGGTCCGCTCCGACCTCGCCGGCGCCGGCGTCGCCTTCACCCTCGATCCGGAGAGCGGCTTCCCGGACGTCATCGTCGTCAGCGCGGCCTGGGGCCTGGGGGAGACCGTCGTCAGCGGCCAGGTCGACCCCGACGAGTACACCGTCTTCAAGCCGAGCCTCAAGGACCCCGCGCTCGATCCACTCATCGACCTGCGGATCGGGGCGAAGCGCCTCAAGGCCGTCTACGCCGAGGACGGTCTGACCCGGACCGTCGACACCCCCGACGCAGAACGCGGCGCACGCGTCCTCGACGACGCCGAGGTACGTGTCCTGGCCGAGTGGGCCGCGGCCGTCGAGCAGCACTACGACTGCCCCATGGACCTCGAATGGGCCAAGGACGGCCTCACCGGCGAGCTCTGGATCGTCCAGGCCCGCCCCGAGACCGTTCAGTCCCGCCGCCGCGCCACGACACTGCGCCGCTGCCGCCTGACCGCCACCCCCGTGCCCAGCCCGCTCGTCGAGGGCATCGCCGTCGGCGAGGCGATCGGACAGGGCCCGGTGGTCGCGCTCGACGCGCCCGTCGACCTCGACCGCTTCCCGCCCGGCGGCGTCCTCGTCACCCCCGTCACCGACCCCGACTGGGAACCCGTGATGAAACGGGCCTCCGCGATCGTCACCGACCACGGCGGCCGCACCTCGCACGCCGCCATCGTCAGCCGCGAACTCGGCGTCCCCGCCGTCGTCGGCACCGGAGACGGCACGCGTCTCCTGCGCGACGGCATGCCGGTGACGGTCTCGTGCGCCGAGGGCGAGCGGGGCCGGGTGTACGAGGGATCACTGCCGTACGAGGAGACCCAGACCGACCTCGCGGACCTGCCCGCCACCCGGACGCACGTCATGCTCAACCTGGCCGATCCGTCGGCCGCGTTCCGCTGGTGGCGGCTGCCCGCGGACGGCGTGGGCCTCGCCCGGCTGGAGTTCATCGTCGCCCACCAGGTGAAGGTCCACCCGATGGCGCTGCTGCACCCCGAACGACTCGACGCCGACGACCGGCACGTGATCGAACGCCTCACCGAGGGCTACCCCGACCCCCGGCAGTACTTCGTCGACCGGCTCGCCCGGGGCATCGCCCGGATCGCCGCCTCCCGCTGGCCCGCCCCCGTCATCGTGCGCACCAGCGACTTCAAGACCAACGAGTACGCCAAACTCCTCGGCGGCCGCCCCTTCGAACCCGACGAGGCCAACCCCATGATCGGCTGGCGCGGCGCGAGCCGGTACTACAGCCCGGGCTACCGCGAGGGCTTCGCCCTCGAATGCCGGGCACTGCGGCGGGTACGCGACGAGATGGGCCTGACCAACGTCGTCGTCATGATCCCGTTCTGCCGCACCCTCGGCGAGGCCGACCGGGTACTCGGGGTGATGGCGGAAGAAGGGCTCGTACGCGGCGAGAACGGACTCCACGTCTACGTCATGGCGGAGATACCGGCCAACATCATCCTCGCCGAGGAGTTCGCGGTGCGATTCGACGGCTTCTCGATCGGCAGCAACGACCTCACCCAGCTCACTCTCGGCGTCGACCGCGACTCCGAGGCCCTCGCCGATGTCTTCGACGAGCGGGACCCCGCCGTCGTCCGCAGTATCGGGCTCCTCGCCGCACGTGCCCACGCGGCCGACCGGCCGGTCGGCCTCTGCGGGCAGCGCCCCAGCGACGACCCTGGATTCACTGCGCTCCTTGTCCGCGCCCGACTGGATTCGATCTCGGTGGCACCCGACAGCTTCCCCACCGTGAAACGGACCGTGGCTGAGGCGGAGTCCGCCCTCGACGACGCCGTCGCGGCCACGTCGTACGGAGATCCCCGGTGACCGGGCCCCGCAGAGTCCCGGTCGGCGTTCCCGCTCAGTGACGTCTGCGGCGGCCTCGTACGCGCGATGCCGCGACTGGTCGCCGACGTGACGTGGGCCGATCGCCCCCGTCCCAGGTGCGGGGGAACGCGCTGCCGAAGAACCGAGGCGGGCCGGGGACTCCACCCTCTGCATCGGCTGGCTCCGGCTCGCCTGGGTGCATCGCGCCCCCGCCGCCCCAGGGCGCCGAGTGCGCTCACCAGACACCCCTGGGCACCGTGGTCATGAACGACGGTCCTCCGCGACAGTGACAGCGCGCCCCGTCGCCGCCTCAGTCCTCGTACCGCAGCCGGTCGACGACACCCGCGACGCCGTCCACGCTGCCGCAGAGCCGCATGACGACCGGTCCCAGACCGCGGCGCGGCAGAACGCCGCTGAGGGTCACCACGCCGTCGGCGACCTCGACGTTCACTGCGGAGGCAGGCAGACCCAGGGTGTGGGTGAGGACGTCTTCGACGATCTCCTCCTGGATCGCACGATCGCGGCGCAGGAAGAGCTGGACCAGGTCGCTACGGCTCAGAACCCCCACGACCGCTCCCTCCTCGTCCACGACCGGCAGCCGCTTGACGCCCTGCCGGTCCATGACCCGGACCGCGCGCACCACGCTCCACTCGGGCCGGGCCACCACGGCAGGGCTCGTCATGAGTTCCCCGGCGGTGCTTGCCCCTCCGCCGTCCGCCTGGCGGCGCACGAGATCGCGTTCGGAGACCACGCCGAGCGGATGGTTCGCCTCGGTGACGACGCACACGGCGGTGATGTCGAACTCGTCGAGCAGCCGGGCGATCTCCTTCACGGAAGCGTCGGGACGAACGCTCACTGAAGTGGGGGTCATCAGATCGGCGACGCTGCGGTGCCTCATGACGTTTCACTCCCGGTCGTGGCGGCGATGCGCCGCCTCACCTCATCCGTCAGGGCCGCCAGACGTGGTGACACGGAGGCCACCGGCGCCTCCGGCCCGTCGATGCGGCGTGCCGCCTCCGGTACCTGTTTGAGGTCCGTCTCGAAACGGGCGCGCGTGGAGGCGAGGGAGGGGCGCGGCCCGATCCGGCGACCGTTCCGCATCACGGTGTGCAGCAATGGTTCCGCGCCGGCCGGGACCGGCTCGTCGCGCAGTCCGATGACGTCCACGAGGTCCGGCTGGCGGAAGACCTGCTTGGGTGCGGGGGCCGTGACCTTGCGAGATGACAGCTTCATGACCGGCCGTCCGTCGTACGCGACGAGCTTGTAGGCCGCGTCGAGGTACGGGGCGTCGGCCGACACTCCCACCTTCGTGCCGACGGCGTACACGTCGATCGGTGCCCCGGACCGTACGAGCGCGTCGACCGCGTACTCGTCGAGGCCGCCGCTGGCGATGATCCGCACCCGCGGCAGTCCCGCCTCGTCGAGGAGGGCGCGGGCGCGCCGCGCGAGCATGCCGAGGTCACCGCTGTCGAGGCGGATCGCGCATCCGTCCGCAGCGCCCAGCTCGTTCAGGACGCGCGCGGCGGTCCGGGTGCCCCGCTCGGTGTCGTACGTGTCGACGAGCAGCGTGACGGGCCCCGGGTGTGCCCGGGCGAAGGCACGGAAGGCGTCGAGCTCGGTCGGGAACGCCTCGACGTAGGAGTGCGCCATCGTGCCGGACGCCGGGATTCCGTACCGGACGGCAGCGGCCACATTGCTCGTGCCCGCGAACCCCACCAGCGCTCCGAGCCGAGCGGAGGCGAGGCCGGCCTGCGGACCGTGGCTGCGGCGCAGCGAGAAGTCGATCACCGGACGTCCCGCGGCCGCGAGCACACAGCGAGCGGCCTTCGAGGCGACCGCGGTCTGGTGACAGACGAGCGAGAGCAGGTAGGTCTCGACGAGCTGCGCCTGCGGAAGCGATGCGGTCACCTCCAGGAGCGGCTCGCCGGCGAGGACGGCCCTTCCCTCCGGTACGGCCCGCACCTCGCCGTCGAAACGAAGTCCGACAAGCGGTTGCAGGTCCTGCTCCCGGCGGTGCAGCACCTCGGCGAAGTCCCTGACGTCCGCCGGACCGACCGTGAAGCCGGAGAGGTAGTCGAGCGCGGGCTCCAGACCGGCGGCGACGAGAAACCCCCGCTCCGGTGGCAGATCCCGTACGAAGAGGCTGAACGTGGCAGGGGATCGCATGCCCTCGCGGAGGTAGGAGAGGGCCATGGTGACCTCGTAGAGGTCGGTGGTCGTCACGTTCGACACGCCACTCAGCTCCCGTCGTGTCCGTACGCTGCGGGGCGACACCACGCATGACGTCCACGACGTCTTCCACCGGTGCCCCCTGCGGTTGCCCCTCCAACCCGGCCGACCGCAGGAGGACATCGCCCAAGCCAAGTCGGGGGCCTCGACGAGTGAGGGACGAGCGAGGTCACCGGCGCCGCATCGGGACGGTGGAATGGCATGGCGCTCCGTCTTCTCTCCGGTGGTCGGTTGGTTGGGGAACCAGAGAGGCGCTACCTGACCTTCACGTTCCGCGCGGCGGCTGTCACCGGAACAGGGTCGAACGGTCCTGAGGTGGGGCCGAACGGCGCCGGGCTGGCTGGCGTCGCTTACGGGTGTGGCGCGCTGGTCCATGAAATGACCGTTCGCGGCGCCGACGTTCCGGCGGGTGCCGCGGCCTGACGCACCTCACCGAGCGCGCGGCAGACCTTGGGGTTAGCCATCGGCGTCGCTGAGGAAGTCGTCCGGCCACGGCAGGAGCGGAGGATGTCGCTACGGTGACTTTCGGTGTCGGAGCGGTTGCGCATCATGGGCGTGCTCGTGTTCGTGTGCCTGGGCGGCGATCACCGCGGCTTGTACGCGCCGCTCGACGCCCAGTTTGCCGAGGAGACGGGAGATGTGGTTCTTGACCGTCTTCTCCGACAGATACAGACGCTTGGCGATCTCATGATTGGTGAGTCCCTCGCCGACCAGGTCGAGCACGGCATGTTCGCGCTCCGTCAGCACCGTCGTGCGTTCGTCCTCCGGCGGCTTCCCGGCCTGAGGGTCGCGCAGAGTGCTCATGAGCCGGGCCGTGGTGGCCGGATCCAGCATCGACGCGCCCGTGGCCACTGTCCGTATCGCCGCGACCAGGTCGGAGCCCTTGATGCGCTTGAGGACGTAGCCGGCGGCCCCCGCCATGATCGCGTCCAGCAGAGCCTCCTCGTCGTCGAACGAGGTCAGCATCAGACAGGCGACCTCCGGTACCTGTGACCGCAACTCGCGGCACACTGTGATGCCGTTCCCGTCCGGCAGCCGTACGTCGAGAACGGCGACGTCGGGTCGCAGCGCCGGCCCGCGGGCCAGGGCCTCTTCGGCCGACGACGCGTCCCCGACTACCACCATGTCCGGCTCGTCGTTGATCAGATCACGCACGCCTCGGAGTACGACCTCATGGTCGTCCAGGAGGAAGACCCGGGTGGGTGGCGTGGGCGCCTCGGTCATGCCGGACCCCAGTCGACGGACGGATGGGAACCTGTGCCCCGATTGTCTCAGGAGTATCGATCGCGCACACGGTGGAAGCAGCCGGCTCGTCCAGCGCCAGTGCGGCCCACCTGTGTCGTCGGGCTGTGAAGGAACCCGGCGTGTGAGGGTGCGTTCGTCGTCGTTGGGTGCCACTCTTGGAGAGCGTCTGTCTCTGCTTGCGGCGCGCGCAGCCGGATCCCCGCGAGCCCGGGCTCGACACTCCAGGCGTTCGGGGGCCATCCGATCGGCGTGGCCGAGTGGCGTCGTTCCGCCCTGGACGGGAGGGCCTCGTGATCATCAGTCACAGCGTCGACGGAGACATCCTTCGTGTCACCCTCGATCGCGACCTGGACATCACCAACCGCGCTGCGGTCGCGCTTGCGCTCCAGGCCCTGATCCAGGCCCACCGTCCCAAGCAGGTGCTCGTGGATGTCCCGCTGACCGAGCCCTCACCCGCGACTCTGAGCGCTCTCGTTCGCACCCACCGGATGTGCAGGAGCGTCGGCGTCGACTTCGTACTCACCGGGCTCGGGGCTGACGCTCAGCGGCTCCTGGACGCCGGCGTCTCCTGAGCGGCCGACATCCAGCGGCACGTATGGGTGGCGCTCGGGGAGGGGCCGAACGGGGTTCTTCGAGGGACTGATCGGGACCTCACGGCCCGGTCCCCGGCTCGTATCGTGAGATGAGCGGGGCGAAAGACCCCTCGCCTCGCCCCTGGCATTCGGGTCCTCCACAGGCACGAGAAGTGTTCTGGGAAAGGGAGGGAACAGTGGGAGCACTGGTCACCCCTGTCGCCCGGCCTCAGGGGCTCTACGACCGTGAGGCCGAGTGGGAGCGGCTTGTCGCGTTCATCGACGATCCGCGTCCCGGGCCCGCGATCGGTGTCGTCACCGGTCCGCGAGGGCATGGCAAGTCGTTTCTTCTCAAGGCTTTGGCCCGTGCGACGGGCGGGTTCTATTTCAGCGGCCAGGAGGCCGCTCAGGCCGAAACCCTGCGCGCGCTCGCCGAGCGGTACGCGCGCCATGCCGGTCTCGCGCGGGCGCCTGAATGGACGGGGTGGCGGGACGCGCTGCTTACGCTGGCGGTCTCGGGGCGCGGACCGGCGGCGCTGGTCGTCATCGACGGATTTCCCGAAGTCGTACGGCAGAGCCCAGGGCTCCCTGCCACGATCAACGAGGTGTGCCATCAGCTGGACGACAGCCCAGGCAGTACCTCCCGGCTCCGGCTGCTGCTCTGCGGCAGTACGACACCGGTGATGAGCAGACTGCTCAGCGCCGCCGACAGGTGGGTGGACCAGGTCGTGGAGGTGGCACCGCTGGACTTCCGGCAGGCGCGGGAGCTGTGGGCGATCCAGGACCTCGTGCTCGCGTTGCGCGTGCATGCCGTCGTCGGTGGCAGCGCGGCCTTCCGCTTCGATCCCGCGGGCGACCGGCCCCCGGCCGGTTTCGCCGACTTCGACCGGTGGATACAAGAGCGGGTGCTCAGCCCGCGGCTGCCGTTGTTCTGGAAGGCCGGGCACATCCTGGACGGTGTACCGGACAGCTGGGACGTCGCCTCATGCCACTCCACCGTGGCCGCGCTCGCCGCCGGGCGCACCACCCCCGGGGAGATCGCCGGCTTCCTCGACCGGCCGGCGACGGACGTGCCACACATTCTGTCCCACCTCGAAGCACGCGGCCTGGTACACGGCGAGCCCGATGCCTTCCAGCCGGGGCTGATCCACTACCGCATCACCGAACCGCTGCTGGCCTTCGACCACGCCGTGATCCGCCCGCACCGTCCGGAACTCGTCGACGCGGATGTCACGGAGATCGACGAGATCTGGCGGCAGGCCCGGGCCGTGTTCGAAAGAGACGTGGCGGGCCCGCACTTCGCTCGGATCTGCCGGGAGTGGGCGGTCCGGTACGCCCCGGCGGAGCTCTTCGGAGACGCGCCGGAATCCGCGTTGTCCGGCTCCTTGCCCCACACCGGCGGTGAGCCGGCGAGCATCGACGTCGTGGTGCGCGGCGAGCAAGGCCGCCGTCCCGGTCCGCTGCTGTCGATCGGCTTGGTCTCCTGGTCGCACCCCATGGACACGCCCCACCTCGAACGGCTGCGCGACCATCGGGCGCACCTCGCCGCTCTCGGCGAGGACACCGGCCGGACCCGCTTCGTCTGCTACTCGGCTGCCGGGTTCAGCCCGGGACTCCGGCAGGCCGAGGTGAACGGGGACGTGCTCCTCGTATCACCCGAGCAGCTGTACGGCGACGGACCGTGGCCGTACACAGCGGAGGAAGGAGGACGCCCGTGAACGACTCGGCACAGCCGTCCCGAACGAGGGAGACCAGGCCCAAGGGCCGGTCTGACCGACGGGAATTCCCGGGCGGCGTGCTTCCCGCACCGAGCTTGGCGGCGTATCCACCAGCTAAGACGATCAGGGTACGTCCCAGGCGCCCCGTGCACACCATTCGTGTGAGCGCGCTGTTCCTCTGACGATCCGGGATCGCTCCGGAAGGAGCAGGCAACCATCCATGACGGAGGGGGCGGAAGGAGGAGACGGCCATGACGACCGCACGCGAGATCATGCACACCGGCGCCGTCTGCGTGAAGGAGGACGAGACCCTCGTGGACGCCGCGCAGCGTATGAGCGAACTCGGCATCGGCGCCCTGCCCATCTGCGGGCCGGACGATCGGCTCCACGGAATGATCACCGACCGCGACATCGTGGTGAAGTGCCTCGCCAAGGACAAGGACCCGCGCCACATGACGGCCGGACACCTCGCCCAGGGCAAGCCGATCACCGTGGACGCGGACGCCGACAGCGAGCAGGTGCTCCGGACGATGCGGGAGCACCGTATCCGCCGGGTCCCCGTGATCGACGACCACCGGCTCGTCGGCATGATCAGCGAAGCGGACCTCGCCAGGCACCTGGACGAGCAGCAGGTCGGGAAGTTCGTCGAGGCCGTCTGCACCTGACACGACTGCGGCACACGACCACTGCCGGTAGGGAGGGCGGCTGGTCCCCGGTGGGAACGAGGGATACGGGGGCCAGCCCCGACCGTGCTTGGCACGCAAGCTGAGCCACTGGCTTCGGGCTGTGGCGATCGATTCGCGTCGCCGGTCCCCCGCATCACGATCATCCGCCGGTCGGTCGCCCTGTGGCCGTCGAGCGTCGCTGGGATGAGGTTTGAGCATGAAGGGCTGAGCGGAGGAGCGTCGTGAGTGGGCTGATGATCGTGGGAGTGGACGGCTCGGCTTCGAGCCTTGGCGCCGTGGAGGCGGCGGCCAGGGAGGCCCGGTGGCGAGACGCGGAGCTGCGGATCGTGCACGCCTTCCACTGGCCGGTGGCGCGTGTGCCGTTGTGGCAGGCCCTCCCGCCGCCGACCCAGGACGAGATCCAGAGGATGGTCGAGGGCCTGGTCACCACAGCGGTGGAACGAGCCAGGACGGTGGCGCCGTCGGTGGACGTCACCCATGTCGTGGTGTCGGGAGCGCCGGTGACGGTCCTTGAGGCACAGTCGCGCGCGGCGGAACTGGTGGTCGTCGGATCCCGGGGCATGGGAGGGTTCGTCGGACTGATGGTGGGCTCCACGGCGCTGCACCTCGCGGCACACGGCCGATGTCCCGTGCTCGTCGTGCGGGACCAGTCGGAGCCGGCCGGGCCGATCGTCCTGGGGGCAGACGGCTCCCGGGCCGGGGCGGCGGCGGTGGACTTCGCGTTCGCGGAGGCCGCGCTGCGCGGCGTCGGCCTCGTCGCCCTGCACGCCTGGACCACGTGGAACGCACCCGTGCCTCCGCCGCAGGATCCCGCCGAACCGTACGCGAGCGGTCCGGGCATGCTCGCCCAGGCCGAGGAGCGTCTGCTCGCCGAGGCGCTCGCGGGGCACCCGGAGAGGTACCCGGAGGTCCCGGTCGAGCTCCGCGTGGTGCACGGTCCCACGCGCGAGGCTCTGATCGAGGCAAGCGGCGCCGCGCAGCTCCTGGTCGTCGGCGCACGGGGACGCGGTGGCTTCGCGGGCCTGCTGCTCGGCTCGGTGAGCCAGGCGGCGCTGCACCACGCGCACTGCCCCGTCGCCGTGGTGCGACAGCCCGGGGCCCGCTGAACGGCAAACTTTCGGCCGCGGTTTCGGCGACCGGCGCGAACCGGGCCTGCTCCCGCTCGCCGTCGTGCTTTCACGCTGTGACCTCCGCGCTTCCGGGCGCTCGACGACCTGTGCCAGCTGCTGGCCACAGCCATCCGGTTCCGTTCAGGTAGGGACTCGCCATTTGGGCGATGGGAAGTCTGTCGGTGATTCGGCCGTGGTACTCGAACACACCGCGATTCCAACCAGGGCAGTTGGGCCTCAACAGGCCCGTCCACGGCATGATCCGCCGGGCAGGTCCTGGGCATCCATCAGCACCCCGGCACCGTCAGCGTCCCTGAATGGCGACTGGCAGTCGCCGTCCGGACCACCGAACTGGGCACGGTGTGGCCAGAACCGGGGAGACCTCGGCTGTTTCCCAGTGCAGGAGACTTGCTGGGCCATGCAGTGGGACGATCGTGCCCCCGGCGCGCTGTTCCGGGCGGATGCCCCTCGACGACGATGTGGTCTCCGGCTTCGGCGTTCGTCTCACGCTCCTCGACGTCCGGGCCCACCCTCGGGTCGCGCTGCCGATGGCGAGACGATGGTCCGGCCGATGCGGGGCCTCCGGATCGTCGCCCCGGACCGCCAGGCTCGACGCCAGGACGTTCCGTCCCCCGCAGCGACTTGTTGATGAGGTTCACCTCGAAGGGGCCCGGTGACCTGCCGCGCCAGCCGGGGAGCTCCCGGTGCCGGGTGCGAATGGACCACTTCGCCTTCGTGGAGTCGATAGTCGACCGGCTGCACGACGGGACCGCTGCCGGTCGACGGCGCGATGCGGCCGATCCCGCCGGGCGCCGGCTTCCCCAGCACTCCTCTCCGGAAGATCCTTCGGGACGGGACGTGCTGGCGAGGGGCACGGCCGGGCGCTCTCCGGGCTCACCGCCCAGGGGTTCCCAGCGGACGCGCCGCGTGCCGCAGCCCGCCGAGTGAGCATCACGGCGTCGACGGCACCGGCCGACGACTGCACCTACCCCACGTACCCCGGCGCCATGTCGCCCGGTCTGCCAGGTCCCTGCGACCGAGACCGAGGAGTTGCCAGCGCCGGGCCACTCGTCGGCCGATGTCTCCGAGTGACCCGGCGGTGATCGGTACTCCCGCCGCCTGCGCACTTCATGAACACCATTCCCTCAGTGAGGGGCCGGACGGCGCCGCGACGAGCGGACAGACCGCGTCCGGTGGGTCGGATCCGTGGCGGTCATCCGTGCAGGGGCGGTTCGTTGGCGTCGGCGTCGGCCATGCCGGAGCGCAGCAGCTGGTGGCCGAGGTCGACCAGGGCGCGTCCGGCCGCGTATTCGTCGCCGATCTCCGGGGCGGGCGGGTCGTGCGGGTTGCGGTGGGCTTCGGTGTGGCTCTCCAGCCGGTTGTCACCGGTGTCGAGGACGGCGTGCACCTTTGTGGCGTCGCCCTCCTCGAAGAGGTCCACGCGCAGGGTCCACGTCTTGGTTCGCATCGGCGTGTTCGTCGTCTGCTCGTTCATGTCCAGTCCTGTCCTCTGAGGGGGCCGGTGAGGGTTCCGTCCCGGGGGTGGGTGAGTCCTGCCCGGGGCAGCCGCCCGCTGTCGTGACCGTCGGTGTGGTGACCGCTGGTGCGGTCGTCGCGGAGCTCCTTTCCCGGCCGACGAAGCGGGTCAGGGCCCAGGCGCTTCGAGTAACTGGGCGGGGAAGACGATGGTGGAGTTCTTCTCGGCGGCGATCTCGGCGAGGATCTGCGGGTTCTGCGACTGCAGGACGACGCGGTTGCCGACGATGACGTCGGTCACCGTGCGCGGGGCGACCTTCGACATCCGGTCCGTCAGCGGGCACTTGAACCGGCTCTCGGGGTCGAGCACCCCGCGCCGCCGGCCCAGCCGCAACACCACCCCGCGCTCGTACGGCCACACCATCGCGACGACCCGATCCGACACGGGAACCACCTTCTTCGCCCCGAGCCCGTACCCCCAGTGTGACCGCGGCCGAGACTGTTGGACATGGGCCGCCCGGCCCAACGCGAGACAGCGGTCGGACGCAGTCCCCGGGCGCCGCCGACTCAGTCGCCGTCCGCCGTGGTTTGGCGGTGGCGCCCGTCCCGTTCCGCCCGCTCGCGGACGAATGGTGGGGCACCAGTTACCGCGAGTGGGCAGCCGGGGGTATGGCGGATTCACCGAGCCGCCTTCGGGCCTGGTCATCGGGGCAGTGACGGGGTCGTTCCGCCTTGGCACTGGGTGGGGGCGGGCGTATCGTGGAAATTGGCCTGCAGGGCGAGCGAGGGAGTTCGACCGGATGGCCCCGGGTGATGGGCGGAAGCTCCGCGCGGGGCGTTGGTCGACGGTCGGGCTGAGAGGCTGGAAGGTCTGTGAGACCGGAAGGCGACCTCCATCACCTGATCCGGACAATGCCGGCGAAGGGAGCCCACCTTGCAGGTTTCCGTCTGACCGCACGACACCGCTGCGAGACGTGATCAGCCACGCGACAGCGAAGAAGGGACCGCGGAGCGCCCGGAGTGGGCGCGCCGGTTGACATGTGGTCCGCGTCCGCGCGCTCTGCCCTGATCGGTCCTGACGCCGCCCCTGTAGCTCATGGGGACCTCGATTCCTGAGCGGTTCTTCGGATTCGATCCCGACGCCTCGGGCTCGTCGCGAACGGGCGCGCCCACCACGGGAGCCTGACATGGGAACCACGACGTCGGTCAACGACGACATCCTGAGGACCCTGTGCGAGACCCCGGGGCCGATCGCCTCGGTGTATCTGCAACTGGAGCCCCGCCCGCAGCGGGAGGACGACGCAAGGCTTCGCTGGCGCACCCTTGCACGGCAGTTGTCGGACTCCGGTGCCGATGACGACACGATTGCCGCGCTGACGCGGCGTGTCGAGGCGGCACTCCCCGGAACCGGGATGCTCGCGGCCTTCGCGGCCGCCGGCGAGCTGCGCCACTCCACGATCCTGCCCGGCGACGGACACGGGGATCTCGCCGTTCACGCGCCCCTGCCGCACCTGGCACCGCTCCTGGAGTGGCGCCAGGAACACCCGGCACGCGTCCTTGCCGTGGTCGACCGCACCGGAGCCGACCTGTCGGCGTACCCGCGCGGAGACACCGAGCCGCTACGGCGCACCGTGACCGGACCCGATGACGAGATCGAGCGCAACGCGCCCGGAGGCATGTCGCAGGGCCGTTTCCAGCGGAGGGCGGAGGATTCCTGGGAGCACAACGCCGTCAGCGCGGCTGAGGCCCTGACAGGCGCCGTGTCGCGGGTCTCCGCCCGCCTCGTGCTGCTCGCCGGGGACGTCCGCGCTCTGCAACTGCTCACCAAGCACCTGCCCGACCGCATCCGGCGGCAGGTCTCCCTGCGCCACGTCAGCGGTGGACGCGCACCGGACGGGTCCGCCCGCATCCGGGAGGAGCAGATCGAGGCCGAGACCCACCGCGCGGCGGACGAGCAGACGAAGGACCTGCTGCGACGGTTCGCCGAGGAGAGGTCTCCGGTAGGCCGGGCCGTCGAGGGCGTCCGCCCCACACTCAGCGCGCTCGCGGAGAGCCGCGTGGAGACCCTCGTCCTCGTCGACGAGCCGGACGACCGGCGTACCGCGTGGTTCGGCGAGGCCGCTTCAGCTGTGTCGGATCGCCGCCCCACGCCGTCCCCCGCCGGCGGCCCCGTGATCCGCGGCCCGCTGGCCGACGTGGCGGTCCGCTCGGCCGTGCTGTCCGGGGCGGACGTACGCGTCCTGAGTCCCGATGCCGCCGGCGCCCCGGCCCACGGCATCGGGGCGCTGTGCCGCAGCGTGTGACCACCGCACGGCGAGGAAAGAAGGATCTCCTCAAGCACCCCGGACAAGCGGAGGACGACTACGGTCGCCCGGCCGCCCGCGCGTTGCCGTGCGCACATGGTCCTCCGGTCAGCGGGAAGGCGGGGCCGTACCTGGTGACACCGCACTCGTGAGGAGCGGACCGGGGACACCCCGTCCGCTCCTCACGCGTGCAAGGTGTGATTCAGTCCTCCGTGATCTCGACATGCCGAGGCTTGGCGGCTTGGGCCTTGGGGACGGTCACGGTCAGCACGCCGTCGGCCAGGTTCGCCTTGACCTCCTCGGCCTTGACCTCGACGGGCAGCAACGCCCGGTACTCGAAACGGCCCGTGCGGCGCGTACCCCGGCGCAGGACGCCTTCACGCTCGCGTTCCTTGAACTCACCCGTGACGCCCAATTCCCGGCCGCTGACCTCGACGTCGATGTCCTCTCGCTTGATGCCCGGCAGCTCCGCCTCGACCACGTAGGCGTCGTCCGTCTCGTGCATGTCGGCCAGCGGCGACCAGATGCCGGAGACGGCGGGTGCCATGCTGGCTGCCTCCAGGAAACGGCCCATCCGCTCGAAGAGGTCATCGATCTCGGATGCGGCGGGCTCTCCCCAGCTCAGCGTGGGGAACGTCCGTTCCAGAAGCCGAGTCGGCCGGTGATGTACGGGCAGGGTCATCGCGGTTCACCTCCGCGAAACGACGATTGTCAGGACTACTTCCATGCTGCGCGTCGTCGTCGCGCCGATCCAATCGGCGGACCTGTCAGCCCCCGGCAAGGGCCGTTCGGCCCCTGCGAGTCTCGCGGATCGAAGGAAGACTGGACGACGAGTGAGAGCTGGTGGCCGGAGCCGAGCTCCCGGGACTGGGGGCGTCGATGGGACCCGCGTACGGCGGGTCCCCGGCCCCCGCACGTGGGATGAAGAGTCCCCGGCGGCCCGGTCGGCTCACGAATTCCTGCTTGATCGGGAGATGCAGGAACGGGTCGGCCACGCGAACTCCTCCTCGTAGCGGAGGTCATCATGAAGCGAATGGCGCCACAACCCGTCGTGGACGTGCAGGTGGACACCCGGGGTGATGTGTCCGCCGAGGACGCCGCATACGCCCGGGACAAGGTGCGGGCCGTGTTCGGCCAGGCACCGGGACCTGTGCTCTTCGCCCGGGTGAAGCTGACCAGGTACGCGAACCCGGCGATGGAACGCCCCGTGACCGCACAGGCCAATCTGGACGTCAACGGCAAGCCCGCTCGCGCACACGTGGCGGGCATCAACGCGACGGAAGCGGCCGACCTCCTGCGGGACCGGCTCGAAGCCGTGCTGGCGGGGATGGCAGAGCACTGGGAGGCCCGGCGCGGCCGGACACATCCGCCAGGGAGCGAGCGCCCATGGCGGCACGGCGACGAGCCCACCCACCGCCCCGGCTACTTCCCGCGCCCGGTCGAGGAACGGGAGGTCGTGCGGCACAAGGCGTTCGCCCTGGCCTTCGAGTCGCCGGACGAGGCGGCCGACGACCTGGAGCGGCTGGACTACGGCTTCCAGCTGTTCACCGACGCCGGATCGGGCGAGGACAGCGTCCTGTATCGCACGGACCCGGAGGGATACCGGCTGGCGCAGGTGCATCCGCGGCCAGACCTGATCGGCCCGGTCGCCGTGCCGCTGACCCTCAGCCCGGCTGCTGCCCCGCGCATGAGCGTCACGGAGGCGAAGGAGCGCCTGGACGTCACCGGCTGGCCGTTCGTGTTCTTCGCCGACGCCGGCACCGGCCGCGGGAACGTCCTCTACCACCGCTATGACGGCCACTACGGCCTCATCACCCCTACCGCCCGCGAGCCGTCACCCACAGCCACCTGAACGGGACGAGCCACCGTGCCGTCCCGGGCGCGGACGACATGACCGCATCTGGAGAGATCGCCATGACAGAGCGTGAGAAGTTCGCAGCGGGCGCCGAGGCTCGCCGTGCCGTACCCCGGCACGGCTGGCGTCCCGACGAGCAGCAGCGGCAGGACGCCCTGCTGCGTTACGTCGGCGCGCTCGCGAACGTGTCCACCGCCAAGAAGGCCCGGCCCGCTGCCCAGGCACCCCGTACCGCCCTCCTCGTACGTGACCTGATGACCGCGCCTGCGCCGTCGGTCGCTGGAGACACCAACCTGCCCGGCATCGTCCGGGCGCTGTCGGAGCACGCGACGGGGTCGCTGCCCGTCGCCGACACCGACGGCCGGGTCATGGGCGTGGTGTCCGAGGCCGATCTGCTCGCCGTGGTCGCCGCACGAACGCACCGGCCCAGCGCGGCGAGCCAGGTGCGGGAGACCAGGCCGACGGCCGAGCCGGGCGAGGAGACGGCTGAGACCCTCATGACCAGCCCCGCCGTCACCGTCCAGCCGGACATGACGGTCTCCGAGGCCGCCTGGCTGGTGGCCCTCTCCCGTCTCAAGCGCGTTCCCGTGGCGGAGCCGGATGGGCGGCTCGTGGGCACCGTTCACCGGCACACCCTGCTGGACGCCCTGCTCGGGGTCGACGCGACCCTCGTCGAGGGCGTGCGGGGCCGCATCAGGCACGTGTTCCCCGAGGCCGCCGACACGGTGGAGGTCACGGTCCAGCAGGGAATGGCCCGCCTCCGTGGCTCCGTGACGGGCGACGTAGGGGCGCGGTTGCTCGCCGAGGTGAAAGGGCTCGACCCGGTGCGCGATGTGATCGACGAGCTGACCGTACGGGACGGATGAGCGCCGGTGGGCGCGGGGGAGCGGCGGACACGGGGTTACAGAGCGTGCTCTTCGGTGAGGGGTACACCGTGCGGTTCCCCCACCCCGCCGTATGGCCCACGTGACGTGACTGGTGGGTTCGGGCATAGGGGATTTCTCCCGTCCACGCAGCGAACCGCAGGGCCGTTCCGGCCGGAGTGCGCAGGACGTGCGCGTCGTGACGTCGAGACCCCTGTTGCCGGTCGGGCGGTCTCTCCGGTCGGGCACGTGCGGTGACCCGAGGAGGGAAGTGGCCCGCGGCGGTTCGCCCGTGCCGACAGCGGAGAGGGCGTTGATCCTTGAAGTGGGACGCCCACCCGCGATCCACCCTCCTCTGCGCATCCGGGAACCGCCAAGGGAGCCGTCCGTTGATCACATCAGTCCACTTCTCAGGTCGGCATCTGTCGCGCTCGGCGAAATCGGGCCCTCCGCGTGAGCCGCCCAAGCCGTCGGGGCCCTCGCCGAAGCCCTCCTGGACGCGCTGGCTGCTGCCCGTCGCCACATTGGCCGTACTGCTCGTAGTCCTGCTGCGAGTCCCCTCCTCTCCTCCCCGCAAGGGGCGAAGCTGTCGTACAGCGACTTCCTCGGCAAAGTGGTCGTCGGGCAGGTCAAGACGGTCGACATCGACGACAAGGGCGCGGTCAGCGGCACGCTCAAGGACGGCAAGAAGTTCACCACACGCATCCCGACCGCCCTGGACAACAGTCGCCTCGATCAGCAGCTGCAGTCCGCGAAGGTGGAGATCATCGCGTCCAGGAGCGGCGGCAGCCCCTGGGTGACCCTGCTGGTGCTGTTCCTGCCCGTGCTGGCCATCGGCGGGCTGTTCCTCTGGGCCGGCCGCAGAGCGGCCGGGACCCTGACCGGAGGCTTCGGCGCCATCGGCCGGGCCCGTGCCAAGATCATCGAGACGGAGCGCCCGACGACCCGCTTCGCGGACGTGGCCGGCTACCAGGGCGTCAAGCAGGAGATCGGCGAGATCGTCGACTTCCTTCGCAACCCCGAGCGCTACGCCGCCGCCGGTGCCGAAGGACCGCGCGGCGTGATCATGGTCGGTCCGCCGGGCACCGGCAAGACCCTGATCGCCCGCGCGGTGGCCGGCGAGGCGGAAGTCCCGTTCCTGTCGGTGACCGGTTCCGCGTTCGTCGAGATGTTCGTCGGCGTCGGCGCCTCCCGCGTGCGAGACCTCTTCACCGAAGCGCGCAAACGGGCACCCTCGATCATCTTCATCGACGAGATCGACGCCGTCGGCAGCCGCCGTGGCGCGGGTGCCCGGCTGGGAGGCAACGACGAACGCGAGCAGACCCTCAACCAGCTCCTGGCCGAGATGGACGGCTTCGACCAGTCCGCGGGCATCGTGGTCCTGGCCGCCACCAACCGCCCCGAATCCCTGGACCCCGCGCTGCTGCGCCCCGGCCGCTTCGACCGGCACGTGACGGTGCCGCTGCCCAACCAGGCCGAGCGGGCGGCCATCCTGGCCGTCCACGGCCGCGGCAAGACCATGGCGCCCGACGTCGGCTGGGACACGGTCGCCAGGGCCACGCCGGGCTTCTCCGGCGCCGATCTGGCCAACCTGGTCAACGAAGCGGCCATCAACGCCGTCCGGGACGGCCGTGCCGTCATCGAGGCCCGGGATCTCGACGACGCCCGCGACCGGCTCCTGCTCGGGCGGCGGGAATCCACCAACGCGCTGCTCCCCGAGGAACGGCGCGCCGTCGCCGTCCACGAGTCCGGACACGCGCTCGTGGCGGCACTGTGCGAGCACGCCGACCCCGTCGCCAAGGTCACCATCCTCCCCTCCGGGCCCGCGCTGGGCGCCACCGAGCAGCTCCCCGAAGCCGAACGGCACCTGTACAGCGAGGGTTACCTGACCGACCTGCTCGCCGTCCGGCTCGGCGGACGGGCCGCCGAACTGGTCGTCTTCGGCGAGGGCTCGACCGGCGCCGCCGACGATCTGGCCGGCGCCACCCAGATCGCCGTCCGCATGGTCCGCGAATTCGGCCTGTCCTCGGCCCTCGGCCCCGTCGGGTACGGATCCGGCGCTCCCCGCTACCTCGGCGGCGACAGCACCGAGGACGCGTTGCTGCGGCCCTACTCCGAGCAGACGCAACGCGTCATCGACAAGGAGACCACCCGCCTGGTGCGCCAGGCCGAGGAACGCGCCACGGCCCTGCTGCGTGACCACCGCGAGGCGCTCGACGCCCTGGCCGACCTCCTCACCGCCCGCGAGACCGTCGACGGGTCCGTGGTCCTGGAGGTACTCCGGCAACGCCGGCACGACGGTCACCACCCCGCAGCGGGCGACCACGATGCGGCGGCCGGGGCGACCCGCGATGAGCAGGACCGGCCTACCGCGTAAGGCCGACGTGATGGTCGCCCGTTCGGTATCGGCTGCGAGCACGGGCCCCGCTGTGTCTGCCGTGTCTGCCGTGGCGCCGGAACCGAGGGGCCGAGGGAGCCGATGACGCCACCGTGGGCGTCGTCGCCGATGTGGCGGCACGGACGAGGCGGTTACCCGCCTGGCCGGAGTCGCGACCCCGCATGGAGCCGTGGTCCGTCAGCCGTGCGGCAGGGGAGCCTGCTGCCCACCCCGGAGGGGTTCGGGGATCTTCCTGGCGGCATCCACCACGGCCGCCAGGTCCGAAAGCTGCTGGGTGAGCTGCCAGAAGAGGTCGTCGAACGAGACCACGCCGACCAGCCGGCCCTCAGCCACCACCGGAAGGTGGCGCACCCGCGCCGACCGCATGACGAGAAGAGCGACCGCGACGGCCGCTTCGGGGTCCACGGTCACCGGGGCAGCGGACATGACCTCCTCCACCCTGGTCTGCGGGGACAGTCCGTCGGCCATGGCCCGTACGACCAGATCGCGGTCGGTGACGATGCCCACCACCCGGTCGTCGTCGACCACGGGCAGCGCCCCGACGCCCGCACGGGCCATGTGCTGTGCCGCCTCCTCGATGGAGGTCGTAGGAGGCACGCTGGCCGGCGGTGTACTCATCACGTAATGGATTTGCACGGTCTGATCCCTGCCTTTGAAAGCGGGCCCCCGGCCCCCGTCGCCGCCGACGTCGTCACTGACGGACGCCCACAGGTAACGAACTTTGTGTGCTGGCCCGCGAGCAGTGCGTGGCCTCCCCGAGAGGTACTCCGTCAGAACTCCATTCTCGCGTCGACCGCACCACAACGCACTGGGGGATCCCGGTGGAGCCGACGCGCGTGCCCCTCTCCGTGGCCCTCCCCGGCCGTCCGGAGGGACCGTTTCGCTCACTCGGCGCACTACCACGATTCGGAACGGGTCGTTGATCCGGGCGTGGCGAGTGGGAGACAGCCCGTCTCGAACGAGGTCCGCCAGAAAGTTGGCCCCACGGGATACGCGGATCTACGGGAGGGGCTGCAACGTGCATTGGCGCGCAGCGAGGCCGCGTTCGTGCGGCGTCTGGGCGTTGCGGCTGTGAGCAGCCAGGACGGCGGGGTGGACCCCGACAGCGAGGACGGCGGCGCACCACGGTGACCGCGGCTTCCGCGGCGGTGCGCGACCGTGCCCTGCTGGGGCGAGCATGGAAGTACGGGGCATCGCGTCCACTGTGTTCCTCGGGGACGAGGAGGTCGGATCGTGTTGTTCATGGATCGTCGTGAGGCCGGCCGGCAGTTGGCCGGCCGGCTGGGACACCTCAAGGGAGCCGAGGTGGTGGTGCTGGGTCTGCCCCGTGGCGGAGTTCCGGTCGCCGCGGAGGTCGCCGACGCTCTGGGCGCGCCGCTGGATGTCTGTCTGGTGCGGAAACTGGGCGTGCCCTTCCAGCCGGAGCTGGGCATGGGAGCGATCGGTGAGGGCGGTGTGCGCGTGATCAACGATGACGTGGTGCGCGCGGCGCAGGTCACCTCCGATGAGCTGGGCCAGGTCGAGGCCCGTGAGCGGGAGGTGCTGGAGAGCCGGGCCAGGCGCTACAGGGGCGGGCGGGCACCGATCGGGCTTGAGGGCCGTACGGCGCTGGTGGTCGACGACGGGGTGGCCACGGGGTCGACGGCGCGTGCGGCCTGTCAGATCGCCCGCGCCCGCGGGGCCGCACGGATCGTGCTGGCGGTCCCCGTGGCACCTTATGACTGGACGGCCCGGCTGGGCAGGGAGGCCGACGAGTTCGTATGTGTGCACACCCCGCGGAACTTCTATGCGATCGGACAGTTCTACGTCGACTTCTCCCAGACCGACGACGACGAGGTCGTCGCCTGCCTGGAGGAGGCGATCGCCCGCCCGCTGAGCACCCGCCGCGCTGGGCCGCGTCCCGCCGTGTCGGAGGACAGGGAGGCGGATGTGCGGGCTGGAGCCGTGGTGCTGCGCGGGCGGTTGACGGTGCCCGCGGGCGCGAGGGGCATCGTCGTGTTCGCGCACGGCAGCGGCAGCAGCCGGCACAGCCCGCGCAACCGGTTCGTGGCGGCCGGACTCAACCGCGCCGGTCTTGGCACGCTGCTGTTCGACCTGCTCACCGAGTCGGAAGAGGCCAACCGGGCCAATGTCTTCGACACCGGCCTGCTCGCCCGGCGCCTGGCGGACGCCACTGAATGGCTGCGCGGACAGCCCGAGGCCGACGGGCGCGCCGCCGGGTACTTCGGCGCCAGCACCGGCGCGGCCGCCGCGCTGTGGGCAGCCGCCGAGCCGGGCGCGCGGATCGCCGCGGTCGTCTCCCGGGGCGGCAGGCCCGACCTGGCCGGGCCACGGCTGCCGGCGGTGACGGCGCCGACGCTCCTGATCGTCGGCGGCCACGACCAGCTCGTGCTCGACCTCAATCAGCAAGCACAGGCCCGGCTGCGCTGTGAAAGCAGGCTCGCGGTCGTGCCCGGCGCGACCCACCTCTTCGAGGAGCCCGGCGCCCTGGAGAAGGTCACCGCTCTGGCACGCGACTGGTTCACCGACCACATGGCCCCGGCCGCTCACACAGCGGCCTGAGGCTCTGAACCCGAACGCGTGCTCCGGACACGGGCGGTGCTCAGTTGCAGAGGACGACTCCCCGACCTCGTACGGGAACACGCCTGGGGCACGCGAGGCGAGATGAAGACCCAGGGGAGCCGAGCCGTCGCAGAAGGCCACGACAGCTTTCGGCGTCAAGTGTGTGAGAGGTGTGGAGTAGGCCCCGATGAACGCCCTGCTTGAGATCGACGGAGCGGCCTGCTCCGGATCGGGCATGATCGTGCGCCAGGCGATGGCCTACGCGGCCGTGACGCGCACCCCGGTTCATCTGCGCCACGTCCGGGCGCGCAGAGCGCGGCCCGGGCTGCGACGTCAGCACCTCTGCGCGGTCGAGGCGGTCCGCACGCTGGTCGGCGGAACGGTTGCGGGGGCGTCGCTGGGCTCGCGGGAGTTCACCTTCTATCCGGCCGATGAGACACCGCGAGGGCGGTACGCGTTCGACGTGGGGACGGCCGGGTCAGCCACGGCGCTGTCGCTCGCGCTGCTGCCCGTCATCGCCGAGGCGCACGAGCCGGTCCAAGTCGAACTGACCGGCGGGCTGTTCCAGGAACGAGCGCCCTCCGCCTTCCACCTCCAGCACGTGCTCGCACCGCTGCTCGGCCGTATGGGTCTCACCGTCACGGTCACCCTGGTCCGGCCCGGATATCCGCCGAGCGGCGGGGGTGTGCTGCGGCTCCGGGTACGGCCCGACGGACCGCTCGCGCCCCTGGAGGCCGAGCGGTTTGGGCCGGTGCGATCGGTGTGGGGGATCGCCCTCGCCTCCCACCTGCGCGAACGCTCGGTGAGCCGGCGGATGGCGGACAGCGCCCGCGAGGTCTTCGCCCGGGCCGGACACGAAGCCCGAATCGAGGAACGCGACGACACGGGTGCCCTCCAGCCAGGCGCCGGGATCGCCGTGTTCGCCGACCTGACGGGCGGGTGGCGGCTCGGAGCGGACGGGGCCGGAGTCCGCGGACGCCCGGCCGAGAGGATCGGGCACGCCACCGCCGCGCGCCTGCTGCAGGACCTGCGAACCGGTGCGGTACTGGACCGCTATGCCTCCGACCAGATCATCCCGTTCGCCGCGCTGGCCCGAGGACGCAGCCGGCTGCGCCTGGCCGGAGTCACCGACCACGTACGCACAGGGATCTGGCTGACGAACCTCTTCGGCGTGGCACGGGCGAGCCTGGACGGACGCCTCCTCGTCGTCGAGGGCGGCAGCCCCGGAGACCCGGCGACGCAAAGGCGTGAGCCCTACTGATGGTGCGCGTGCGGGACGACGATGACAGGGCAGTGCGCGTGGTGCAGTACGCCCTGAGTGACGGACCCCAGGAGCATGCCGGTGAAGCCGCCGTGCCCGCGAGTGCCCACGACCAGGCCGAGGGCGTGTTCGGACGCCTCGGTGAGGACCTGCACCGGGTGGCCCCGCACGACCTCGTGATGCAGTTCCACCTCGGGATGGGCGGCGGTACGTCCGGCGACCACCTCCGACAGCAGCCGGCGGCACTCCTGGACGGCCGCGTCCTCATCCAGGACGACTCCGAGCCGCGGAGGATGCCACACGTACAACGCCCGCAGGAGCGCGCCGCGCAGGCCGGCCTCCTCGAAGGCGACGTCGACGGCGGCGGCGGATCGAGGGCTGCCATCGACCCCGACCACGAAGAAGGACGGCTGCTGGGCAGTGTGCTCCGGCTCCGGTACGACCACCACGGGGCAGGGGGCGTGCGCGATGAGCGGCAGAGCGACGGCGGCGGAACTGAACAGCTCCTGGACAGCGCTCAGATGCCAGGAGTCGAGCACGACCGCCGTAGCGTTCTGCGCCTGCTCCCGCAGCACCCATGCCGGATGCCCCTCCGCAAGCAGCCCGGACACCCGCACCCGCGGATGCCGTGACTCGACGAAGGCCACCGCCTCCTCCAGTACGCGGTTCCCCGTCGCATGCAGCGCCTCGTTCCACTCCTCCCAGGTCGGGACCCCGCCCATCGGCCGGTACCCGGGGGTCGGCACGTTCTGCGCGAGAACCAGCAGCAGCGGCAGGCGGCGCCGGTCCGCCTCGTCGGCGGCCCAGACGAGTGCCGTGCGCCTTCCCGGATCGGGGTCGAGGCCGACCACGATCGGGGGACGCCCTTCTTTGTGCTTCATGGCCGTCTCCTCCGGCACGAGGGTGTGTCTACGGGCCCTGGGAGAGCAGGATCACGTGGGCGAGTCGTGCACCGTATGCCGCTCCCTCGGGTGGAACGTCCTCTGAAGGGGCGCTCTCCGGGCCAGCTGTGCCTGCGCCGTTGTTGTCGCGCGGCCATGAGCGAGCACCACCACTCGGGTCGGGCCCGACAAGGCGTGCCTCGCCGGGAAACCGCTCATAGCCAGTAAACAACGGTTGGCGGGAGCCCGCAGCGAGTCAGGATTTCGGGGTGTGTTGCCTGGCTTCCCGATGGCGCGACCGCAGAGGGTGACGTGATACTGGGGCCGCACGTCAATCAGCGGTGACGACGGTGCCGATATCGCGCCCTTCGCAGATTGCCGCCATGGCACCTGGCCTCGCGGCATCGAAGACATGCATGACCAGGCCCTGCTCCTCGGCGAGCACGAAGGCCGCGGTGTCCATCACCTTCACCCTCCGCTCCAGCGCCTCCCGGTAGGTGAGACGCGCGTACCGCTTCGCGTCCGGATGCGTCTTCGGATCGCTGTCGTAGACGCCGTCCACGCCGCGCTTGGCGACCAGCAGCGCATCGACCGACAGCTCCAGGGAGCGCTGCACCGCTGCGTAGTCGGCCGTGACATATGGCTGGCCGGTGCCTCCGGCCAGCAGCACGATGCGGCCGCGCCGCAGGTGCCGGTCCGCACGCAGCCGGATGAACGGCTCGGCGAAGCTCTGCATCGGGACGGCCGTCATCACCCGCACGTCCGGTTCGCCGCGCGCGGTCAGCGCACCTCGCAGCATCAGTGCGTTCATCACCGTGCCGAGCATGCCGATGTCGTCCGCCTCGGCCCTGTCGATACCCCAGCTCCCGGCCAGCCGTCCCCGGAAGAGGTTGCCCCCTCCGACGACCACCGTGGTCTGCACCCCGCGGTCGTGCACCGAGGCGACCTCGTCCGCCAAGTGCGCCAGGCAGGCCGGATCAGTCCCGGCCCCGGCCGCCCCGGCGAACGCCTCGCCGCTGAGCTTGACCACGACACGCGCATAGCGGCCCACGGTTCTTCCTCCCTGCGCCATGGGTGACCCCGCCGCCTGCGGCACGGGCCATGAGGAGGCACCCGGCCATATGGACAGGCACAAGACCATGCTCGGGCGGCGCCCCCAGTCGCGCACCTCGCCCAGTGGACCCCGGCGATCCACCCAGGTGCCTGTGACGCCGTGCGGTGCTGCGGCTGCCGACCGGTTCCGCCCGCCCTAGCATGGAGCCCATAGGGCAGGGAGTGGGAAGCCTTTGAGTTCCTCCCGCGCTGGGCGCGCAGCATGCGACTCGACGGGCGCCGCCCGCACCCCGTCACTCCTGAATGAGCGGACCGCTCTCAGTACCGGCCACGGCACCGCCGAGGCGTGCCCATCGTCCCATGTGGCGCAGGGGAGTCACGCACGACCGGAAGGGGAAGACCCATGCCCGAGACCACCCACCACCCCGACTTCGAGCACGCCATCCACACCGCGAACATCTGGCTGAAAGCGGTCTCGGAAGCCCTGGGCACTGAGGACCGCCACGCCGCTCACAGGGTCCTGCGGGCCTGGCTGCACACGCTCCGCGACCGGCTCACCGTCGATGTGGCCGCCCACTTCGCCGCCCAGCTCCCCGACCTGTTGCGGGGCGCCTACTACGACGGCTGGGATCCCAGCACCGTACCGGTCAAGTATGACCGTGAAGGGTACGTCGACCGCTTCGTCCAGGAGGCCAAGGTCACCGCCGAGGAAGTGCCCCGGATCGCTCCCGTCGTCACCGGCGTCGTACGCGAACACGTTTCGCCCGGACACCTGGAGGCGGCACTGGAGCAACTGCCGCACGACATCCAGGCGATCCTCCTTCAGCCGACCGGCTGACCGGTGGTGCGGGGTCGTGCCTGCCCGCATGGCGTCAACTGTGCGGAAGCCAAAGCCACGTGAGCTCTGCCCATGGGGTGACTCCCGTTTGAAGGCGAGCCCTGGGGATGAGTCAGTCCTCGGCCTCCTCACACCGAGCGTGTCACAGCTCGCCAGAGGTTCGTTCTCGATGTCGGGGGAGCTGTCCGGTCGTACAGGCGGGCAACCGAAGCCTGGCCCACATGACTGAGGAAGCGATCGTGGAAGAGCAGGAGGAGGTTCTGGCGCGGACGGTCGGCTCGGTGATGCGCCCCGAGGTGGTCACGGTCGATGTCGGTGAGACGGTGCTCGTGGCGTGGGAGTTGTTGCAGCGGTCGGGTTCCCGTCATCTGCCGGTGGTGCGTCCGGACGGTCGTTGTGCCGGCTTGCTGGAGAGGGCTGATGTGGCAGTTGTGTGTGGGGCTCCCGCCGTTTCGTTGTCGGAGGTGCGGGTGGATGAGCTCCTTCGGGGTCACGGGCCGGCGCTCGTGCACGTGGAGCAGACCGTGCGTCACGCGGTCGACCTGATGACGTACACCGAATCCGACGCCCTTCCAGTGCTGGGTGAAGACGGGCGTCTTGCCGGGGTGCTGACGGCTGCTGACATCGTCGTGGCCCTCGCCGGCCACCCGGTGCGGAAGGAGCCGGTGGACCGTCGGCCGCAGGCCGGCACGGTGTTGCCCGGGCTGCCGCCTCGGCGGGGCTACCGTGGCACGGCTGTTCCCTGACCGCCGGGGGCGACGCGCGAGGGAGGCGAGGCGTGGACGGTGCGGCCGCACGCGGTGGGTATCGCGGTGTTCCGCATACGGCGGACCTGCGGGTGGAGGCGTGGGCCCCCACGCGCGAGGAGTGCCTGGGGCAGGCGGTGCGAGGGGTCTGCGCTTCGTTCCTGGACGTGTCCGGGGCGACCGTCGTCCGCCGGCGGGAGGTCGACGTGCGGGCGGACCGGGACGAGGACGTGCTGGTCGCCCTGCTGGAGGAGGTCGTCTACCGGCTCGACACGGAGGGCGAGGTCCCGGTCGACGTTGAACTGGCCCCCGTCGACGGCGGCGTGAGGGGCGTTCTGTGGATGGCCGACGCAGGGTCGCTGCCCGTGACGGGTGCCGCGCCGAAGGCCGTCACGCTGCACGATCTGGCCGTGACGCGAGGGACGGACGGCTGGACGTGCGCGGTGACGCTCGATGTGTGACTCCCCGCCCTGCCCGGGAGATACGTTCGCGCCTCAGCCTGCTCGCTCCTTGCGTAGGAACCGGCGCAGCCGCCGAAGGGGCCAGGTGTTGATCACGTCGTCGGGGCTGAGCCAGCCGCGCTGGGCCGTGCCGACGCCGTAGCGGAGGTACGCGAGCTGCGGGAGGGAGTGGGCGTCGGTGTCGACGGCGAACTTCACCCCGTACCCCCGGGCACGGAGGATGTCCTCGTCGCCGAGGTCGAGGCGGTCGGGCTGGGCGTTGATCTCCAGGGCCGTTCCGGTGCGCGCGCACGCCGCGAAGACCTCGTCGAGGTCGACGTCGATTTCGGGCCGTTTGCCGATCAGCCGGGTGGTGGGGTGGCCGATGACGTGGACGTGGGGGTTCTCGCAGGCGCGTACGAGCCGCCGGGTCATCGCTTTCCGGTCGAGGCCGAAGTGGGAGTGCACCGAGGCCACGCAGATGTCGAAGCCCCGGAGGAACTCGTCGGGCCAGTCCACGTCCCCGTCCGGGCCGATGTTGAGCTCGGTGCCGTGCAGCAGCCGCATCCTGTGGTGCCTGCCGTCCAGGGCCCGTACGTGCTCGCGCTGGGCGAGGACCTTCTCGTCGGTCATGCGCTGCATGGCGAGGTCGGGTGCGTGGTCGGTGACCGCGTAGTAGGCGTAGCCGCGCGCTGCGGCCGCCTTCACCATGTCCTCCAGCGGGGTGAGGCCGTCGGTGAGGTCGGTGTGGGTGTGCAGGTCGCCCTTGATGTCGTGCTCGGTGACCACCTCGGGCAGCTCGCCGCGGAGCGCCGCTTCGATCTCGCCCCGGTCCTCGCGGAGCGTGGGCGGGATCCAGGGGAGGCCGAGCCGGGCGTACACCTCTTCCTCGGTCCGCGAGGCGATCTTCTCCCCGCTCTCCGTCTCGAACAGCCCGTACTCGGAGAGCTTCAGCCCCGCGTGGACGGCGATGGTTCGGGTGTGGATGTTGTGCGCCTTCGAGCCGGTGAAGTACTGGAGGGCGGCGCCCCACGCGTCCGGACGCACCACGCGCAGGTCGACCTGGATGCCGTCGGCGGTGCGGACGGAGGTCTTCTTGGCGCCGTGGACGAGGACCTCCGCGGTGGCGGGCAGTTCACGGAGGGCGTCCATGAACGGGGCCGAGCGGTCGGCGGCGACGAGGATGTCGAGGTCGCCGATGGTCTCCTTCATGCGGCGCAGCGACCCCGCGTAGGTGCAGTCCTGACAACCCGTGATCCCGGACAGGACGGTGACGATGTCCTCGGCGGCCTCCATGGCGGCGCTGAGCAGGATCCGCCCGCCTGCCTGCCGCATGAGGGCGATGCCGTGCAGGATGTTCGCCTCGGTCTTCTCCCCGAAGCCCCTCAGGTCGCGCAGCTTCTCCGCCGCGATGGCGTCGGCCAGCTCGTCCACGGAGGAGATGTGCAGCTCCTCGTAGAGCGCCATGGCCTTCTTCGGGCCGAGGGTGGGGATGGTGATGAGCTGCCGCACCCCGGCCGGAATCCTCGCCCGCCGCTCCTCGACCACCGCGACCTTGCCGGTGCGGAAGTACTCGACGACCTTGTCGGCGATGGACTTGCCGACGCCCGGGATCTCCCGCAATCCGGCGGCGTCGAGGTGGGAGACGTCGGTGGGGTGGCCGCCGATCGCGCGGGCCGCCTTCTCGTAGGCGCGCGCCTTGAACGCCTCGCCTCCGGTGATGGCGATGAGGTCCGCGTACTCCTGAAGGAGCGCCTCGACCTCTTCGTTGGGCCGGACCACGTCTTCCAGTCTAGGAACCGGGCCCTCGCCCAGTCCAGGAACCGGGCCCTCATCCAGTCCAGGAACCGGGCTCTCGCCGCGCTCCCGGTGCGCGAAGCCGTGACGCCGAGGGTCTACTGGAAGTCAGGGGCCCGGGAAGGGACCACGGCATGGACATCACTCTGGTGGAAGAGACGCCGTTCCGTTTCCGCGTCGAGCGACAGGGCGCGATGCGGGTCCCCGGCGTCGTCTTCGCGACGAGGGAGCTTCTGCCGCAGGCGACCGGGGACAAGGCGCTGGAGCAGGTCGTGAACGTGGCGACCCTGCCGGGTATCGTCCGCGCTTCGTACGCCATGCCCGACGTGCACTGGGGGTACGGGTTCCCGATCGGCGGGGTGGCCGCCACGGACATCGACGTCGGCGGAGTGATCTCGCCCGGCGGCGTCGGGTTCGACATCTCCTGCGGCGTCCGGCTGCTCGCCGCCGGCATCGACCGTGACCCGCTCGCTCCCCGGATACGGCGCCTGATGGACATCCTCGGCGACACCGTCCCGCGCGGCCTGGGGCCCGGCGGACTGTGGAAGCTGTCCGGGCGCTCGCTGGAGGGACTCATGGTCGGCGGAGCCGCGTACGCGGTCGAGCACGGCCGGGGCGTGCCCCGCGACCTGGAGCGCTGCGAGGACGGCGGGACGCTGGCGGGGGCGGATCCGTCGCAGGTCGGCCAGCGGGCGGTGGACCGGGGGCTGCGGCAGGTGGGCAGCCTGGGGTCGGCCAATCACTTCCTGGAGGTGCAGGCCGTGGAGCGGGTGTACGACGAGACCGCCGCGGCCGCCTTCGGGCTGCACGCCGGCCAGGTGTGCGTCATGATCCACTGCGGTTCACGCGGCCTGGGACACCAGGTGTGCAGCGACCACGTCCGCGTGATGGACCAGTCCCTGCGCTCCTTCGGCATCGAGCTGCCGGACCGGCAGCTGGCCTGCGCGCCCGCCGTCTCCACCCCGGGCCGCGCCTATCTCGGGGCGATGGCCGCCGCCGCCAACTACGGGCGCGCCAATCGGCAGTTGCTCACCGAGGCCGCGCGCCACGCGTTCACCGTCGCCACGGGGGCGGGTCTGGACCTCGTCTACGACGTCTCGCACAACATGGCGAAGATCGAGACCCACGAGGTGGACGGGGTACGGCGCCGGCTGTGCGTGCACCGCAAGGGCGCCACCCGGGCCCTGCCGCCCGGCCACCCGGACCTGCCCGACGACCTGGCGGAGGCCGGGCAGCCGGTCCTGGTGCCCGGCACGATGGGAACCGCCTCGTACGTGATGGCCGGCACCGCCGGCAACGACGCCTTCTGGTCCTCCGCCCACGGCGCCGGCCGCGTCTGGAGCCGTCACCAGGCACTGCGCCGGGTCCGCGGCGAGGAACTGCACGGCGAGCTGGAGTCGCACGGCATCGCGGTCCGGCCGAAGTCCTGGCGTGCGCTCGCCGAGGAGGCGCCCGACGCCTACAAGGACGTCGACGCCGTGGCCGCCGCCACGGAAGGCGCGGGGCTCGCCCGGCTGGTCGCCCGCCTGGTGCCGCTCGGGGTCGTCAAGGGATGACGGGCAGGAGATCCACGACGTGTCCCAGCGGTGTCCCTGTGGGCACGGACACCGCCGGATGGCTTATCGCTTCGGAGACCCTCATCGACAAGCCCCTACAGCCCCTGGGAAAGCAGCAGTTCGTGTGCCAGTCGGGCGCCGCGCGCCGCCTGCTTCTTCATCTCGGTGTCCTCTGAAGGGATTTCCTCCAGCCCTTCGGCCAGTGCTTTGACGGCCTGGGCCAGGACCTGCACCTGGTTCTCCAGAGTGCGGAGCCGCTCGTGCTCGTTCGGGACGATGCTCTCGGACATCACGTCTCCTTTCGCGGGGAACGGGAGTGGGCTCTCCCGGTCGGTGGGGGTGAGTCGTGCGTGGGCTCGGACAGGGGCGGTCGCAGCGGTGTCTTCGCTGCTAGGCAGTGTCCTGGCGATCACGAGCGGAGCCAGATGACGAGCGCGGCTGCGGTAACGGTTCCGAGGTAGACGTAGCCGCGCTTGTCGAACCTGGTTGCAACCGCGCGGAAGGTCTTCAGTTTGTTGATCGCCCGTTCGACGGTGTTGCGCTTCTTGTAGCGGTCCTTGTCGAAACCGGGCGGTCGGCCCCCGGAGCTGCCGCGTCGGACCCGGTTGGCTGCCTGGTCGGCCTTCTCCGGGATGACGTGCCGGATTCCGCGTCTGCGCAGGTAGCGGCGAGTGCGGCGGTTGCTGTAGCCCTTGTCAGCACTGACGCTGTCCGGCTTCGTACGTGGCCGGCCGCCGGCCAGCCGGGGCACGCAGATCCGGTCCATGACCGCCTCGAACTGGGTGCAGTCGGCGCACTGTCCGGGCGTGATGACCAGCGAGAGCACCCGGCAGCGGCCGTCCGCGCTCAGGTGGATCTTGGTGGTGAACCCGCCGCGCGAGCGGCCGAGCGCCTCGCCTCCCTCACCACCTCCGCCAGCCGGTCGATCACTTCCGCCCGAACCCGAGCGGCTCTGACCGCCTGGGCGGAGCCCCCTTTGATGGCGGGCGGCGGAGCGTGCCGGGCGCCGGCGGCGTGGTGGTGTGCGCGCACGGACGTCGAGTCGACCGAGACGTCCCAGTCGATCTCGCCGGCCGCGTCCGCCTCGGCTTGGATCCGCCGCAGGAGCATCTCCCACGTTCCGTCCGCCGACCAGCGGCGATGCCGCTCGTGCACCGTCTTCCACGGTCCGTACCGCTCCGGCAGATCGCGCCAGTGCACGCCCGTGCGGATCCGGTACAGCACCCCGTTCACGACCTGGCGGTGGTCCCGCCACCTGCCACAGCGCCCATTGCTGACCGGTAGAAGCGGCTTCAGCCGCTCCCACTGAGTATCCGTCAAGTCGCCTCTGTCTCCCACGGTCCTATCAACGACGGGACTCTCGTCGGAGCGACTTCCAACCCCCGGCGATGCTCGGTACTGACGGCTGAATACGGTGGAGGGGCCCGGTTGAATGAGAGGACGCGAAGACGTGGATGTGTATGAGGCCGTGGACAGTCGCCGGGCCGTGCGGGCGTTCAGCGATGAGCCCGTGCCCAAGGAGGTGCTCAAACGAGTGCTGACCGCAGCGACGCGGGCTCCGTCCAGCGGGAACCTCCAGCCGTGGCATCTGTACGTCGTGACCGGTGAACCCTTGGCGGAACTCAAGCGGACCGCGACAGCCAGGGCACTGGCGGGGGACCCGGGCGACGAGCGTGAGTACCCGATGTACCCGGACGGCCTGGCCTCGCCGTATCTCGACCGCTTTGCTGCCGCCGCCGCCCAGCGGTACGAATCGCTGGGGATCGAGCGCGACGACCCAGACCGGCCCAGGAAGATCGCCACCTTGAACTCGGAGGCGTTCGGAGCGCCGGCCGTCCTGTTCTGCTACCTCGACCGGACGATGGGGCCCGGACAGTGGGCTGACGCGGGGATGTACCTGCAGACGGTCATGCTGTTGTTGAGGGCCGAGGGGCTGCACAGCTGCCCCCAGGTGATGTGGACCGTGTACCGGGAGACTGTCAGCCGGGCAGTCGGAGCCGATGACGGACTCGTGCTGTTCTGCGGCGTCTCAGTGGGGTTCGAGAAGGAAGGCGTGCCGCAACTGCGCACCGTGCGGGCGGACATGACGGAAACAGTGAGCTTCATCGGAGTGTGACCGTTGGACGGCCGAGATCGACAGGACAGCTCCTAGTCCGGCTCCATATAGGGGCGACGGAAGACCAAGGGACCGGTGTCGTGCGGACGGATGGCTGTCAGCGCCTGGGAGACCGCGGCCTCCAGGGAGCCGCTGGTGTCGATCGTGACGGCTTCCTCCCAGGGAGGCTCCCGCTCCGCCACGGCGGTGGCCACGTCGAGGTCGGCGTCGGAGGCTCCGGCGGTGCGGTCCGCCAGACGGGCCGCCGTCGTCTCGTCCGGGACCTGGCAGTGCAGGGCCACGAGGTCGGCGCCGGCGCCTTCGGCCACGCGCCGTGCGGCTTCGCGCTGCTCGGCGTTCGACCAGGTGGCGTCGAGGACGACGGACTCTCCGCGGGACAGCAGGGTGGCTGCGCGTTCCAGCAGGGCCGCGTAGGTGGTGGCGGTCCCCTCGGGCGTGTACAGGCCCTCGCCGTAGGGGGCGGCAGCGGACCGGTCCGCCGGGATGCCCGCGAGTTCCTTACGCAGCCGGTCGCTGCTGAGGAGCGTGACGCCCAGGCGGTCGGCCAGCGCACCCGAGAGCGTGGACTTCCCGCTGCCGGGGAGCCCTCCCACAAGGGTCAGGTCGACGGCGGAGGTACGCAGGTGCCGCAGGGTCGAGGCGATCAGGCGCCGTGCGGCGATGTCGGCGTCGGGCGCGCCCTGGCGGGCCTGGATCAGGGAGACCTTGGCGCGGACGAAGGCGCGGTACGCGACGTAGTGGTGTCGCAGGGACGGTGGCGCGGGGTCGCCGGAGTACTCGCTGTAGCGGGCGAGGAAGAACGCCGCCAGGTCCGGGGCGTCGAGCTGTTCCAGGTCCATGGCGAGGAAGGCGGCGTCGTCGAGGCCGTCGACGTAGCGCAGATGGTCGTCGAACTCCAGACAGTCCAGGACGCGGGGGCCGTCGTCGAGGCAGAAGATGTCCTCGGCGAGCAGGTCGCCGTGGCCGTCGACGATCCGGCCCTGCTCGATGCGCGTCTCGAACAACCGCTCGCGTCCGGCGAGATAGCGGCGGACCAGCCGCTCGATCTCCTCGACGCCCTCCGGCACGCCGCCGTCCACGGCCATCTCACGCACCTGTGCGAAGCTCGCCTCCCAGCGCGACGACAGGGCGTCCCGGGTGCCCTGCGCGTCCACCTCCGGTGTGCGGGGTGCGCTCGCGTGACGGGTGGCGAGCAGTCGGGCGACGGCTCGCAGGGCGTCGTCGACGACCGCGCCCTCCCGTACGAGCCGGGACAGGCGGCGTTCCGCCGGCATGCGGCGCATCGCCACGAGCGGCTCGGAGGTCTCCGTGTCCGGGACCCGGATCTCGCCCACGCCCAGGTAGACGTCCGGGGCGAAGCGGCGGTTGAGGGTGACTTCCCGCTCGCACGCGATCCGCCGGGCCTCCACGGTGGTGTAGTCCAGGAACTTCAGGTCGACCGGCTTCTTGAACTTGTAGGCGCGGTCGCCGACGAAGAACACGACCGCAGTATGGGTCTCGCGCACTTCTGCCCGCGGGAGCGCGCCGGTGTCAGAGCCGGTGTCAGGGGCGTCGTCCTGCCGGGGCGTGGCGGTGTGCTCCTGGCGTACCGTCGCGATCAGCTCGTTCAACGAGGTCGGCTCAGTCATGGGGGACGACGGCGACAGGGCAGCGCGCGTGGTGCAGGGCGGCATGGGCCACGGGACCGAGGCGGGGTGCGAGCGGGGGACGGTGCTTGCGCCGGCCGACGACCAGCAGTCCGGCGCCTTCGGCGGCGCGCACGACAGCCTCGGCCGGGCTTTCGAGCCCGACGGCGTCGACCGGCTCCACGCCGGGGAACTTCTCGCGCCAGGGGCGAAGGACCTCACCCAGCTGCTTCCGCGCTTCCTCCGTGATCCCCTTGGCGACGTCGTGATCCGCGCCCCACGGAGTGTGTGCGTGGAGCGGCAGGCTTCGGCCGTGGACGACCTGGAGGGGCACGCCGCGGGCTGCGGCGGCCTCGAAGGCGAAGGCGAGCAGGTCGTCGCAGGTACCGTGCAGCTTCAGCGCGACGACGACGCTCCGAGGGGCGGGCGACGTGCCCTTCTCACGGGGCTCGGGGCGGACCAGGGCCACGGGCCGCGTGGCCCGGGCCACGACGGCCATGCTGACGGATCCGAGGAAGTAGCTCTCGGCGGACGTCAGGCCGCGCGAACCCAGCACGGTCAGCTCGGCCTCCGATGCCGCCTTCACCAGGGCGTCCTGAGCGTCGTCGGCGACCAGGTTGCCGACGATCACGAGGCCCGGGTGACGGGCCTGCAGTTCCGCCTGCGCCTGGTGCACGAGCCGCTTCGCCCAGTAGTTCTGATCGATCTCCGACGCGGCGCGGACCGGCTCCGGCGCGAGATTGGGCCAGGCGTGCATCAGGCGCAGCGTGACCTTGCGCCGCTCCGCCTCGTCGGCGGCCCAACGCGCGGCGGCCATGCTTTCGGGTGAGCCGTCCAGGCCGACCGTGACGACGGGCTCCATGGGCACCTGCCTCCCTCTCGTACGAGGCCGCAGGGAGGGGCGCGTGGGCATCGGCACCCGAGGGCCGAAGCGCGCCCCTTCCTCTCATTCGAGGAGTACCTCAGATCGTCCTGCCGCGCATGCGGGCCGCGACATGAGCCGTTCGGGAGCGCTGTGGAGTCGTAGCTGCGCGCCGGAGGAGGCGGCAGATTCCCTGAAAGACGTACCCCGTTCGGCCCCTATCCGGGCCCGTCCGGCACTCGGAGAGCACGTCTACGGGAGCCAGGGTGGGGATGACAGGACGATCCACGATGCAAGGAGCGAACGATCATGTCAACGGACATGGAACGCCGTCGCAGCCGCTTCCCCGAGTTCCCCGACGTCAGGGACTGGTTCGGCGACCTTCCCCGCTTCCCCATGTGGCGCACGGCCTTCGGTCGGCACGCCATCCCGATCGAGGTGACGAGCGGGGGCGGGCAGTACGTGCTGAAGGCGGAGCTGCCCGGCGTGGACCCGGACAAGGACATCACGATCACGGTGGACGGCGACGTGCTCACGGTCAGCGCCGAGCACGAGGAGAGCAGCGAGACGAAGGACCACTCCGAGTTCCGCTACGGCTCCTTCGAGCGAGCGGTGCGCCTGCCGGAGGCGATCGCCCCCGAGGACGTGAAGGCGGAGTACGCCGACGGCATCCTCACCGTCAGCGTCGCCGTCCGGCAACCACAGGAGAGCCGCGCTCGCACCGTTCCCGTGACCCGCGCAGGGGACTCCGGCAAGGCGGAGTCCGCAGCATGAACCTCGGTCGGATCCCGGGCCCGTCCCGAGGGGCCGACATGATCACCCCGCGCTGAGCCCATGGCGGGTCGGCGCGGGTCGTCCCACCCGGAGGCCCGCCATGCGCGACGGAGAGACACCGACCCCCGGACAGCCGCAGCGCCCCTGGCACGACGGCGGCAACGGCGACTCTGCCGGTCCGGACGCCAACCTCCTGCGCCGTCCTTGCGACCGGACCCGTACCCGCTGGCACGTCGGCCTCGCCCTCGCGGTGCTCATCGCCTTGATCTGCGGTGCGATCGCGGGTGCCCGCATGTGGAGCGACGCGGCACGAACCGCCCGCGACGAGGCAGCCCACCGCCACGAGACCACCGCGACCACCCTCGCCCGCGCCACCAGCGCGCCGACGGCTGCCCGCTTCGGCACACCCACCACGCTCGTCGACGCCTCCTGGCGCGCCCCCGACGGCACACCGCGCACCGGCAAGGTCGCCGTCCAGCCCCGTTCCGCAGAGGGCACCACGGTGCCGATCTGGGTGGACGACGCCGGGGTGATCACCCGCGCCCCACGCAGTACGACTGAAGGCCACTTCGCCGCCGTCGCGGGCGGAACCCTTGTCGCCGGGGCGCTCGCCGCGACCGCCGCCGGCGTGGTCGGGCTGCGGCTGAGGCGCACCGAGGCCGCCACCCTGGACGACTGGGGGAGTGAGTGGGCCGTCGTGGAACCGCTGTGGACCCACCGTGGGCGTACCTGAACGGGCAGGAATCACGACCGCCTGTGGTGTTCGCGGCAGGCGGCAACGTTGGCAGCTGCGGGCGGTGCCGCTGGGCGCAGCTGCTAGCGGTCGCGTGCCAAAGGCCGCACTATCCGGATGAGGAATCGCGTGCCGCACGGGACTCGACCACGCATCCTGGGCCGGGAAAGATCTCTGACTCGTGACCGTCATCGTAGCGGACTAGATAGGGCGCTTCACCGTCGTGGCCGAGTACTTTCACGACAGTGGCACGGTGTTCGGGCGTTCCCACGGTTCTGCTGGTGAAGCGGAGCACGTCGCCTTCGTGCGCTTTCATCGAGGCTCACCTCGCTCGCTGGCGTCTCTTCCTTGTCTTTGATCAGGATGACTGCGGGAGGTGGCTCATGAGGAAGGGCCGTTCGGGTACCTCTGGGGGACGAGAGGGACCCGTGATCAGACTTGTGCGCGACGCGGCGCGGCTTGTGCCGGAGGGCGGGCGAGGTTCGTGGAGCAGGCGCATCCTGGATGGGGAACGAACCGTAGTGCCCCACCTGTACGTGTCTCGGTGCGGCGGAATCCCGGGCCTGGTGGCACGTGGCGCTGAGCGTCCTCTCGGGAGCGATCATGAGACTTGCCTTCCTCGAACCCCTCTACAGCCAGCCGGGTCCTTTCGCGTCTGTCTATCTGGACACCTCCCGCGATTCCGTCGTCGAGCATCCCGAGGCCGTCATGGAGCTGCGCTGGCGCCACCTTCGGGACGCCCTGGTGTCCGAGGGGGCGGATCAGGCATCCATCATGGCGGTGAGCGGCACGGTGGGCAGCGACACTGACATCCCCGGCACTCATGGGCAGGCGGTGTTCACCGCTCACGGGCGGCTGGCCCTGCTGGACGAGCTGCCCGTACCGCCCCCACGGGACACCGTGCGCTTCGGGACCCTGCCGGACACGATGCCGCTGATCGTCCAGCACGCGCCCGGAATCCCCTACCTGGCGGTGAACGTCCGGTACGGCGGCCGTCACTCCACGGACGCCGCGGACATGGTGCGGATCGACGCCGAACTCGGCACCTGGCCCCTGACCAGGGTCACGCCCGGACACCGTCTCCACGAGGAGGTCCCCGCCACCGACTGGCTGAACGCCGCCACAGAGTTCGGCAGGGAATTGGAAGGTCAGTCGCGGCCCATCGACGTCGAATCGGTGGTCGTCGCAGGAGACGTCTGGGCCCGCGGCATCCTCATCCGCAGGCTTCCGGCTTCCCTGCGCGGGCACGTCACCACGGTCGAGGGCGCGGGCGAGCAGAGACCGGGGAGGGCTTTGCTGGAGCGGCAGCTCGACGGCCTCTTCGAAGGGCGCTTGGCCGCGCACGACCAGGCGCTGCTGGATTCCTTCCTCGCCGAGCGCGCCCATGACGGAGCCGTCGCGGAGGGCCTTGCCGCCGCCGTGTCGGCGTTGCAGCGCGGCCAGGTCAAGGCCCTCTTCCTCAACAACCACCCCGAGTCGCTGCTCCATCTCTGGGTCGGCCCGGAACCCGGTCAGATCGCCGTCACGGAACAGGAACTGCGCTCCTACGGGGTAAGGGAGGCCAGCGAGGAGCGGGCCGACGCGGCCCTGGCCCGCGCCCTCGTCGGCACGGGGGCCGAACTGGTCGTGGTACCCGAGCAGAAGCTGCGACTGAGCGACGGCGTGGCCGTGCTGCTGCGCTACCCGAACCCCAATCGCCAGCGCGAACCGACCTCCGGGAATTGACTGCTGCCGTCACTGGCCCGCCGACAGACCAGGGTGCTGTGCCTGTCCCGGGTGCGGCGAAGCCGGGACACCGCCCCGACGCGCGGCTCCGACGGGGGAGCGCGCTCCTGGACGGACCGGCCTCGGAACTCCCCATGACCACGGTCGACTTTGTGCGGTGCGCGGAATCGTGCTGCTTTCACGATGGCGACGAGAGCACCTCGCTGTCCCGGTAGTACGGCCACCCAGCCGACCTGGCCCGGCAGGCCGAAAGCGCGCGACCGCTCGGTCGTCTCAGTGGCCGAGCAACAGCCGACCAAGAGGCGGGTCCTTTCGGCCCTGTGCGAAGACCGACGGGCGGCCGCATACTGGCCGGGTTCGAGGAGGTTCCCGTGGTCGAGCCCGAACGGAACCCGGAACTGCGCGCACAGCTCGAACGTTGGGTCGCCGCAGGGCTGATCGGCCCTGAGCAGGCCCAAAGGATCGAGCACGCCGAACAGACCCGCCGCAACGCCCGGAGGGACCGGGCGGGAGCAGGCGTTGCATGGGTCGTAGGCCGTGGCAGGGCGGCGCTGATCGCGGAGGCGCTCGGCTACCTGGGCAGCTTGCTCACCATCGTCGCGGTGCTCACCGCCGTCGATCAGCTGTGGCCCGACGCGCCCCCGGGTATGCGAGCAGCAGCTGCCGGACTGGCGTCCGTGCTGCTCGGACTGTCAGCGGGCCTCCTTCGGCCGCGGGGGGACGCCGCTCTGGGGCGGCTTCGCAGCGTGCTGTGGTTCCTGTCGGTCGCCGCGCTGGCGGCCTGCGGTGGGGAACTCGGCGCCGTGTGGCACCTCTCCGACAGCGGCACCGTCATGTTGGCGTCGGGGCCGGCGACCGCGTACGCGATCGTGCTGTGGCTGCGGACGAAGGCACCCCTCCAGCACATCGCGATGTTCGGGGGCCTGGCGACGGCCCTTGGCGCCGGGGTCGTCCGTATCGACCCCGACACACCGCTGTGGGTGTCGGGGCTGAGCGTCTGGCTGCTGTCGGTCGTCTGGGCTGTGGCCGTGTATCGGGGGCACGTCCCGCCGGCCGCCGTCGGTCTTCCGGTCGCTGCGGTGGGCTCGCTCATCGGGGCGCAGCTGATGATGGAGACCGCCGCAGGGCACGTGGTCGCCCTGGCCACCGTGGCCGGGGTGCTCGCGGCGGGCGTGGTCCTGCGCCGGATGTGGGTCCTGGCCGCCGGCGCTCTCGGAGTGCTCCTGACTGTGCCCCGGACGGCCGACCGCTATTTCCCCGACTCCGTCGCCGCACCACTCACCGTCCTCCTCGTCGGTGCCGTACTGCTCGGCGTATCGGTGTTTCTCCTGCGGCGCGCGGTGACAGGCCGGCCACGCGCGCACCACTGAGGGCGACCGGCTGGAGAAAGAGGACGTGTGTGCCGGCGGGCTGGGCCAGGCAGTCGCGCGGGGAGCCGAGGGTACGTCCGTGGCTGAGGCTGTGTGCGGAAGGCGTCGAGTCGGCGCCGGCCGTGTGCCTCACACGGCGGGGGCGTCGGCGACCGTGGTCTCACCACTCCTGTTCGCGAGGCACTCGGCGCCGACGGCGCCAAGTGGCCGCCCCGCTGCCACTACCAGCGACACCGTCGCACGATCGAGGGGCGGTCTCTTCGAGACCACCCCTACCAGCCACCGTCCCGATACACTCCAGTCGCCCGGCATCGTCCCAGGTCAGCCGCCAAAGTCCTGCTGGAGTACCAGTCGCCTTGCTCCCTACCGGCGCGCCAGTTCCGACCGCCGATAGGAGTATCCGAAGTACACGCCCAGTCCGATCAGGAACCACACGACGAAGCGCACCCAGGTCTGCCAGTGCAGGAAGGTGATGAGCCACAGCGAGAAGACGACCCCGATCGCCGGCACCACCGGCATCCCGGGCGTGCGGAAGGTGCGCGGCAACTCGGGCTGCCGGTAGCGCAGCACGGTGACCGCCACACAGACCACGACGAAAGCCAGCAGGATGCCGATGTTGGTCAGTTCGGCTGCCGCGGTGATCGGCAGAAAGCCGGCGATGACCGCCGACACCGCTCCGACGATCCAGGTCACGCGCGTGGGTACGTGGCGTGTGGGATGCGTCTTCGCGAACCACTTCGGCAGCAGTCCGTCGCGGCTCATCGCGAACCACACGCGGGTGACGCCGAGCATGAACGTGAACATCACGGTGAGGATGCCGATGATCGCCCCGACCGCGATGACGTCGGCGATGCCGTCGAGTCCGACGGACTTGAACGCTGTCGAGAACCCGCTCTCCGGGTCGATGTCCTGGTAGTTCTGCATGCCGGTCAGCACCATGCACGCCGCCACGTAGAGCACCATCGCGATGGACAGCGAGAGGATGATCGCCTTCGGCATGTGACGCCGGGCGTCGTGGGACTCCTCGGCGGCGGTGCTCATGGCGTCGTACCCGAACACGGCGAAGAACACGGTCGCGGCCCCGGTGAACGCTCCGCTGACCCCGAAGGGGAAGAACGGGGCGTAGTTCGCGGTGTCGATGTGGAAGGCACCGACGCCGATGACCAGCAGGACCACCAGGACCTTCAGCACCACCACGGTGGTCTCGAAGCGCGCCGCCCTCCTGATGCCCAGATTCAGCAGATACGCGATGAACAGACACAGCAGGGCGGCGAACAGGTCGACCCGGTGCCCGGCACCCGTACCGGGCGCTCCCAGCATCCACGCCGGTGGTTCGACGCCCGCCTCGGCGACCAGGAAGCCGAAGTATCCGGAGACGCCGATGGAGACCACCGCGACGATCGCGGTGTATTCGAGCAGCAGATCCCAGCCGATGAACCAGCCCGCGAGCTCGCCGAGCACCGTGTACGCGTACGTGTAGGCCGAACCCGCCCTGGGGATCAGCCCGGCGAACTCCGCGTACGAGAGCGCCGCGGCGGCGCTGGCCACGCCCGCGATGAGGAACGACACCACCACCGCCGGGCCGGCCGTGTCGTTGGCGACCGCGCCCGCGAGCGCGAAGATGCCCGCACCGATGATCCCGCCCAGGCCGAGCGCGGTGAGCTGCCACAACCCCAGGGCCCGTTCCAAACGAGCGCCCTCGCTGGCGCCGGTCTCCTCGATGGTCTCGATGGGTTTGCGGCGCAGTACACCGCGGCCCGCCCCGAGACCGGCCACTGGACACCACACCTTCCTGCACGGCAGCCACTCCGAGCCCCGATCACGACGGCCGAGGCCCTGCCGTGCCGCGAGACGAGGACGGAACCGCTTGCGACCGTTGCGCCGGACCGGCGGGCGCGACCGCGCGGCGGGGGAAAGACACAAGCTATCGCTGTCCGGGCGACGTCCCGGCCCGGGCTCGCCGAGCGAAGCTCTCCTCCGCTGCAGGGTGTGCGGGAGCCGGTGCGGTCATCGTGCCCCCATATGATCTCGGCGGGCCGCCCGGACGTTCCAGGAGCCGCAGCGGGGACGAGGGCGTCCTCAACTCAACATGCAGGCGCCCGAGACCGCAGGCTCGGCATTACGCAACGTAACTGCCTGCCCTGGACGAACGTCGGCCAGGACGTAGGGAACATTCGCAATCCACGCAGCGATGTGAGGCCCGCTGACGGGCAGAGCTGTCCTGAGCTCTGCGGGTGCGGTAGGAGTGCGGGACGCAGAGGAAGCGGTGTGGCGAACGCCTAACGGGCCCCGATCGAGAGGGGACACAGCCGGATGGAATCGGATGGATATGTCCGGCCCTTCGGCATCGTCGCAGGTGAAACGCGTCACCGAAATGGGTTCGAGTCCCACCCGCCCCACATAGAAAAACGTTCTGACCTGCGGAAACGCCCCTGGATGGGTGTTTCCGCGTGTGGCGATCGCTGCTCATCGGTGTGGCGAAACAGGCGTCCCTGGCTTGTCTTGCAGGGGCCGTACCTTCTGACCTGCGGTTTTGGGTGGAGCGTGGGTGTGGAACCATATCGATGATCCCACGGCGATCCCACGGCTCCTGGGTGTGACGCGCCGCACATCGCACCAAATTTCTGTGCTTTGTCGGCGGCCCGCTGGCCGGATGGCCGGAGGCTTGCCGGTAGGGGTTGGGACCGCTCGCCGTCCTCCGTCGAGGCTGGCGGACGGATCCCCGACATCCGCACCCTGCACCCTGAGTGACGGGAACGCACGTTCTGATGGTTGTAGCGCCGGGGCTGTGGACCCAGTCTGCGAGCGTGCGGTGGCCGGTGCCGGTGGCGAACACCGTGCTCGTTCAGGCTGTTGAACGGCCTCACTCCAGGTCCCGTGGTCGGGTCACGGCGCGGCGTCGTGGGTTTCGCCGGAGCGCGCGCGGCGGTGCAGGAGCCGGCCGTGGGCGGCTTCGGAGTGGGTGACCACGTAGACGTCGATGTCGTCGCCCGAGCCTTCGATGATGGCCTCGCCCACGCCTCGGGAGAACAGCTCCTTGAGCCGGCTGCGCCGGGTGGCGCCGATGACGATCTGGGTGGCGTTGGCCTTTCGGGCGTACTCGAGGACGGCCTGGGCGGTGTCGTCCCCGGTCACCGTGTGGAAGCTGCCACCGAGTTCTTCCACCAGTTTCCGCTGGCGGGCCAGGAGCTTGGGGGATGCGGTGGCCAGCCCGTCGTCCCGTTCGACGTGGACGGCGAGGAACTCGCCGCCCGCGCCGCGCGAGGCGGTTCGTTTGCCGCGCCGGATGAGGGTGTCGCCCTCAGGCCCGCCGGACACGGCGACCAGGACCCGTTCGCGGGTGCTCCACGGCTGCTGGATGCCGTGGCCCTCGCGGTAGCGCAGGAGTGCCTCCTCGACCCGGTCGGCGGCCCACAGCATGGCGAGCTCGCGCAGGGCGGTCAGGTTCCCCAGACGGAAGTAGTGGGAGAGAGCGGCTTCGATCTTCTCGGGCGGGTAGACGTTGCCGTGCGCCATCCGGCGGCGCAGTGCCTCGCCGGACATGTCCACCAGCTCGATCTGGTCGGCCTGGCGGACCACGTCGTCGGGGACGGTCTCGTGCTGCTTGATGCCCGTGATCTGCTCGACGACGTCGTTCAGGGATTCCAGGTGCTGGATGTTGACGGTCGAGACGACGTCGATGCCCGCATCGAGCAGCTCCTCGATGTCCTGCCAGCGCTTGTCGTTGCGGCAGCCGGGCACATTGGTGTGCGCGAGCTCGTCGACCAGGGCGACCTGAGGGTGGCGGGCGAGGACGGCATCGAGATCCATCTCGGTGAAGGACGTGTCCCGATAGCGCACTGACTTGCGGGGCACGGTCTCCAGTCCCTCGGCCATCTGCCGCGTCAGGGCCCTGCCGTAGTCCTCCATGAACCCGATGACCACATCGGTGCCACGCTGGGCGCGGCGCTGCCCTTCGGCGAGCATGTCGTACGTCTTGCCCACCCCGGGAGCGGCCCCCAGGTAGACCCGCAGCTTGCCCCGAGGCATGTGCCCCACCTTCCGGACGGGCCGACCCCGCCGCTCCGATACGGGCTGGGGCGCCGATCACTCTCCCCACCATGGTCGCCCATACACAGCCGCCAGGTCTTCCGGCCGGTGCGGAGCCGGGCGGCCTCAGTCCAGGTGAGAGATCTTGAACACGAGCTGCGCGATCTCCCTGTCGGTCTGCTGGGACAGGTGCCGGATGTCGGACTCGGCGGCGTGCAGGAAGCCCTGTGCGCAGGAGGCGGCGGCACCGTCGGCCAGCAGCTGCCAAAGTCGGGGGTTGTCGGTGAGCAGGTTCGGGCCCAGGGAGATCCGCGCGCCGTGGACGTCCCGCAAGAGCACACGGCGTGAGGGGCCGGCCGACCACCACACGCACACCAGGCGGTCGGTCCGTACGGTGCGCCCGCGCACCAGCCCACGCGAGGCGAGCCAGCCTTCCCCTGCGGTGACTCGGTCCGGCAGCAGCACGACGAACAGCAGGACGGCGAGTCCGGCCCACAGTGCGCCTCGGACCGGCGTGAGCGTCCCGGCGACTCCGTCGACGAGGAGCAGGAGTCCCAGCAGAGTGGCGGCGCAGGTGATAGCGGTGCGCAGTGCGCCGGGCCAGCCCTCGTCGCGAGCCAGGGGCATGGATGACCGCGTGTGAGCCGGTGGGAGGCGTCCCATGCGATCGAGGCTAGAAGGGCGGGGGTGGTTTGCCGTGGATCTTGACGGGCCGCTGACGTGTTGTCTACGCGACTTTGTCGCCTGGCGTCCTCTGCGCCACTCGGCCGTATCGGCATCCCTTCCTCCTGGTGGCCGACTTACGCTCGCGCTGTGCCGAAGGTGACGGAGATGCTCAAGCGCCTGGTGATCGGGCGGGCCAAGCGCAGTGAGGAGCTGGGGGAGACGCTGCTGCCCAAGCGGCTCGCCCTGCCGATCTTCGCCTCCGACCCGTTGTCCTCGGTGGCGTACGCCACCCAGGAGATCCTGCTGGTGCTCACCCTCGGCGGGCTGGCCTATCTCCACTTCACGCCGTGGATCGCGGCCTCGGTCGTCGCGCTGATGACCGTGGTGGTGCTCTCGTACCGGCAGGTGGTCAACGCCTACCCGAGCGGCGGCGGCTCGTACGAGGTCGCCTCGACCAACCTCGGGCCGTCCGCCGGCCTGGTGGTGGCGGCCTCGCTGCTGGTCGACTACGTCATGACCGTGGCCGTCTCGGTCGCGTCCGGGGTGGACAACATCATCTCGGCGCTACCCTCCCTGGCCGACTACCGAGTCCTCATGGCGCTCGGGTTCGTCGCCCTGCTGACCGCGATGAATCTTCGCGGTGTGCGCGAGTCGGGCCGGCTGTTCGCCACCCCCACGTACCTGTTCATCGGCGGCGTGCTGATCATGGTGGGCACGGGCCTGTTCCGCTACCTGGTCGGCGACGCCCCGGTCGCCGAGAGCGCCGCGTACGGCATCACCCCGGAGGAGGGGGACGCGGACCTGGCGGGCCTGGCCTTGCTCATGCTCGTCCTGCGGGCCTTCTCCAGCGGCTGTACGGCCCTGACGGGCGTCGAGGCGATCTCCAACGGGGTGCCGGCGTTCCGCAAGCCCAAGCCACGGAACGCGGCGGCCACCATGGCGGCGATGGGCATCATCGCGATCACCATGTTCGCCGGGGTCACCACGCTCGCGATGATCTCCAAGGTGCACATCGTCGAGGACGCCTGCCGTCTCACCGGCCTCGGCGGTGACTGCGAGAGTTACACCCAGCGCACGGTCATCGCCCAGCTGGCCGCGTCCGTCTTCGGCGGCAACGACAGCGTCGGCTTCTACTACATCCAGGCCGCCACCGCGCTCATCCTGATCCTGGCCGCGAACACCGCCTTCAACGGCTTCCCGCTGCTGTGCTCGATCCTCGCCCAGCACCGCTACCTGCCGCGCCAGCTGCACAACCGGGGCGACCGGCTCGCCTTCTCCAACGGCATCATGGCCCTGGCGATCGTCGCCGGCCTGCTGCTGTGGTGGTACAAGGCGAACGTCACCAGCCTGATCCACCTGTACATCCTGGGCGTCTTCACGTCGTTCACGCTCTCCCAGAGCGGGATGGTCCGGCACTGGAACCGAGAACTGCGCACCGAGACCGACCTCACGGCGCGCCGACGCCACCAGCTGTCTCGGGCCATCAACGCCACCGGCGCGGTCGTCACCGGCTTGGTCCTGGTCATCGTGCTCGCCACCAAGTTCACCCAGGGCGCCTGGCTCGCGGTGCTCGCGGCGGTCCTGTTGTGGCTGATGATGCGCGCCATCCGCCGTCACTACGACCAGACGGCGGCCGAGCTCGCGGTCACCGACCCGCACATGGAGCGGCGCCTTCCGTCAAGGGTGTTCGCGATCGTCCTCGTCTCCACCGTGCACAAGCCGACCATGCGTGCCCTCGCATACGCGCGCGCCTTCCGGCCCGACCATTTGGAGGCGCTCACGGTGGCGGTCGACCGCGAGGGCCTTGACCGGCTACGCAGGCAGTGGGACGACTTCGAGATCGACGTTCCGCTGAAGGTTCTCCAGTCCCCGTACCGCGAGATCACCAAGCCCGTCGTCGAGTACGTACGCTCCATCCGGAACGCGGGACCACGCGACGTCGTCGCCGTCTTCATCCCCGAGTACGTGGTCGGCCACTGGTGGGAGAACCTCCTGCACAACCAGTCCGCCCTCTGGCTCAAGAGCCGCCTGCTCTTCACACCGGGCGTGATGGTGACGAGCGTCCCCTGGCAGCTCACGTCGTCCGCCCACGCCGATCACCCCGCCGCCCGCGCCCCCGGCGCGGTCCGCCGCGGCGAGCCGGTCACGCCCCACGAGCACGCAGCGGCCCGCCGAACTCCGCCGGACACGACTCAGGAGTGATCGGTGACCCGCTGGTGCCGGCAGCGGGGCCCGTGACGTAACGGACGTATTCGCGGGACAGCCGGAATCCGGCCGTCCAGGCGAGGAGGCGGCTGGGGCGGTTGTCGCGGGAGCAGGACCAGCTGGCCTGGTGGCCGCGTGCCGTGATGTCCTCGGTGAGGCGGGTGACGCACGTCAGGGCGAGGTGCTGCCGACGGGCGTCAGGCGCGGTGGCGCAGGCGATGTCCTCGTAGCGGTGGCCGAGCAGGCGGGTGCAGGCCACGGCGAGGACGCGGCCCCTGTGGAACGCCGCCCAGCCGAACCCGGAGGCGGCGAGAGCAGTGGGGCCCTCCCAGCTTTCGTGGATCCAGGCCATGGCGGGGTCGAGTGTGGCCAGCGCGGAGGCGTCCTCGGGGACGAGACGGCGGACGGTCACCCCGCGCGGAACACGGGGCGGGTCGACCGGGGTGCGGTGGATGTACAGCATCCGCTCCCACGGTACGAGCCGGTCGAAGGCCGCGTCGAGGACGGGCAGGAAGCGGTCGGGCGCCTCGACGTAGTGGCCGGCGAGTGCGGCCAGTCCGGCCGGAGCGACGGCGGTCGGGTCGCCGGCCAGGAGGGCGTGACGGGCACAGGAGACGGCGATCACGCGGGGCCGGTCCGGGCGGTCGGTCCACCAGCGGCCGTGGCCGGTGGCCAGGACGTGCTCCGCGAGGGCGGCGGTGCCGGGCGCGTCGCTCGGGAAGGCCCGGGCCGGCGCGGGTGGCTGGTGGGCGGGGTGCGGGATCACGGGTACCTCCGGGAACGGTGTGGGGCGGCCCCGCGCGGGGCCGCCCCACGGGGTCAGCGCTGGCCGGCCTTGCGGCCGTGGTTGGCGGCCTTCTTGCGGCGGGCCTTCTTCTTGCGGGCGCGCTTCGACATGGTGGGTCGCTCCTTCAGGCGGTGTGTCCGACGAGGAGGTCGGCGAGCTTGGTGAGGCGCTTGACGGTGCGTTCCTCGGTGGCGGCGGGCGCGGGGGCGACGCGCTGGTCGCGGTCGTAGTAGGCGCCGTTGACGATCTCGACGGCCGGGTCGCAGAGCCGTACGACATGGGCCGCGCCCTCGGCGGGGGCGCCGCCCTCGTGCGCGTACAGGGGCAGCAGGCTCGTGGCGCAGACGCCGGGGTGGACGGAGACGGCGGTCACGCGCGGGTCGGCGGCGAAGACGGTCAGGGCGAGCTGCGACTGTGCGTATGCGGCGAGGCGCGAGTACCGGCGGGTGCGGTTGGGGTCGTTCCACTGGATGGAGCCCGTGCGGTGCAGCGCGGAGGAGACGTTGACGACCCGGCCGCCCGGATCGCTGGTCAGGGCCTGCTCAAGCAGATGGGTGAGCAGGTAGTGCGCGAGGAAGTTGACCTGGAAGGCGATCTCGTTCCCGTCCGCGGTGACGGTGTGCCGCTCCGGAGCCGCCATGCCCGCGTTGTTGACCAGGACGTCCAGGTGCGGGTGGGCCTCGGTGACCCGGCGGGCGAGCAACTCGACCTCCTCCAGATGCGTGAAGTCGGCGCCGTACGCGCACAGTCGCTCCGCAGGCACCTCGGAGAGCGTCACCAGCCGGTCGACGGCGGCGAGCGCCTCCTCGGCGGTGCGGCCGTGCACGAGGACCGTGGCGCCGCGCTCGGCGAGCAGCCGCGCGGTCTGGTGGCCGATGCCGGACGTCGCTCCGGTGACGAGAACGGTGCGTCCGGACAGGGAAGAAGACATGGTTCGTCCAGGGGTAGGTGAGGTGGTGGTACGAGAAAGGGGCGCCGGACCGGTACGGTCACGGCGCCCCGAGGACTGCGGAGCGGTCGTCAGCGCGAGGCGGACGGCTCCGGACAGCGGGGCGTGCGACACGGCGACGCCTGATGAGGCGGCCGGTCGAGCAGGAGCCACGCGCTGTTCATGATGTCCATCGAACCCTCGCCGGAGGCCCCGTACAAGGAGAACGGTATTTCCCTTAAGTCCTCCTGACGAAGGTTCATCCCAGCCCGGGGACGGTCGAGACGAGGAGGTCGATGACCTTGATGCCGACGAACGGCAGGACGAGGCCGCCGAGTCCGTACACGGTGAGGTTGCGCCGCAGCAGGTCGTGTGCGGAGGCAGGCCGGTAGCGGACGCCCCGGAGGGCGAGGGGGATCAGGACCACGATGATCAGGGCGTTGAAGATGATGGCCGAGGTGATCGCCGAGGTGGGGCTGTGCAGGCCCATGATGTTGAGCGCTTCGAGTCCCGGGTAGGCGCCGGTGAACATGGCGGGGATGATCGCGAAGTACTTGGCCACGTCGTTCGTGATCGAGAAGGTCGTCAAGGCGCCTCGGGTGATGAGGAGTTGCTTGCCGATCTCGACGATCTCGATGAGCTTGGTCGGGTTGGAGTCGAGGTCGACCATGTTGCCGGCCTCCTTCGCGGCCGACGTGCCCGTGTTCATCGCCACGCCCACATCCGCCTGGGCCAGGGCGGGCGCGTCGTTCGTCCCGTCACCGGTCATCGCGACCAGATTGCCGCCCTCCTGCTCCTTCTTGATGAGGGCGAGCTTGTCCTCCGGGGTCGCCTCGGCGAGATAGTCGTCGACGCCCGCCTCCTGCGCGATGGCCTTCGCGGTCAGCGGGTTGTCCCCAGTGATCATCACCGTACGGATGCCCATGCGGCGCAGCTCGGCGAACCGCTCCTTGATGCCGTCCTTGACGACGTCCTTGAGGTGGACGATCCCGAGGACCCGAGGACCGTCCCAGTCGTTCACGGCCACCAGGAGCGGCGTGCCGCCACCGGCCGCGATCGCGTCGCTCCAGACCCGGGCCTCGCTCGGCACCGCACCGCCGTACATCTCCACCCAGGCGATGACCTGCGCGGCCGCCCCCTTGCGGATGTGGCAGGCGGCGCCGTTGTCCCAGTGCAGGTCGATGCCGCTCATCCGGGTCTGCGCGCTGAACTTGACGAAGCGGGCGTTCGCGAGCTCGCCCTCGGCCGGCGCCCGCAGGCCGTACCGCTCCTTCGCGAGGACCACCACCGAGCGCCCCTCGGGGGTCTCGTCGGCGAGTGACGACAGCTGGGCGGCGTCCGCGAGCTTTGCCTCCTCGACACCCGGCAGGGGTACGAAGTCGGCGGCCTCCCGGTTGCCCAGGGTGATGGTCCCCGTCTTGTCGAGGAGCAGGGTGTTGATGTCGCCGGCGGCTTCGACCGCGCGCCCGGACATGGCCAGGACGTTGCGCTGCACGAGCCGGTCCATGCCGGCGATGCCGATCGCCGAGAGCAGTGCGCCGATCGTCGTCGGGATCAGGGTCACCAGGAGGGCGACGAGGACGGTGGTCGACTGGGCCGCGTTCGCGTACGACGCCATGGGCTGAAGCGCGACCACGACCAGGACGAAGACCACCGTGAGCGCGGCGAGCAGGATGTTCAGCGCGATCTCGTTCGGGGTCTTCTGCCGCGACGCGCCTTCGACCAGGGCGATCATGCGGTCCATGAAGGAGTGGCCGGGGCGGGAGGTGACCCGGACGACGATCCGGTCCGACAGCACGGTCGTACCGCCTGTCACTCCCGATCGGTCGCCGCCCGCCTCGCGGATCACCGGGGCGGATTCACCGGTGACGGCGGATTCGTCGACGGCGGCGACCCCGTCGACGACGTCGCCGTCGGCCGGGATCAGCTCGCCCGCCTCGACCAGGACGAAGTCGAACATCCGCAGGTCGGTCGCGGCGACGGCCTCCGTCTCGGCCGTGTGGAGATTCGTGCCGTACCGCCAGTGCTTCAGGCGCAGCGCCACCGTGTCCGTCCGCGCCTTGCGCAGCGACTCGGCCTGCGCCTTGCCGCGGCCCTCCGCCACCGCCTCCGCGAGATTCGCGAAGATCACCGTCAGCCACAGCCAGACGCTGATCACCCAGGTGAAGACGGACGGGTTGACCACCGCGGACAGTGTCGTGAGGACCGACCCGGCCCCGACGACGAACAGCACCGGGTTGCGCACCAGGGCCCGGGGGTGCAGCTTGCGCACCGCCTCCGGGAAGCACTGCACCAGCTGGACCGGATCGAGCAGCCCGCCCTTCTCCGAGCGTTGCCGCCCCGGCCGGGGGGCCGGGGACCGGGGTGGGGATGACGGGGAGGGAGAGGCCGGGGGCGCCTGCGGAGGCGCTGCGGGATGCATCGCGGAGAACCTTCTCGACGAAGCCCGGCGGCCCGCGCGGCGGACGCCGGGGAGACAACGGACAGGGGAGGCCGCCGCCCCACGCCGTGCGGGCGCCTGGGCGTGCCCGGCGCCCACACGGTGGCTGTGGACGGGCAGCGACGATCGCGACGCGAGGGCACGGCAGCCGGATGGGAGGGCGGCACGTGCCCTCGCGGCCGGGGACGGTCAGGCCACTGACGTCCACGGTCGGGTGAGCGACCCAGGGAAACGTAGCTGTTGCTTCCTCGTCCGACCGGCCTCGAACGCCCGATTTGACGACCCTCTGACGGCGACCACCGCAGTCTCGTCAAGGTGGCGTCAAATTGAACTGAGGGGGCGTCAGGGGCGCATCAAGGAAGGGCGCTCGGCGTCGGACGGGGCCGCAGACTCGTCGCCACGGGGGATCGGACGACTGTCCGAGGCGTGAGGTGGGAGGGAAGCGTGGCCACCACGACAGGTATCGCGCACGGTCCGGAGTCGACGGCCCGGACCGACACCGAACGCCTCGGGACGGGCGCACGACCGGTGGGCCCTCCGGTTCCGCCGCCACGAGGGGGCGGAACCGGAGGCCCGTCCGGGTCACGCCCCCGTGTCCCGCACGGACTCGGAGCCCTGCGCCGGCGCTACGTGGAGAGCCTGCCCGCACGGCTGCGTCTGCTGCGGGGCGCCATCCTCCTGGCGACGGCCGGAACAGCAGCTCTGCTGCTCGTGGCCGGCGTATCCGCATCGGGCACCTGGGAAGCCGTCACCAGTCATCACACCCCGCGCACGGTGAGTGCCGCCGACCTTAATCTCGCCCTCAACGACATGGACGCCCAGGCGGCCAACTCCCTTCTCGCGAACGGCGACGCGGGCAAGGGCCGGATGACGGTCCCGTACGACAAGGCCGTCCGTCTCTACGACGAGGCCCGCCGGGCCGTCAGCCGCGAACTGCGAACCCTGGCCGTGGCGGCGGAGGGCGACCCGGAGGCCCAGCGCACCGTCGAAGCCCTCACCGACGACTTCGCCCGGTACCAGGAGCTCATCGGACGCGCCCTGGAGAACGACACCCGTGCCGGCGGCAAGCCCGCTGCCGTCGACGACTACCGCACCGCCACCGATCTGCTCTCCCAGCGGCTGCTTCCCGAGGCCCGCAGCCTCGTCGAAGCCAACGACGGCCAGTTCGAGGCCGCCTACGCGGCCGAGCGTTCCGCCCTCGGCACGGAGTCGGGGTTGTTGCTGGCTCTTGGCGTCGTGCTGTTCGCGGCGCTCGGCCTGCTCCAGTGGCATCTCGCGCGCCGCTTCCACCGCATCCTCAACTCCGGCCTGCTCGCCGCCACCGCCTGCGTCCTCGTGGCAGTGGTCCTCGGTTCCCAGGCCCTCACCACCACCTCCGAGCAACTCCGGGTTGCCCGCCGCGACGCCTTCGATTCCGTCGTCGCCCTCTCCCGGGCCCGCGCGATCGCCTACGACGCCAACGCCGACGAGAGCCGCTACCTCCTGGACAAGGACCACCGCGGCTCCCACGAGGCCGCGTTCCTGACCAAGTCGCAGAGTCTGTACGGGATCGAGGGCGCCGAACTCGCCTCGTACGACCGACAGCTGTCCGAGACCTGGCAGGCGTACCAGGCGGATCACGAGGACCGGAGGTTCACCGGCGAGTTCCGCCGGGAGCTGGACAACATCACGTTCGCCGGTGAGCGGGCCGCCGCCGAGCGGACCGTCGAGGCGTACGCCGTGTACCAGCGGGACGACAGGACGATCCGGGCTCTGGCATCAGCGGGCCGGGAGCGGGACGCGGTCGCCTTCTGCATCAGCTGGGATCCGGGGAAGTCCAACGCCCACTTCGGCGCGTGGATGAGCGCTCTCGACGAGGTCACCGAGATCAACCGCAGCGCGTTCGCGCAGGCGGCACGGGACGGCGAGGGGGCGGTCACGGGGCTCCTGCCCTGGGCCGGTGTGGCCCTCCTCGCCTCGGCCGTATTCACGGTCCTCGGCCTGCGCCCGCGCCTCGCCGAGTTCCGCTGAACGGAGGACCGTGCCTGGTCCGCCAAGGCGGCGTCAGTATCTCCGGGGCCGGTGCCAGAGAGCCGTCAAGGTGCCCGTGCGGCTGTCCCGCGCAGGGTTTGCTGAGCGGCAAGCGCACCCTCATGGACCGCGCTCCGCACCGCATCGCGAATCCTTCGGCAAGACACCAGGGAGTTGGTCGCTCATGAGCATGGAGAACGTCGTCGGGCTCATCGTCGCCGTCAGCCTCGTCGGCTACCTCGTGGCCGCACGCATCTGCCCGGGGAAGTTCTGATCCCGCACCCGCCCTGTGCGGCCCGTGCGTCCATACGCATTCCTGACGCCGAACTCGCGTGCGAGAGGCGACGCGGCCCCTGCCGGTCGGCAAGCTGTTCTGATGTGACGTCAACCATCCATCTACGTATGCCACTCGGGCAGCGATCGCAGCACATGGTGATCTGCGGAGACGACGGTCTCGCCCACCGCCTCGCCATCGAGCTCGACGCCGTCTGCGGCGAGGCGGTCACCGTCGTCCTGCCCTCGCGACGCGACGAGTACGGCGACGAGATCGCCATGCTCCACCGCGACCCCCGCTCGCCGATCGAGCTGCTGGTGTCCGCGCGTCCGGACGAGCGCACCCTGCGGGTGGCGGGGATCGAACAGGCCGCGGCCCTCGCGTTGACCTACGGCGACGACCAGGTCAACATGACCGCCGCGCTCCTGGCACGCAGTCTCAACCCGTCCATACGCCTGGTCGTCCGCATGTACCACCGCGAGCGAGGCCGCCATTTGGAGAGGCTTCTGGACCGGGCCGCCGGCGTCCAGGACCGGTCGGACGCCTCGACCACCGTTCTCTCCGACAGCGACACAGCCGTAGCCGAGTTGGTCGCGGCCGCGGCGGCCGGCCGCGGACACACCCTTCAGATCGACGGCAAGGTGTTCCGCGGCGTCGTGCGCTCGGCCGGAACCTCCCCGCGGTCCACCGACCTCGTCACCCTCGCCGTGCTCTCCGGAGCGCACCAGGACGACCCGGCCAGTGAGGACAGCGCGGAGACACCCGGCCTCGACGGCACGCAGCTGCTGCCCGACGCCCCCACCGCGGACCGCCGCCAGTTCACCCACGGCCGGCTCATGCTCGAAGAGGTCACCCAGCACCACGCCCCTCAGGCGCACGGGGAGAGACGGGGCTCCCGGGGCTGGCTGCGGGCCCGGCTCGCGCACCTGCCCTGGAAGGTCTTCCTCGCCCGTGAGGTCCTGGCCGTCTTCGGCGCGCTCGGCGCGATCGTCGTCGCCCTGTCCTTCGTCACCTGGCTGGTCGAGGACCTGCCGGTCTGGAAGTCGGTCTACCTGCCGCTCCTCGACATCTTCACCATGGGAGACCCGGCGACCGGTGAGGACGAGTCCCCGGCCCGGCGGGTGCTGCAGCTCATCGCCGGCTTCGTCGGACTCGCCGTGCTGCCCCTGGTGGTCGCCGCCACCATGAACGCCACCGAAGCCTTCCGCGCCGGCTCGGCCGGCCATCCACCGTCCGACGAGCTGACGGACCACATCGTCCTCGTCGGCCTCGGCAAGATCGGCACGCGTGTCCTGGCCCAGCTGCGGACCACGGACCACGAGGTCGTGGTCATCGAGCGGGACGCACAGGCCCGCGGCGTCGCCTACGCGCGCGAACTCGGCGTCCCGCTGCTCCTTGAGGACGCGGCGGAAGCGGGCGTGCTCGACCGGGCCAGGATCCGGCAGAGCAGGTCGCTCCTGGTCCTCACCCACGAGGATGGGGAGAACCTCGACATCGTCATGGCCGCACGGGAGATCAATCCCGGGATCGGGGTGGTGATGCGCCTGTACGACGACGACTTCGCCGCCACCGTCTCGGGCACGATGCGCGCGTCCTATCCGGACGCGCTGACCCGCACCCGCAGCGTCTCCGCCCTCGCGGCGCCCGCCTTCGCCGCCGCGATGATGGGGCGGCACGTACTCGGCGTCATGCCGGTCGAGCGTGGCTCCCTGCTCTTCACCGTGGTCGACGTGGCGGGCCATCCGGAGCTGGAGGGGCGCTCGATCCACGACGCGTTCCGCGAGAACGAGCGGCGCGTCCTGGCCGTGGGAGCCGCCACCCGGCCGCAGGCCCCCTCGGGGGACACCCTGGCCGGCTTCCGGACCGACCGCCGTTCCGGCTTCGACTGGCGACCACCGCAGGGGCGCGTCCTGCGAGCGGGGGACCGGGTGGTCCTCGCGACGACGCGTCGAGGACTGGACTTCCTGATGACGGGGGTGCAGCCGCACCCCTCGGAACGCAGGGAGGAACGAGCGACCGAGTGATCGGGTTCCGCCACTCGGGCCAGATCGGCGTAGGGGATGCGTCAAAAGAGCGCTGCGGGCCGCTAGGGAGGCGTTAACGAGGACTGTGGTGTGGCTGAAAAGGCTGTTTCCTCGTCTGGTCCGAGAATCCGTTCTTCACTCAGGAGCTCACGATGGCCGACGTGGCCTTCGTCGTCACCACGCTCGCGGTCTTCGCGCTGGTGGCCTTCATCGCCAAGGGGGTGGCCAAGCTGTGAACGCCGAAAACATCATCGGCCTCGTCGTGGCCGTCGCCCTGCTGGGCTATCTCGTCCTCGCCCTCGTCAAGCCGGAGAGGTTCTGAGTACGGATATGAGCCCCGTTCTTGCTGATGTGCTCCAGGTCACGGCGCTGATCGTCGCCCTGGCACTGGTCCACCGCCCGCTGGGCGACTACATGGCCCGGGTCTTCTCCTCGGAGAAGCACCTGCGGGTCGAGAAGTGGATCTACCGCAGCGTCGGCGCCAACCCGGACGCCGAGATGCGCTGGGCCGCCTACCTGCGCGGCGTCCTCGCCTTCTCCGCCGTGAGCGTCCTCTTCCTCTACCTGCTCCTGCGGATCCAGGACGATCTGCCGGGTTCGCTGGGCTTCGCGGCGATCACGCCGGACCAGGCGTTCAACACGGCCGCCTCGTTCGTGTCCAACACGAACTGGCAGTCGTACTCGGGCGAGGCGGCGATGAGCCATGTCTCCCAGACCGCCGGTCTCGCCGTCCAGAACTTCGTCTCCGCCGCCGTCGGCATCGCGGTGGCGGTCGCGCTGGTGCGCGGCTTCGCCCGCTCGCGTACCGGCGAGCTCGGCAACTTCTGGGCCGACCTGGTGCGCGGCACGGTCCGCATCCTGATCCCGATCTCGGTGATCGCTGCCGTGCTGCTGGTCGCGGCCGGTGCGATCCAGAACTTCGCCGGGATCCACGAGATCACCACGGTGACCGGGCAGACGCAGTCGATCAGCCCGGGTGCGGTGGCCTCGCAGGAGGCCATCAAGGACCTGGGGACGAACGGCGGCGGTTACTTCAACGCCAACAGCGCGCACCCCTTCGAGAACCCCAATGGCTTCTCCAACCTGCTGACGATCTTCCTGCTCCTGGTGATTCCGTTCTCGCTGCCGCGCACCTTCGGCACGATGGTCGGCAACGTCAAGCAGGGCTACGCGATCGTCGCCGCCATGGCGAGCATCTGGTTCGTGGGCGTGGTCCTGGTGACGTGGCTGGAGTACGCCCACCCGGGCACCGCCTCGCAGCTCGCGGGCGGCGCGATGGAGGGCAAGGAGCAGCGGTTCGGCGAGGGCGCCTCGTCGCTGTTCGCGGTCTCCACGACCATGACCTCGACCGGCTCGGTCAACTCCTTCCACGACTCCTTCAGCGGCCTGTCCGGCGGCATCCTGCTGCTCGGCATGATGCTGGGCGAGATCGCGCCCGGCGGTGTCGGCTCCGGCCTCTACGGCATGCTGATCATGGCGGTCATCGCCGTGTTCATCGCCGGTCTGATGGTCGGCCGTACCCCCGAGTACCTGGGCAAGAAGATCGGCACCCGTGAGATCAAGTTCGCCGCGCTCTACATTCTGATCACCCCGGCGCTCGTGCTGATCGGCACGGCGATCGCGATGGCCACCGGAAACGGTGAGTCGTCGATGACGAACACGGGTGCGCACGGCTTCTCCGAGGTTCTTTACGCCTACACCTCGGCCTCGAACAACAACGGCTCGGCCTTCGCCGGCTTCGCGGCCAACACCGAGTTCCACAACACGGCGCTGGGTCTGTGCATGCTGTTCGGCCGGTTCCTGCCGATGGTGTTCGTCCTCGCCCTGGCGGGCTCGCTGGCGGAGCAGAAGCCCATTCCCGAGACTGCGGGCACGCTGCGGACGGAGAAGCCGCTGTTCACCGGCCTCCTCGTCGGCGCCATCCTCATCATCACCGGTCTGACCTTCTTCCCGGCCCTGGCCCTTGGCCCGCTCGCCGAAGGACTGGCGTCATGACGATCAAGACAGACAAGACAGAGAAGCAAGAGAACCCGATGTCCGTTCCGACGACTCCGGCTCCCCACAGCGATGTGCCCACCGGGCACAAGCCCGAGGGCGGTCGCGTCGGCGGGGGCCTCTTCGACCCGAAGCAGCTGGTCAAGTCCTTCCCGGACGCGATCAGGAAGCTCGACCCGCGCGTGATGGTCAAGTCGCCCGTGATGTTCGTGGTCCTCGTCGGGTCGGTGGTCACCACCGTTCTGGCGATCAAGAACCCGGGCGACTGGTTCGGCTGGGCGATCACCGCCTGGCTGTGGCTGACCACCATCTTCGCCAACCTCGCGGAGGCCGTGGCCGAGGGCCGCGGCAAGGCCCAGGCCGACACCCTCCGCAAGGCCAAGACCGACACGGTCGCCCGCCGCCTGACCCAGGACGGCAAGGGCGAGGAGCGGGTCCCCGGCACCGAGCTGCGCATCGGTGACCTGGTGGTCTGCGAGGCCGGCGACATCATCCCCGGCGACGGCGACGTCGTCGAGGGCGTCGCGTCCGTGGACGAGTCCGCGATCACCGGCGAGTCCGCTCCGGTCATCCGGGAGTCGGGCGGCGACCGCTCGGCCGTCACCGGCGGTACGAAGGTGCTCTCCGACCGGATCGTCATCAAGATCACGACGAAGCCCGGCGAGACCTTCATCGACCGCATGATCAACCTGGTCGAGGGCGCCGCCCGGCAGAAGACCCCCAACGAGATCGCCCTCAACATCCTCCTGGCGTCCCTCACCATCGTCTTCCTGCTCGCGGTCGTCACGCTGAAGCCCTTCGCGATCTACGCGGGCGCCGACAAGCAGACGTCGATGATCGTGCTGACGGCCCTGCTCGTCTGCCTGATCCCGACGACGATCGGCGCCCTGCTCTCGGCGATCGGCATCGCCGGCATGGACCGCCTGGTCCAGCGCAATGTCCTGGCGATGTCGGGCCGTGCGGTCGAGGCCGCCGGTGACGTGTCGACGCTGCTGCTGGACAAGACCGGCACCATCACGCTGGGCAACCGGCAGGCTTCCGAGTTCGTCCCGGTCAAGGGCACCACCGAGGCCGAGGTCGCCGACGCCGCCCAGCTCTCCTCGCTGGCCGACGAGACGCCCGAGGGCCGCTCGATTGTCGTGCTCGCGAAGGAGAAGTACGGCCTTCGCGAGCGCCACCAGGGCGAGCTCGCGCACGCCACCTGGATCGAGTTCACCGCCCAGACCCGTATGTCGGGTGTGGACGTGGACGGCAAGCAGACCCGCAAGGGCGCGGCCGGTTCGGTCATCGCCTGGGTCCGCGAGCAGGGCGGCACCGTCGCCGACGACGCCGACACTCTGGCCAACAAGATCTCCGAGGCCGGCGGCACGCCGCTGCTCGTGGCGGTCAAGGACGACAAGGGTGCCCGTGTCCTCGGTGTCATCCACCTCAAGGACGTCGTCAAGGAAGGCATGCGCGAGCGGTTCGACGAGCTGCGCCGCATGGGCATCAAGACGATCATGATCACGGGTGACAACCCGCTGACCGCCAAGGCCATCGCCGAGGAGGCGGGCGTCGACGACTTCCTCGCGGAGGCGACCCCCGAGGACAAGATGGCCCTCATCAAGCGGGAGCAGGCGGGCGGCAAGCTCGTGGCGATGACGGGTGACGGTACGAACGACGCCCCCGCGCTCGCGCAGGCGGATGTCGGCGTGGCGATGAACACCGGTACGTCGGCCGCGAAGGAGGCCGGCAACATGGTCGACCTCGACTCCAATCCGACCAAGCTCATCGAGATCGTCGAGATCGGCAAGCAGCTCCTCATCACCCGAGGCGCGCTGACCACCTTCTCCATCGCCAACGACGTGGCGAAGTACTTCGCGATCATCCCCGCGATGTTCGCGGTCGCCTACCCGGGCCTGGACAAGCTCAACATCATGGGCCTGGCCTCGCCGGAGTCCGCGATCCTGTCCGCGGTCATCTTCAACGCGCTGATCATCATCGCGCTCGTGCCGCTCGCCCTCAAGGGCGTGCGCTACCGGCCCTCCAGCGCCGACTCGATGCTCCGCCGCAACCTGGGCCTCTACGGCCTGGGCGGCCTGATCGCCCCCTTCATCGGCATCAAGATCATCGACATGCTCATCGCTCTCATCCCCGGGATCGGCTGAACGCCATGAACAACTCCGTAGGAAACGCGGCCCGGCTGCTCTGGGCGGGCCTGCGCATGCTGCTCGTGCTCACCGTCGTGACCGGGATCATCTATCCGCTCGTCGTCACGGGGATCGCGCAGGGCCTGTTCAACGACAAGGCCAACGGTTCGATCGTGAAGGTGGAGGGCAAGGAGGTCGGCTCCGAGCTGATCGGCCAGAGCTGGGACCTGCCGAAGAAGAACCCGGACGACGAGAACGAGGTCGCCCAGCCGGACCCGAAGTGGTTCCAGCCCCGGCCCTCCAACAGCGGGTACAACGCGCTGGCGACCGGCTCCAACCAGCTCGGCGCCTCCGACGAGAAGCTGACCAAGATGGTCGGCGACACCAAGAAGGCCGTGGCCGCGTTCAACGGCGTGCCGGAGTCCGAGGTCCCCAAGGACGCGGTCACCGGCTCGGCGTCCGCGATCGACCCGCACATCTCCCCGGAGTACGCGGAGATCCAGGTCAAGCGCGTCGCCAAGGCCAACGGCCTCAGCGAGCAGCAGGTCGCCCAGCTGGTTGAGGAGCACACCGAGGGCCGCACCGCCGGCTTCCTCGGCGAGCCCCACGTCAACGTCCTCAAGCTCAACCTGGCCCTCAAGGAGCTGACCAAGAACTGATGGTCTTAAGCGTGACGAACGGGAGCCGGCCGGCCATGGCGTGTCCAGGGCTCGCCGGCTCCCGCCGCGCACCGGGCGCGGTCCCGAGGAACGACGAGAGGAAGGCAGCACGCCATGACCCGGGTGCTGGTGGTAGAGGACGACGAGCAGCTCGCCCGGGCTCTGGTCATCAACTTGCAGGCACGTCGGTACGTCGTGGACGTCGCAGCCGACGGGGCGACGGCGCTCACGCTCGTGGCCACGGAACAGCCCGACGCGATCATCCTCGATCTGGGCCTGCCGGACATGGACGGCATCGACGTCATCAAGGCGCTGCGGAGCTGGAGCGGTGCCCCTGTCCTGGTGCTTTCCGCGCGCAGCGGCTCCGCGGACAAGATCCGCGCGCTGGACGCGGGCGCGGACGACTACATGACCAAGCCGTTCAGCATGGACGAACTCCTCGCCCGGTTGCGCGCGGCCACCCGGAGACTGGCGGCCGTCTCGCAGCCCGCCCCGGTCACGCAGATCGTGTCCACCGAGGAGTTCACGGTCGACCTGTCGGCGAAGAAGGTGAGCCGCGCGGGGCGTGACGTACGGCTGACACCGACCGAGTGGCATCTGCTGGAAATCCTCATCTGCAACCCCGGGCGGTTGATCAGCCAGCGCCAGCTGCTCCAGGAGGTCTGGGGCCCCAGCTACAGCGGCAAGACCAACTACCTCCGGGTCTACATGGCGCAGCTGCGGCGCAAACTGGAACGCGACCCCTCGCACCCCCGCTATCTGATCACCGAACCCGGCATGGGCTACCGCTTCGAGGCGTGACCCGGTCCGCCCTCCCTCGCAGAAAAGGCATCACACAACACCATGGGACGCGGAAAACTCCGGATCTACCTCGGCGCGGCACCGGGCGTCGGCAAGACGTACGCGATGCTGTCCGAAGGCCACCGACGTGTCGAGCGGGGCACGGACTGTGTCGTCGCCTTCGTCGAGCACCACAGCCGGCCGCGTACGGAGGTGATGCTGCACGGCCTTGAGGTGATCGCGCGCCGGGAGATCGAGTACCGCGGCACCACCTTCACCGAGATGGACGTCGACGCGGTCCTCGCGCGCAGGCCCGCCGTCGCGCTCGTCGACGAGCTGCCCCACACCAACGTCCCCGGCTCGCGCAACACCAAGCGCTGGCAGGACGTCGAGGAACTCCTCGCCGCAGGCATCGACGTCATATCCACGGTCAACATCCAGCACCTGGAGTCCCTCGGCGACGTCGTCGAGTCGATCACGGGCATCCGTCAGAAGGAGACCGTCCCGGACGAGATCGTCCGGCGCGCCGACCAGATCGAACTGGTCGACATGTCGCCGCAGGCGCTGCGCCGCCGCATGGCCCACGGCAACATCTACAAGTCGGACAAGGTCGACGCGGCCCTGTCCAACTACTTCCGCCCGGGCAACCTCACCGCCCTGCGGGAGCTGGCCCTCCTGTGGACGGCCGACCGGGTCGACGAGTACCTCCAGGAGTACCGGACCGAGCACCGCGTCTCCAAGATCTGGGGCTCCCGCGAACGCATCGTCGTCGGCCTCACCGGCGGACCCGAGGGCCGCACCCTCATCCGCCGTGCCGTCCGGCTCGCGGAGAAGGGCGCCGGCGGCGAGGTCCTCGCCGTCTACATCTCCCGCAGCGACGGCCTTACCGCCGCCTCTCCGAAGGAACTCGCCGTCCAGCGCACGCTCGTCGAGGACCTCGGCGGAACGTTCCACCACGTCATCGGCGACGACATCCCGACCGCGCTCCTGGAATTCGCGCGAGGCGTCAACGCCACCCAGATCGTCATGGGTGTGAGCCGCCGCCGCTCCTGGCAGTACGCCTTCAGCCCCGGCGTCAGTGCCACCGTCGCCCGCGAGTCGGGCCCCGACCTTGACGTCCATATCGTCACCCACGACGAGGCGGCCAAGGGCCGGGGGCTGCCCGTCGCCCGCCGGGCCCGCCTCGGCCGCTCCCGGACCATCTGGGGCTGGCTCACCGGCATCGCGGGCCCCGTCCTGCTCACCCTGCTGCTCAGCAGCGCCGTTCCCGACCTCGGTCTGGCCAACGACGTCCTGCTCTTCCTCACCCTCACCGTCGCCGCCGCGCTGCTCGGCGGCCTGCGGCCGGCCCTCGCCTCCGCGGCTGTGGGCTCCCTGCTTCTGAACTGGTTCTTCACCCCGCCGGTCCACGAGCTCACGATCGCCGACCCGCGCAACATCGTCGCCCTGGTGGTCTTCGTCGGCGTGGCGATCTCCGTCGCCTCCGTGGTGGACCTGGCCGCCCGCCGCACCCATCAGGCCGCCCGGCTGCGAGCGGAGGCGGAGACCCTCTCCTTCCTCGCCGGCAGTGTGCTGCGGGGCGAGACGGGCTTGGAGGACCTCCTCGAACGTCTCCGGGAGACGTTCGCCATGGACTCGGTCGCGCTCCTGGAGCGCGTGGACGAGAACGAGCCCTGGGCTTGCGTCGCCGGGGTCGGGTCCCGGCCCGGCGCCCGGCCCGAGGACGCGGACGTGGACATGCCGGTCGGTGACCACCTCGCCCTCGCCCTGACCGGCCGGGTCCTGCCGGCCGAGGACCGGCGGGTGCTCGGCGCGTTCGCCGCGCAGGCCGCGGTGGTGCTGGAACGGCAGCGGCTCGTCGACGAGGCTGAGGAGGCCCGCAAGCAGGCCGAGGGCAACAAGATCCGCACCTCGCTGCTCGCCGCCGTCAGCCATGACCTGCGTACCCCGCTCGCCGGCATCAAGGCGTCCGTGACCTCCCTGCGCTCGGACGACGTCGAGTGGTCCGAGGAGGACCGGGCCGAACTCCTCGCCGGTATCGAGCACGGCGCCGACCGGCTGGACCACCTCGTCGGCAACCTGCTGGACGTCTCCCGGCTGGAGACCGGGACGGTCACCGCGGTCATCCGGGAGACCGACCTGGACGAGGTCGTCCCCATGGCGCTCGGCGGCGTCCCCGAGGAAAGCGTGGAGCTGGACATCCCGGAGACCCTTCCGATGGTCGCCGTGGACAGGGGCCTGCTTGAGCGGGCGGTGGCCAACATCGTGGAGAACGCCGTCAAGTACAGCCCCGACGGCGAACCTGTCCTCGTGGCGGCCAGTGCCATCTCCGACCGGGTCGAACTCCGGGTCGTGGATCGCGGCCCCGGTGTTCCCGACGAGGCCAAGGACCGCATCTTCGGTGCCTTCCAGCGCTATGGCGACGCCCCGCGCGGGGAGGGCGTGGGCCTGGGCCTCGCGGTGGCCCGCGGCTTCGTCGAATCCATGGGCGGCACGCTGACCGTCGAGGACACCCCCGGCGGCGGTCTGACCATGGTGCTCAGCCTGCGGACGGCGGACGGCCTACCCCTGGCGCTCCCGGAGCTCTCCGGCGAGAAGACGACCTGAGGCGCCGGCCCCCGGGCTAGACGCGGTCAGCCGCCCTCAGGGAGTGCCCCTGCGACCTCCAGGTCGAGCTCGCAGGGGTACTCCCGCCCCTCCCGCAGAAAGGTGAGGCGGACGGTAAGCACGCGAGCGGAGTCGGCGACGGCGGGCTGCCCGGTGATCGTGCCGTCCGTGTGGCCGCCGTCTTCACTCAGGCCGTACGCCCCGCCCCAGTCGACGTACTCGTTGCCGGCGTCGTCGTGGGCCTCAAGCGCCAGCAGGACGAGTGACTCGCCGTCGTCTCCCTCCGGCAGGGGCGGCGTGACCGTGTAGCGGACGGTGAACGATTCCTGCTCCAGGGACAGGCCGTCGACGACGAGTTCGTGGCGGTCGTCGAGGATGCGGGCGGCGGGACGGGGCGTACGGCTGTTCATGGGGTGCTCACGCGCTTCCGGGCTTGGAGACCTGGCAGGTGATGTAGCGGTCGGCGGCGGAGTTGGGCCTGGAGCCCTTCAGGAACCAGTAGAAGGTCAGCTTGTTGCCGGTGGCGATGGTGCCGGAGCCGCCGCCGACGTACTGGTACTTGTTCATGCTGCCGTGGAAGTTGTACGTGCTGATGGCGGTGTGCGGACCGTACGGCGGGTTGATCGCCTTGCCGTTGACGTACGCGTACGGCATCGTCACCGTGACCGGCGAACCCAGGTTCGCGCGCGCCGTGTTGGACAGCTTGAAGCCCCAGGCGAGAGTGCCGCCCGACGCGCGCTGGAAGGTGACGGTGGACACGGCGTGCGTCCAGGTGCCGGTGCACAGCTTGTTCGCCGACGTCCGGACGTGAACTTCCTCCGCACGCTCGCGGGCCAGCTCCTCCACGGTCGCCGCGTCCTTCGGTGTCACCTGGGTGAGGAACCCGCCGCCGTTGTCGGACGGCTCGTCCGCCGCGGAGGCGGGCGCGGTGGCCGTGGTCAGCAGGACGGCGCCGGCGGCGGCCAGCGCCGCCAGGGTCTTCTTCATGGATCTCCCCCCTTGCTCGAGGTGCGTCACAACCGCGGTTGGTCAGACCGCTGTTCGCGTGACGTCGCGTTCGCGGCAGCAGTCTTGCCGAATGATCGCCGCGACGGCAACGGGCAGAGCGTATGAATTCCGTCAGGAAGAGGACGTACGGGTGAAGTCGGGCTTCACCGAAGCCGCGTGCCCCGGCCCGCCGATGCCCAGCCCCGCCCGTCGGCCCCGGCGTCGGAGATCCGTCGCAGCTCGTGCGGCTCCGTCGCGGTTACGCGGTGCGGCTGCGCGGCGTCCGGTGTCCTGCTGACGTCCAGCGGCACGAGCCGCCGTTAGGGTCCGACGTATGACTTTCGCTCGTTCCGTCGCCCTGTTCGTCGTCGCCGCCTTGTTCGAGATCGGCGGCGCGTGGCTGGTCTGGCAGGGCATCCGCGAGCACAAGGGCTGGGTCTGGATCGGCGCCGGCGTCGTCGCCCTCGGTCTGTACGGGGTGGTGGCGACCTGGCAGCACGACGAGAACTTCGGCCGCATCCTCGCCGCGTACGGCGGGATCTTCGTAGCCGGGTCGATCGCCTGGGGCATGGTCGCCGACGGCTACCGCCCCGACCGCTGGGACGTGATCGGGGCCCTGGTCTGCCTCACGGGGATGGCCGTGATCATGTACGCGCCGCGCGGTCGCTGATCGGCTCGGCGCATCGGAGCCGTTAACTGACCGGTCAGGGCGGGTGGTTGGCCCGTTACCGGGCTGGATGCCCAGTGGCCGCAGCTGGTGTGCGCCGTCGGAGCAGCCAGCGGCGCAGTTCGTCGGCGCCCCATACCAGGAAGGGGAAGGGGACGACGAGGGCGAGCATGGCGGGGGTGAGTGCGGCGGTGCCCAGCAGGTCCTGGAAGGGCGGGGCGTAGATGAACACGGCGGCCAGGGTGAGTTCGAAGGCGATGCCCCACAGCAGCAGGGGGTTGGTGAACACGCCGATGGAGCGCAGGGAGGCGTGGTCGGTGCGGGCGGCGAAGGCGGTGCCGACTTGTCCGGCGACCATTCCCAGGAACGTCATGGTGGTCGCCTGGCGGTAGGCGTGGTGAAGGGGCGTGCCAGGGCCGGTGGGGTCGCCGGGGTGCCAGCCTGCGTGGATCAGGACGGCGAAGAACCCGGCCATCTGCAGCACGGCGCAGATGACGCCGAGGAAGAGCCAGGCGCGCAGCAGCATCGGGCGGCGGATGACGCCTTCGGAGCGTGGGCGGGGCGGGCGGTCCATCAGGCCGGGCTCGGCGCGCTCGCGGCCCAGGGCGAGGGCGGGCAGGGTTTCGGTGCCGACGTCGAAGGCAAGGAGCTGCATCACGGTCAGGGGCAGCGGGATCGCCCCGCCGCCCAGGGCGAACACGAGGAAGGGTGTGACCTCGGGGGTGGTGTGGGCGAAGATGTAGCAGATGAACTTGCGGATGTTGTCGTAGGTCCGCCGCCCGGCTCGTACGGCCGCGACGATGGTGGCGAAGTTGTCGTCGGTGAGCACCATGGTGGCCGCTTCGCGCGCGACGTCGGTGCCCGAACGGCCCATGGCCACGCCGATGTCGGCGCGGCGCAGGGAGGGCGCGTCGTTGACCCCGTCTCCGGTCATGGCGACCGTGTGGCCCTCGGCGCGCAGTGCGTCGGCGATCCGCAGTTTGGCCTCGGGTGAGCTGCGGGCGAAGATCAGCTCGCCGCCGTGTCGCAGCAGCCGGTCGAGGTCGTCCTCACTCATCCGGTCGAGCTCTTCGCCGGTGACCACTGTCGGGTGTTCGCCGCCGAGGCCGACCTGGTGGGCGATCGCCGCGGCGGTCAGGGCGTGGTCGCCGGTCACGATGATGACGCGTATGCCGGCGCTGTGGCAGTGGGCGACGGCTTCGGCGACCTCGGGGCGCGGGGGGTCGGCCATGGCCGCCAGGCCGATCAGGGTCAGATCCCGTTCGGTTTCTGCGCGGGTTTCGGGCAGTGCGGAGAGTTCCAGGCGGCGCTCGGCCAGGGCCAGGACCCTCAGTCCCTGCCGGGCAAGGGCCTCCACCCGCTCTTCCACCCGACGGCGCACGTGGTCGGTGAGCGGCTGTGCGCTCCCGTCTGTCCCCAGGATGCGGCTGCACCGTGGCACCACCGCCTCGGGTGCGCCCTTGGTGTCGGCCCATGTCCCGTGATCACGCTCGTCCACGGTGGACATCAGCTTGAGTACCGGATCGAAGTGGAACTGCCGGCGACGGCCCTGCTCGCGCTCCGAGGCGCTGATGCCGTGGCCGAGACGGTCGGCGGCCTCCAGCAGAGCAAGCTCGGTGGGGTCTCCGATGGAGACGTCGTCGGCGGTGCCGGGTTGCGCGTTGTTGCACCGGGACATGACCGCCGCGAGAGAACGCAGCGCCGGATCGTCCCGCTCGCCCCGCGGTGCGGCGGCGTCGGGGAGCTGCTCGTCCCCGGCGGCGGTCCACACCCTGGCGACGTGCATGCGGTTCTCCGTCAGGGTGCCGGTCTTGTCGGTGCAGATCACATCCGCGGATCCCAGCGTCTCCACCGCGCTGAGCCGCTTGACGACGGCCCCGCGCCGCACCAGCTCGCGCACCCCGAGCGCCAGCGCCAGGGTGATCACCGGCAGCAGCCCCTCGGGCACGTTGCCCACCAGCAGGCCGACGGCGAACACCACCGCGTCGTGGAAGGCCAGCTTCGCCCCGAACACCGCTATCGGAAGGAACGCCAGGCCGGTGACCACCGCGATCAGCGCGATCAGCCACGCCACGCGCCTGACCTGGCTCTCCAGCGGGCTGATCTCGCGTTCGACCCGCTCGGACAGCGCGGCGATCCGGCCCAGCTCGGTGTGCATGCCGGTGGCGAAGACCAGCGCCCGCCCCTCGCCCTCCGTACAGGCGGTGCCGCTGAACACCAGGTCCCGGGCCTGCAACCACGGCACCCGCACATCGGTCAGGTCCGCGGACCGGTAGGCGGGCATCGACTCGCCGGTCAGCGCCGACAGGTCGACCTCGACCCCGCCCGCGACCAGCCGTGCGTCGGCCGAGATCCGGTCCCCCTCCTCGACCATCAGCACATCCCCGGGCACCAGGTCGACCGCGTCGACCACCTGCTCCTGCCCGTCCCGCAGGACCTTCGCCCGCTCCGGCAGATACGCCGCCAACGCCTCCACCGCACGCTCGGCCTGTCTCTCCTGCACGAACGCGAACGCGGCGTTGACCACGATCACCACCACGACGGCCAGCGCCACCGGGACGATCCCCGCCCACCAGGCCAGCAGCGCCGCCGCCCACAGCAGCAGCGCGAGCGGATGGGTGACCTGCCGCGCCAGCTCCCCGGGCCAGCGCCGCCCACCGCGGCGGCGCAGCGCGTTCGGCCCGTAGTGCACCAGCCGTCGGGACGCCTCCCGCGACGTGAGCCCCTCCCGCGTACTGCGCAGGTCCCGCAGCAGCAGCTCCACCCGCTCCTCCGGGTCCAGCCCACCCAAGGCCGGCTCCGACGCCCCGAGCTCCCCGGGCACGACGCCTCACCCCGAAGTCAGGACGCGGCGCAGGCGGCCAGGGAGCCGCCGAGCGGATGTCTCGTGCCGCATCGCCACCACCTCGCCGCGGTTCCGGATCACCCACCTCCAGCGTGCGCGCCCCTCCCCGCCACCGCGAATCACGCCTGCCGTGCAGACCTGGCGCGCCCCTGCACGAGCGCGAGCGGTCATACCGTGCGGCCCGTCGATCGGGGTTCCACCCGCTCCCACTCGCGGCCCCACCGGACGAGCCGGCGCCGGTCGAGTGCGAGGTGAACGGTCTTCCGGGTCACGACGGCAGCAAAGCCCGTGCCGGCCGCGGCAGCGATGCCGCTGGCCAGGGAGGCGGACAGGGGGACCTCCGGGCGGATGGGAGGCGAGGCGACGCGTCCTTGGGCGTCGAGCCAGATCTGCACCTGCTCGCCTTCCCGCTGCCCCGCAGCCACTCGCGCGACCATCCTGTGGCTGCCCCCGTTGCCAGCCCACTCCACCGGCACCCGCGCGCCATCCGAACGCGAGCTGCCGTGCTGGTCGGCATCGACGAGCAACCGCGCGGTGACGGCGTGGCGTGAGGCGAGCTGGGCACTGCGGACCTCTGCGTAGTGCTCGAAGGCGGCGTTGGCCGCGAACCAGGAAGCGAGCGGTACGGCGACTGCGGTGAGGATCCACAGCAGCCGCACCAGCCACTGCTCCAGCCGGTCCGACGGCCGCTCCAGCCGATCGCCCGGCGCACGCCGATCTCGTCTCTCCCGCACCCCCGCAGGGCAGATCCTCCAAAGTCCGAACGCCCACATGACGACGCTCACCTTCCCTCGGTCGGTGCCCACCTCCCATTTCCGCACAGAACGCCCCTTCCGGCATGGGCCGCACAGTCCTCAGTCGTGCGCTCACTGGCCCCGGTGCACTGCCGGCACCAGACGCTTCGCTCGGGGCTGCGGATCGGATCTCGCCGGCCGCCGACCGCGGTGGGGGAGAGCCCTACTGAGAGCGGTGCCGTGGGCGACGAGGACCCGTTCGGCCGTGTCGCGCGGGGTACGAGTGAGGATCCGGCGTCGTCAACCCAGCCGTCACGGTGGTGCCCTCGGGAGTATGGGGTGGGACAGCGACCTTTCCGGTACGGGCGTGCCGTCGGGGGCGTGCCACTTGGCGTCGGCGGGCGCGGGGGGTGTCTGGAACCGGCTCGCAGCCGACATGCCGCCGGCGCGGGTGAGGGTCGTGGCCGTGGCCAGTCCGGGCGCCGCGCCATCCTCGGTGTAGCGGTTGCCTGCCACACCCGTCAACATGTGAACGCCCGAGCCCACGGGCGCGGCACTACGCAGCGTAACCACGTCAAGGGCGAACACGAGCCGGGGCGTGGGGGTCCCATGGCAACCTGCGCAGTGATTCGGGGGCGCCGGCTGGCGCAGTGTTCCTGAGTTCTGCCGGTGCGGTCGGAGGATGGGAAGCGGTGTGGCGAACGCCTAACGGCCCCCGATCGAGCGGGATCGAAGGGGGACGTAGCCGGATGGAATCGGATGGATATGTCCGGCCCTTCGGCATCGTCGCAGGTGAGACGCGTCACTGAAATGGGTTCGAGTCCCACCCGCCCCACCACAGCCCGTGGCGCCAGGAAGCATTCCCCTGCGGTCGCGGGCTTTCGGTCGTCTATGGTGTCCTGCCCGTGATCAGCGTCGCCGGGTGACCCGCCCGGGGCAGGTAGATGGCCCACCAGGCGTGCTTCGATGCGGGCATCCACCTGCGCGACCAACTCGGCAGGTGCCTCGAAGGGGTTACAGAGGGCTATCGAGTCGATCGCCGAGCACCCTCATGTGCATGGCGGTGTTGCGATCCTTGGCCGCTCACGAGGGTAGCCGCCACTTCCACGGTGACCGGGATCTCAACTGCCCGACCTGCCGCTCCGGGGGTGGACCCCTAGGTTTTTCCCGTGCTGGATCGGTGCTGGATAATCTGACACCTCATCACCTGTCGTCACCCCTTGTCATCCGTACCGCGCTGGATCGGTGCTGGATACCGGCGAGGCCCCCGTGCTGGTTCGTGCGTTGCGGCTCTGCGGGGAGGGGAGCGGAGCGGTCGAATGGCGCGCGCTCACACTTTCTTCACGGCTCTGTAGCCCCTCGCGGAAACAAACCTGCACCTGCCCGACGTTGTTGATCTCCTGGCCGAGGAGGGGAAGGTGTCGGGTCTGAAGCTGTTCCACACGACGAAAAGCGGCGTGACCGAGGTCATGCCGCGTCTTGCTGAGGTCGAGGCGGATGTGCAGGGCCTCGTCGAGGCGCACATGGAAACGTTGCTATGCGTCACGTTCCTCGCGAGCGAGTACGTGATCGACTGCGTGGAGGGAGGGCGGATCGACGCCCTGGGGATCGACGAGAACGGGGCACCCGTAGTCGTCGAATTCAAGCGCGGCACTGCGGCCGGCGTGGTCAATCAGGGCCTCTACTACGTGGCGTGGCTGATGGCGCACAAGGACGCCTTCCGGAACCTGGTCCGCGGCCGGCTCGGGGCCTCGGCCGCGTCCCAGATCCTGTGGAGCAGTCCCAGGCTGATCTGCGTAGCGGGTGACTTCACCCGCTACGACGCGCACGCCGTGCGCGAGCACCGGCGCAGCATCGACCTGGTCCGCTACCGGTATTTCGGCAGCGAGCACATCGGCCTTGAGACGGTGGCCTCGGTCACAGGGGCCTCGGTCGGTACCAAGCGGGCCCGCAGGCGCGCGGTCGGGCTGTCGTCGGTCGGGAGGCGGGACGGAGCGATGGCGGAGCTGGCCGAGGCGGTCGACGAGGCGCTGCTCGGCATCGGGGACGGCGTCACCCGGGTCCAGCGCAAGCAGTATGCCGCCTACCAGCGGTTGCGGAACTTCGCCTGTGTCTGCCCGCCCCAGCAGACCAAGCTCCTCGTCTACCTCAAGGCCGACCTCAAGAAGGTCGACCTGGTTCCCGGGTTTACCCGGGACGTGACGGGGCTCGGCCACCACGGCACGGGCGACCTGGAGGTGCAGTTGCGCACCCCGAAGGACGTGGAGCGGGCCCAGGATCTGTTCCGTGCGAGCTACGCGGCAGCGTGATCGCTTGACGGCACCTTGGCCATGAGCGTTTCGCGCTTGGTCTGTGGTCGTCTGGGTGGTGCCTTTCGACGTACGGGCAGGTCGTGGCGGTGGACTATCAATGATGCGGCGGATCGCCGGTTTGGCTAACCGGCGATCCCGCGCTATGTCGCCCCGCTCTGACGCGCCGGTGATCAGCGTGCGCGGCTGAGTGAGGGGCCGGCCGGGGTCGCCGGAGTGGCTGGCGGCGTGGTGCCGAGGTTCGTCCTGAGTTCGCGGGCGGTGGCCGGGGGGTGACGGGTGCCGGTTCGGTGGGCGAGGCTTTCGGAGAGGTCGGCCAGCAGCGAGCTGGGGGTGTGCGGGGATGCTGTGAGGGTCCAGGTGGCGTGGGCGAGGCTCGGACCGGCCCAGACCGTCCAGGTGGCGAGCACTTGGTTCGGATGCTGGGCGGCGAAGGCATCGAACTGGACCCCGGCGTCTGCGCCGGGTGATGTCCAGTGGATCCAGCGCCCGTCCACGGTGTGCTTCCATCCGGCGTCGGCGAGGGGTTTCGTGGCGGCGCTGACGGTCTTCTCATCCACTGGAGCACCGACAGCCGTGTCCCACCCGTCGCCGTCGGCTAGGTGGTCCAGCAGCCCCTGCAGCACGGGGGCGGGAGTTGCGCCAGTCGCGGTGAGATGCCACATGCGGTCCGAGACGGGCGTCTCGTACGCGGCCACGGTCCAGGCGGTCTCGCGCGGGTGGCCTTCGTGGATGCGTTCGATGCGCAGGGTCTGGGATTCGTGGATGGCGTGGGTGGTGTGGTCTGACCAGGTTCTCCACTTTTCCCAGTCGCCGTGCGTGTTGAGGAATTCGTTGAGCAGGGCGTCGTGGTCGCCGGCGTCGGCGGCGTAGGCGGGCACGGTCTCCGGTCCCGGGCTCGGAGGCTCGGGCTCGGGCTCGGAGGCCGGTGTGTCGAGTGATGTCCGGGCTTCGGCGGCGGCGCGCTCGGTGTCGGTCATCGGGGCGGGGCCTGGGCGCATGGTGTCGCCGTGGAACTTCTCGAAGGAGACGAGAGCTTGGGCGGGTGAGCCGAAGGTGTCGGCGATCTGCCGCAGGTGGTTCTCGCCGTGAAGGTAGACGCTCTTGCCGGTATCGAGGTAGGTCCCGACCGCGACGGTGGTGTGGCTGTCCTGGGCGTGGGCGTGGATGAGGAGGCGACCGTGGCGGATGTCGTCGTAGATCTTCTGGGCCTTGTCGGAGAACTCCCGGATCTCGGTGCGAGTGCACCAGGGCATCGGGTGGTTGGCCCACGTCCATTCTTCGTCGATCGCTTCTCGGAGCCGGGGCGTGATCTCGACGGTGATCCCGTCGGCGGCCAGTTGCTGGGCGGCTTTCTCGGCCCAGTAGGGCTCCTCGTGATCGATGCGCGCCAGGACCAGGGTGTTCTCGGCCACGACGTGCCAGTCGGCGGCCTCCAGACCAAGGTGAGGGATGTGGGCCTGGGGTCCGGTGAGGGTGGCGGTCACGGCGCTGGGGTGGGTGGGATGGGTGTCGAGGCGGACGTGCGCGTCGACGGATTGGGGTGCCACTGAGACGTGCTCATTTCTGCCGGCGGCCGGACCATGGGGTCGGCCGCCGGCGGCCTTGGGTCAGCGGGAGATGCGTGCGGCGGGTGGAGCCGTGGTCGGCGGACCGGCCCGGGGCGCAGCTGTGGCCCTGGTGCGCGCGGGCCTCTTCGTCGGTGCGGGTGAGGTGGCGTGCTGCCACCGGGTGCGTACGGCGGACAGGTCGGCGAGGGCGCGGCGGCTGCCGACGACGAGCTGGTACGGCGTGGTGGCCGGGTCGTCGGTGCATGCCTCGATGCGCCGGCCGATGTGGTGGGCGGTTGCGAGGACGGAGCGCTGGAGGATGCGCTCGCCCCAGTGCTCCGGGGATCCGGCTGGCACGGCGAGGAGGTCGAGCAGCTCCCTCGGCTCGGTCCCCGGGTTCAGAAGGCCGTGCTGTTGTGCCTCCCACAGGACGGCTATGGGGTCGACGGGGGTGCCGCGCCGCGTCAGGGTGGTCAGGCACTGCCACAGCCCGGCGTGCAGCGGGTGCGTGAAGTCGCCGGGGGTCAGCCACCTCATCTGGTCGACGCTGCCCGGGTACGCGGTCGCGGTCGCGAGCAGCAGTCGTTCCTCGTCGACCGCTTCTTCGTCGTGGGGTACGGCGAGCGACGGTGCGTGGGTGCGGGGCAGGGAGCCGGAGTGCGCCGGGAAGCGGGCGGCGATGTCGTCCACCACGGCGGCGAGGGCATCGGCTTCGGCGAGGGTCGCGGCCACGCGCTGAGGGAGTGAGGTGTCCCCGGCGGTCTGCATGACTCGCTGGGCGGCGGCGCCCAGACGGCGCCGTGAGTGCTCGGCCTCGACCATCCGCGCGTACGCGGGCGCGTGCCGTGGCCACGGGCAGACCTGGATCAGGCTGTGCAGGTAGGAGGCGGTCAGCCCGCGCGCCTGGTCGCGGGCGGCGGCGAGCACCTGGTTGAGCCAAATCGTGTTCTTCGCGTGCTCGGCCGGGTCGGGGGCGGGCAGGGACCGGATCGCTGCGAACAGGGCGGCGTGCGCGGCGGCGGAGAACGAGTCCGGGGCGATCCCGGTCACACTGCCGAGACGCTGCGGTTCGAGGAGGAGCGCGCCGAGGAGGGCCTGCTCGACGTAGAACACCGGGTGCGGCGGCTGGCTGGTGTCGAGGCCGTCCTCGACGGGGTCGGGGGTGCGGGGCATCAAGCGGCCAGGGTGAAGTCGTCGGGGTTTACGGAAACGCCGAGGTGCGGGGCGAGGAGGTGGCCGGCGAGCAACGGGGGAACCGCGTTGCCGATCTGGCTGAAGACCTGGCCCTTGTTGCCGGCCCAGGGATAGTCGGCGGGAAAGGTCTGCAGGATGCCAGCCTCGCGGGCGGTGATCCGGATCGGCTCCGGCGCGATCGGGGTCGCCGTGTCCTCCGGCTGAGCCGAGGCCGGCTCGGCGACCCAGGTGCATTCGTTCGCGCGGTGCCCGAAGAACAGCGTCCCCGCCGGCTCGGACAGCGGCCGGACCGTGGCGTTGGCCTGGTTGTTGCTCCGCAGGGACCAAGCCCAGCGGTGCGCCTCGGACGTGAAGGTGGGCGCCGGGCGGTCGGCACCCCTGTTCTCGCGGGTGCCGTGCCGGGCCGCCCACCCCGCGCCCTCACGGCGGGACTGCAGCACGACACCGCCAGGGCGGGGTGTCCAGGTTCCGCGCTCGCGGGCGTTGACGAGGGTCTTGCGGGAACCGGACGGAAACGGCTCGGGCCCTCCACCGGGTCCGCCGCCGGCGCAGACGGTGGGAACGGGCCGGTCGGTGGCACCCCAGCCCAGGGCCTCGGCCATGCTGACCCAGCGGGCACGGCCCGGACCGAACAAGCTCTCGGGCTCGGCTGCTTGGGCGTGCGTCGGGACAGGCGGCTGGGCCGTGCGGACCCGGGAGGCCAGGAGGATCGCTCGCCTTCTCGTCTGCGGTACGCCGTAGTCGGCCGCATTCAGGATCCCGCACCACACGGAGAACCCCCAGCCACGCAGCACGGCGGCGTACTGCTTCCACAGAGGAAGGACGTCCGGCACCTCCTCCATGGCGACCCACTCCGGCTCGCCGACCGTGTTCAGGGCGTGGAGGTAGCGCATGGGCTCGGCGGCCAGCAGAGAACGCTCGTCCCGGCAGGCAGTGAGCAGCCTCTCGCGGGTGTCGCGGCCGGCGGCGAGATTCTCGACCGCCTCATGTACGAGCGGCTGGTCCACAAGGCCGAGGCGTTTGCCGGCCATGCTCCATGCCTGGCACGGAGGAGATGCGATCAGCCCGCGCGTCCGGCCGGCCCACGGCCATGCCGGATACATCGCCACATCGGTACGGATCGTCAACTGCCCGGCGGCGGCACGGGTCTTGCAGGCCCACTCGTCCCATTCCAGGCCGACGTCCCGCACACCGAGCACAGCCAGCGCCCGGCTCCAGCCACCCGGACCCGCGAACAGATCCAGAACCAGTCCCTTCACGCAGTGAGTCCGAAGTCGTCCTGCACCGCCTCCACTTCACCCCGGCACGCCCAGGGTGAGCAGCCGTCCGCGATGCCCTGCTCCAGCTCGTCCGTGTCGGCGAGGTCTGTCTGTCGAGCGGCCCACTCGGCGGCGGTGACGTGGTCGATCGGGGCCTGATCAAGCGGGACCCGCGAGCGGTGCAGGAACGCCTCACCCAGCAGCCTGTTGCCGCTGGCGTTGGCGCGGGCGTTCCCCTTCCGGATCGCCGCGTCGAAGGCGACGACGTCCGCCCACTCCGCGGGAGAGCGATCGCGGATATTCCGCCACTGCGCATTTCCGTGAAATGGGCACCCCAGGCAACTCGACTTCGGCGTGTTAGCGAGGCCGAGCGAGGTCAGGTATCGCACGCAGTCGGCCCTGCTCCAGGATATGTCGAGAAGAGGGTGCCGGTTGCGCATGTACTTCACGTCCGCATCCTTCGCCCGATGGAACTCATCGGTCGAGATTCCTATCCACTGCTCAATGAAGGTGTCCTTCGGGATGCGGGTCGGGTAGGGGTATCCGAGCAGTTCGCGAACCTTCTGCTTTATCGGTTTAACCCTATATTCCCCGGTACATTGGCACCGGGTCATTCCAGGTCGCCCGTCCTGATTGAGGATGTGGAGCGGCATGGATGCGAATCGGATATCCGGGTTCAGGGCGTCGTTGCAGATATTTCCAGCCGAAACTCTGAGTACGGTGATTCCGGCGGGTTCGGCGATCTCTTCTTTCAGTCGGTCAAGGTGTGCATAGACTGCTCTGGGTTCCCATCCGGTGTCGGCGAAGATTGCGTAGTCGACCTTGGGGAGAACACCTTCGGCTGACAGGGCAAGGAGGGTGCTGGATTGGACTCCGGCGCCGAGAGAGAGGGCGCGGAATCGAGGCTGATCTGAAATGGGCTGTCCTGGGTTTAGGGAATGTGGGAGGGTGCGTCGCAGCGGGAGATGCGCTCGCTGACCAGCTGTGCGTGGCGCAGGGGCAACGCGTGGGTGGCGTCCGGGACGATGTCCAGCTGGGCGCTGGGCAGGCAGGCGGCAAGGCGGCTGGTCTGCTCGGGCGGGATGTGGGCGTCGAGGCTTCCGGCGAGGAGGTGGACCCGGCTGCCGAGCTGCCGCAGCGCACCGGGGTCGGGCTGCTGGTCGGCGAGGTCGTGCCACAGGGCGGCGATGTCGCCGGTCGCCATGGTGTGAAGGCCCTGTCGGCACGGTAGCGGCCCTGCACCGGACTCCGGGTGGGCGTGGGGACGCAAGGCCCACTGGCTGGTGGTGGGAAGACGCCGCCGGACGGCGTCGAGCAGGGACGGCGCGTGCGTGCACGCGGACACGAGAAGGCTGCGGGCCAGGGCGAGGAACGAGTGGGCAAGGCCGGTGCCGGTGCGTGTGCTGATGCCGCCGTAAGGGGGCGAGATGAGCACGAGCCCGCGAATGCGGGGCGCGAAACGAGGGTGGCGCGCGACCAGGCGCATCAGCGTCATCGCTCCCATGGAATGGCCGGCGAGCACGAGCGGTCCTTGCGGCGCTGTCGTATCGAGAACCTGGGCGAGGTCGTCGGCCAGCTGGTTGAGGCTCAGGGTGGCGGTGCCGCGGGTGGAGTAGCCGTGCGCGCGGTGGTCGTAGCGCACGACGCGCATGCCTTCATGGAGCAGGAGCGGTACGTGAGAGCGCCACAGGGCAGCGGTGACTGAGAGGCCGTGCACGAGGACTGCCGTCACGGGTGCTTGGGCAGGACCGTCGACGTGGGTGCTGAGCCGGGCACCGTCCGGGAGTCGTATCGCTCTCATGCTGCGGTCCCGAAGTCGGTCTGCCGCGGTGCGTGCTTGGCGACGGCCCGCTTGGTGATGCCGTCGGAGGCCCTCTTGGACGCGGCGGAGAGTTCGGCGGCGCCGGGCTCCAGGTACCACGGGCGCAGGTCGAGCATCGCGGCGCGCATGCCGGTGGCGAAGCACAGAGCAGTGCCCTTGGGCAGGGCTCGGATCGCGTCGGCGGGGAGGATCCGCTCCTGCCGCATCGACACGGAGGTCGACGTGCCGGACTCCGAATGCGAGGTGGAGGTGGTCTCGACGTCGTGGTCGCCGATCAGGCGGGACAGCTTGTCGGCGAAGTCCGGGTCGTCGATGCCGGATCCGATGACCTTGACGGTGGAGGCGGACCACATGGCGTCCATGCCCGCGTCCCCCCACACTTTCTGGCCCTGCCGGTAGGACTGGAGGATCGTGATCGGGATGATCCCGCGTGACCCGAGGTGGGAGTAGAGGTCGGGGAGGTCGCTGATTTTGCACACGTTGGCGGCCTCGTCGAGGATCGCCAGCATCGGCGGGTCGAGACGTCCGCCGGCGCGCTCGGCCTGGGCGGTCGCGGCGCCCATTACCGAGTCCGCGCACGCGGCGATCAGTGCGGAGGCTCCACCACCGCCGTCCTTCGACAGCAGGAACAGTGTGTCGGTGGAGGTGACGAAGTCGGCCGGGCGGAACTCTGCGGCGTCCTTCTGGGGGGTGACCCAGGCGGCTATCTGCGAGTTGAGGAGGGCTGCGGCGTACTGGCGGGCGGTCTCGTAGATGCCGTCGCGGGTCTCCGGCGGGCCTTCGACGGTGCCTTTGAGCTGGGCGGCGACGGCGGCGAAGCCGTGGTCGCGCAGGATGTCGAGCGGGGCGCGGTCGGCTGGGAAGGCCAGCCACTGCATGACGTCGGTGATCGGCCGTTCGTCGAGCGCCGCGGCGAGGAACAACTGGCTGAGGATGTTGGATCCTGCCTTGGACCAGAAGTCGCCCTGCTGGCTGCCGTCCACGGAGGCAGCGAGGAAGTGACCGGCCAACCGCCCGGCGCCATCCAGCGTCTTGGCGTCGGCGAGGGGGTTCCACCACATCGTCCGCTCGGCGTGGGCGATTTGCTGCGGGTCCATCGACCACACCCGCCCCACCTGGGACCGGGCGTCGTAGCACGCGGTGTAGGCGTCGCCGGCGGCCTTGTTGGAGGTGAGCAGGACAGGGCCGGGCGCGTTGAGGACGGAGGGGATCGCCAAGCTGGTGGTCTTGCCCGAGCGGGGCGCCATGATGGCGACGGCCACGTCTTCGTAGCCCATGCGCACCTCGTGCCGGCTGCCCTGCAGGTTGCCGAGCAGGATGCCGGTGTCCTTCGCGTCGATGTGCTTGGCAGTCTTCAGGCTGGGGCGCAGGGAGCGGGCTTTGTCGGTGATGGCCTTGGCCATCAGCGGTTCGATGTCCTGGGCCTTGGCCATGCCGGTGATCTTCTTCCGGCCGGCGCTGCGGTTCTTGTGCCGGGCCCACAGGACGCCTGCCGCAGCCCCGAGAACCAGGAGGAGGACGACGGGAACGACGCGGGCTCCGATGAGCAGGGACGTTTCTCCCACGTCGGGCCAGAGCTGCTCTGGGTGCAGGAGGGCGGCAGCCGGCTGATAGGGAGCCGGGTCGGTTCCAGTGAGGTGGGCGGTGATGTTGCCGGACAACCAGGCGAGGTGGGACAGGGGGACGGCCACGGCGAGCACCACGAGGAGGAGGCGCAGGACGAAGTCGTAACCGTCGATGGAGCTGTTGGAGGAAGGGGGCAATGGGCTGTGTGCTTCCGGGCGGGGGCGGAGGGCTCAGCGGCTGCGACCGCTTTTGGGCGGCGACCAGGGCGGGCAGCTGGGGCTTGCCGGCGGGGCCGTACGGCGTCCGGCAAGAGACTCGACGCGGTCTTCGAGGGCGTAGGCGACGTGGACGGCGTGCACGTCTGTGGTCTGACGCGTGACGATGCTCGGATCCCGGGTCGGGAGGCCGAGCGAGCCGTGGGTGCGCGGCACAGGACGGGGGTCGGCGAGTGCGGTGGTGAACGCGGTGACCAGGTGGGCGGGGGTGTGCTCGCCGAAGCGGGCCTGCCACACCGGGCGGTCACGGCCCAGCGTGGCCGTGACGAACCAGGCACCGGGTTCCTCCGTGCTGCCGAGTCGCTGGACGTACGCGGTGCCGTCGGGTGAGACGGACCCCGGTGCGCCGACGGAGGGTGCCCAGGCCATCTTCCGGAGGGGCTCGTACGGGTCGGCTGGTGCGCTCGCGGCCGGGGCCGGACCGGTGAGGGTGTCGGTGACGGCGGCGATGAGTTCGACCGGGGTACGGGCGCCGAAGCTGGCGTACCAGGCGGGCCGGTCCGGCTCGGCGGCGTGGTGCAGGGTCCACCACTGGCCGTCGGGGTCGGGCTCCAGTCTCAGGAGGGCCTTCTGGTCGGGGCTCGAGAGCAGGACGCGCGGCATCAGGGGGTCGTCGCCGTAACTCCAGCCGCAGGCGCGGTGGAGAGGGACGGTGATCCAGGCGGGGTCGCCGCCGCCGGCGAGGTGGCGCGGGGTGATGAAGTCGATCTCGACGGTCTCAGGGGCTGGGGGCATGCTCATCTCCGTGCCGAGGTGTGCCGGCTGGGTGCGGCGGTCGGGTGTGGTGTGGGGGCCAGAGGTGAAGGGGCTCGGCGGGCTGCGGAGTTGATCTCGCTGAGTGCCTTGCCGTGGGTGGCCCAGTCGTCGAGGTAGCTCCACGATTCGGCGTGATGCTCAGCGAGGGCGTCGTCGTATGCGGGGGTGCCGGGCTTGGCGGCGGGAGGGAGGGCGTCGCGGGTCTGCAGCCACTGCTCGTGCAGTTCGTCGAGCCGGTCGAGCGCGTGGTGCAGGACGCCCAACTGGTAGACCCAGCGGCCCTGAACGCTGCGTTCCGGTAGGCGGCCCAGCTGCGTCTCGGCCGTGGCGAGCAGGTGGCGGGCGCCGTCCCGGAGCGGCTCGAACGCTTCGGCGGTGTGGGCGTCACGCTGGCTGGCGCGCATGCCGTAGGCGTGGTCGTCGTGGGGCCAGCCGTCGAGGTCGGTGTGCTCGTCGGAGTAGGCGTCCCAGGCGTCCAGGATCTTCTTGCTGTCCTTCAGGTAGCGGTTGAGGTGACGAAGCAGAGCGTGGTGGGCGCGGTGGGCGGAGGAAATCGGGGAAGGCTCCTGTCGGTTCAGCGGCGAGGTGCGGGTTGAGTGGTAGCGGACCGCGCCGGTGGTATGGGGGACTTGGTCTGCCGGTGGGCGGCCTGGGCCTGGCTGCGGAGGGCCTTGACGCGGGTGAGGTACGCGTCGACCGTCTGCTGCGGGGTGAGCGGGCTGGGTTCCTGGACGACGCCGTGGTGGGCGGTGCGGTCGAACATGCCGCGCTGCAGCGGTGTGGTGTCGGCGAGCGCGGTGGCGAAGGCGGTCACGAGATGCTCGGGAGTAGCGTCGTCGAGGAAGGCGTGCCACAGGCGAGGGCCACGGACGAAGGCGTCGAGGCTGTCGCGGACTTCGATGTGCCAGGCCACCCGGCCCGCCTCGCGCCAGGACACTGTGCCGCGGCCCTGCGCTGGGCGGCGCTCCACCCTGCATCCCGGCGGGTTGGAGTCGGCGGCACCGCGGCCGTCGATGAGCCATCCCGCGGCTTCCAGTACGGGCAGCGTGCTGGTCGGCTCGGCGGGCGGAGGAGCGACGAGGGCGTCGGTCAGGCTGGCGAGCACCTCGGCGGGGACGAACGCGCCGAACTCGGCATACCAGCCAGGCTCGGTGTCGGTGGGCTCGGCCCGCAGCCGCCACCACGCGGAGGTGGCGGACTGCGGGTCGAACTGGAGGCGGTGGCGGTGATCGGGACTGCGCAGGACGATCTCGGCACTCAGCGGGTCGGATATGCGGGTCCATCCGGCGGCGGCCAGACCATGGGTGACGTGACGGGCGTCCCCAGGACCGGCGAGGTGGCGGGGACTGGTGTCGAACGGGATCTGCCCGCCGTGCTTGTCGGCGAAGGCGGCGAGCTGCCGCTCGCTCAGCGGCACCGGCCGCACTCCGGCTCGCCCTCGGCACCACTGCCGTACAGATCTCGGAGGCCGTCGAGCACGCCGTGGAGGGAGTGCTGGTCGGCCTGCTCCCATGCGGCGGCGCGCAGCTCGGCGATCAACAGGTCGCCGGCCAGGGTGCGGGGGACGTCCGGGTGGTCCTGGAGGGCGCGGGCGAGCGCGCGCAGGGTGTCGGCGAACTGGACCGGCAGACCGGTGTACTCATCCAGGAGGGGCTCGACGAGGGCGAACACCTCTTCCGGGTCGGGGTTCTCGCGCAGGTAGTCGGTGAGGCGGGAGAGGGTTTCGGTCGCGGTGCGGATGGTGTCCGCGGTGAGCGGGAGCATGGGGTTCCTCGGGACGGTGGTGGGCAAGTGGTCAGCGGCGGGTCCGGGCGCCGCCCGCGGGGGTGTAGGGGCGGGCGGTGGTGCGCGGCCGGGCGCTCTTGGCGCTGTTGCGGGCCCAGGTGGCGGCGCGGGCGGCCGTGATCCGGGCCTGCTGCCACGCGCTGAGCTGGGAGGGCTTGACCGAGACCGACCAGGTACGGATCTGTGCGCTCGGCGGTACGTGTCCGCGCGGGCGCATCACGGGCTCGGGGTTGGCGAGTTCGGCCGAGAAGGCTTGCACCAAGTGCATCGGCGTGGTCGGGGAGAAGTTCGCGGTCCAGCCGTTGCCCTGGCGGTCCTTCGCGCCGGTCCACCACATCGCCTCGCCGTCGGGGCTCTGGTGGTACTGCATCCACGCGGTGCCGTCGGGGCTGGTCGCGGTGTAGTGCCCACCCTCGAAGCGCGTGTGCCAGTTCTGCTCCTGCAGTGGGGCCCAGACGTTGGGGGCGTGCGCGGAGCGTGGAAGGGTGAGGGCGTCGGTGAGGCCGGCGATGATCTCCCCCGGGGTCTGCCGGCCCAGGTGTGCCGACCACTCGTCGTTGCGGCCGGTCGCGGCGCCGTGGATGGTCCATCCGCCGGGCTGGACGTAGGGGTCGTAGGAGATACGGACGGTGCGGTCCGGACTCTGCATGGCCAGGGGACCGCCGGTCTTGGAGTGGTCCCGCCATTCTGAGGCGCGCAGGAACTCGGAGACGTGGCGGACGTCGCCGCCGCCTGCCAGCGCGCGGGGCTCGACGAGGTAGTGCTGTTCGGCCTGCTCGCCCGGCCCCCAGCCCTGCCACGTCTGCTTCATCGGTGCCGCCGGATGACGAGAGGGGCGGGCGGGGGCTTCGCCGCTGTTGCGGTGGGCTGGGCGCCGACGCGCCGAAGGGTGGCGCGGTGTTCGTCCAGGTCTGCACCGATGGCATCGAGGTCGTTGGTGGCCCGGCCGAGGGCGAGCCACACCTCGGCCGGCAGCGCGCCCCGCTCGGCCTGCGTCTTCGCGAACGTGCTGCTGACGGACATGAGGCCGGTGACGCCGTTGAGCAGTCCGTCGTCCGGGTCGAGGACGTGAGCGATGACCTGCACTGCTTCGTGGGGCGGGAGCTGGGCGAGGTGGTCGGTCAGCAGGCCGAGATGTCGGGCGATCTCGTCGGCCAGCCTCACTGGGTAGGGGACGGAGTGGGACATGCTCCTCCGGGTCGGTGGACGGTCAGTGGTGGTGTCGGTGGCCGACGCGTTGGGTCTCGGCGAGGACGGCCTCCGGGCGGGCGCCAGCCAGCGGGGAGACCTGGTCGGGGCCGGTCGGGATACAAGCGCGCAGGTAGCGGCGGAACAGGGCGGTCGCGAGTCGGGGCTTGAGCAGGGAGGTGATCGGTGGGGGCGTACGGGGTGCTACGGGTTTCTCCGGGAGTCGGGCGGGGCTGGGCGGGCGGCCCCAGCTGGGTGCCGGGGCCGCACGAAGCGTCTTACGGGGTGCGCCGGGCTGGTGCGGGGCGCGAGGAGGATGGGGCCGGTGCCGGGTTGCGCGGCGAGGGGTGGGCCGTGCGGGCGCGGGCCTCGTACGCGGCTTGCTGGAAGGCGGCTTCGTCGAAGACGTCGGGACTGCAGTTGACCTTGTATCCGGCCAGGTGCAGGGCGGGGAGGGCGCGGCTCGCCAGGCGCCTTTGCTCGTCTGCGGCGAGGTCGTCGGGCACGGTGTGCCAGATGTAGAGGGGCGCACCGACGGGGTACTCGTGGCGCTTCAGCCCGAGTCGTTCCAGCAGGTCGTGAAGCGCGGTGGGGGCGCCGGTGGGGGTGTCAGCGTGGATGGTGGTGGTCAACGGCTTGACGTAGAACTCCACGTCCGTGCCGTATTCGTCGGCCAGATTGGCCATGAGCCTCTCTTCGGGGTCAACGGTGGCGGGCGGTCGGCGTCCGGGCGCCGACCGGGGCGGGGGCTGCGGGCGCCGGGGCCGAAGTGGGCGCGGTCCGGCCGGCCGGGTGCTGGAGCGCCGTGCCGATGCCGAGCGCGTCGAGCTGCGGTCCGATCGCACGCAGGGCGCGGGCCTGGGCCCGGGTGTCATCCGCGGTGAGACGGTAGATGCCGCTCTGCGGGTCCTGGACGAATCCGTTCGCTTCCAGGACGGCGCCAGCTCCCTCGCCGACGGGGGCGGTGGCGATGCTGCCGTCGGGCTGCCAGGTCAGGACGAGACGGTCCGGCTGGGAGGGCTGCAGACCACCCAGGGCGTTGTCCCGGACCTGGGCGAGGGCGCTGTCGTAACGGACGAGCAGGTCGCCAGCGACCTGCTCGGCGCTCAGGAACGGGTCGTCGGCCAGAGCGATGCCGTTGGGCTCGAAGACGGCGCGGTACGCCTCGTCGGGCAGGGCGCGGGGGGCGACGGCGGCGACGAGGAAGCTGTCGCGCTCGTCGTGCCGCTCGAGCACGACGAGCTGGGCGCCGTCCGGGCGGCTCAGGACGGCTGCCTGCCGCAGCGGGTGCTCGGCGAGGGAGGCAGCGACCAAGTCCAGGTCCCAGATGCGATCGGCGAGATCGGCGAGATCGTCCTTGGCGCCCGGCGGGAGGTAGGAGCTGGTCCACGTGTCGGGCAGTTCGCCGGCGAGGACATCGGCGTACGAGGCGAGGCGCTCGGAGGTGTCGTGGTGGTGCATGGTGTCCTTGGGCGAGGTGAGGGTCAGCGGCGCAGGCCGGCGGCGACCGGGGGCGGCGGGGCCGGAAGCGTGCGCGGCGGGGGCGGGCAGGCGCACACCGCGGAACGTTCGCGTTCGGCGGCGGGGACCTCTTGGGTGCAGGTGCTGCGGCCGGGATGCAGGGCGTGCCGGTCGGCGAGCGCGTTGCGGGTCGCGGCGAGGCCGCTGTGGATGACGCGGAGGTGCTCGTCGGCGAGGTAGCGCAGCCGCCGGGCGGTGTAGGGGTCGGACGCTTCGCCGAGCCCGTCGTGGAAGTCGGCTGCTCTGGTGAGGACTTCGTGCAGGGCGTCGGCCGCCTCTTCCGTGGTGACGGCTTGCCGGATCCGCTCGGCGAGGTAGGCCACGGAGGAGCCCAGTGGCGGGTAACTGGCGGGGCGGGAGTCGGTATCGAAGTCCTCATGGCAGTCGACGTGGTATCCGGCGGCTCGTAGTCGGGCGACGGCTGCGGTGGCGAGGCGGCTCTCGTCTGGCTCGGCCAGGCCGGTGGGGGCGCGGTGGTAGGTCTCGTGGAGACGGACGACGGCGACGAAGCCCGCACGTTGCAAGATGCCGTGGGCCTCGGGGTCTCCGCCGCGGGCGAGGACCTTGCCGGAGTGCGGGTCGCGGCGGATGGACAGGAATCGGTCGACCAGGGGCAATAGGGTCCTTTCTCTTACAGGGCTCGGTGGGCGGGGCGCTGGACGGCGGAGGGGGCGGTGGCGTCCCGGGGCTGGACCAGGTGGTCGGCGGTAGCGTCCAGGTCCTGCTGGATGGTGTGCAGGCGACGCGCGATCAGCTCCAGGCGGTGGGCGGTGTCGCCGCCGGCGGCGCCGGGCTGGGAGGCGATCCGGTGCGCGACGTACTCGACGAGTCCGCGGACCGTCGCCACGGGGCCGGCCTGCTCGTCGGCGAGCTGCGCGAGCACGCTCGCGAGCTGAGCCGACGCCGTCGGCGCGAGCTGGGAGACGGTCCGCGCGGACGGTGCTGTGCGTACCGGGATCAGATGCAGGTCCTGTTCGAGGCGGCGGGCCTCTGCCGCGAGGCGCCGCAGGACATCGGCGGGCGGCGCGTGCCACGCACCGTCGAGGTGGATCAGGTTGGCGATCAGGTCCAGGCGCCGGGGCTGGGCCTGGACGGCGATCCACCGGCAGCCGTGTCCCTTGCCGGGAATCTCGATGCCCGCGGCGCGGGCGAGCCGGTGGGCGACCTCGGCCCACTCGGGGCCGGTCAGATCCCGGTCATCAGGCTGGAGCCGGACGTCGAGGTGGAGGATCGCCCGCCGGTCGTCGTCCAGACTGACAGCGAACAAGTGCTCCAGGTAGGGGTCTTCGAGGTGCGCGGCCCACTGGATGGAGGTCCAGATCTTCTGCTCGTCACCGAACATGGAGTCGTCGAGGCGCGGCCAGTGAGCGACGACCGTGTGCTCGGTCAGGGCCTCGTTCGGCGGGACCGGGCGCCCGAGCGCCTTGGCGAGCGGGCCGCACGGGGTGTGAGTCCGCTTATGCAGGCGGGGGATCACTGGCCGGCCCGGGCGTCGGCCACGTGCACCAGCTGGCCCACGGCGGTGGTGGTGTACCAGCCGCAGTCGATCAGGGCGTCGTCGCCGGGGTACTTCGGCAGGAGGGCGTCCTCCATGGCCCGCAGGTGGATCAGGCAGTCCGGGCAGCGGCGCGAGAGGTGCACGAGGTACCTGGGGTGGGCGGTGATGTAGGACTGCTGCCCGCCGGTCGCGTCGCGCAGGCGCCAGCCGTCCTCGTCGGTCGGCAGGTGCCAGGACGGCGCGACCACCCGCATCGCGTCGCCCCACAGTTCGCCGCCGGCCACCCCCTTGAGGACGACGACGGTGTCACCGGCCTGGAAGTGCTGGTGGGTGATGTCCCGGTTCGGGGTGAGCGGGTCGGGAGTGAGCGCGACCACGGGGTCGGGCGGGAGCTGGGACATGCGGTTCCTTCCACGTGGGGCGGATGCGGTGGGAGGAACAATGGTCCGGAGGATCGCCGGTTTGGCTAACCGGCGATCGTCGGCTATGTTCCGCCGCCGTCAGCGGAACGGGTTCTCCGTCCCGCGGTCGTCCTCACCGGCGGCGTCGAGGAGTTCCAGCAGGTCAGAGCCCTCCGCATCGCGGTCGATCCACCACCCGGCGCGGGTGATCGAGCGGGCCTTGTCTTCCAGCTCCGCCCAGTCCGCCTCGTCCCAGGACCCCTCGACGACCAGTGCGGTGTGCGCGGACACCATCAGTTGGTGACGGGATCGCTCACCCCAGCCCAGGGCCTTCTGCGGTCCCTCCAGCTGCGGCATGTCGAACTGCTTCGCCCATGCGGCGGCAGCCTCCTGCTCTGCGGCCCGCTTGGCCGCGAGCCACTCCTCCTTGGACTTCGTATCGGTGTCGCGGGCTGCCTTCCAGCAGTCGGTGCAGTCCCGGCCGGCGAGCCAGCGGGCAAATCCGGCCCGCCGGTCGGCGGGGCGGTCGGACAGGTCATGAATCACCTGGTGGGAGCACGAGTGCTCAACAGTCCACTTCGTACGGACGGCCATCGACAGATCTCCTCAAAACAGTTGGAAAATGGGTGCCCTGGATCAGGGCGTCTTGTGCTGGCCCCCGGGCGGGCGGCGGTGCCGCCCGCGGCGGCTCAGGCATCCGGAGGCACCGAGGCGACGGCGCGCGGCGAGCAGGACGACGAGCGCGAAGGCCGCGCCGGCGGAAGGGAGCGCTGCGGTGGCCAGGGGCTGCTCGGAAAGGCGTCCGGCCAGCGCGGTGCCCACGGACTGCCCAGCGCCGATCGACAGGATCAGCCACGCGTACGCCTCGCTGGTACGGCCCGCGGGGGTCAGGGCGTCGGTGGTCACGTAGGCGCACGTGACCACGACGGTCAGGAACACACCGGGCAAGGCGACAGCGGCGGTGGCCGCGTACGGGCCCGGGAGAGCAACGAGCGGGAGCCAACCGACCAGGAAAAAGGTTCCGCCGCCGATCAACCGATCCGTGGTGGTACCTCTCCAGCGGCGTCGCCCGTAGAAGAGGCCACCGAGGAAGCTGCCGGTCGAGAACGCGGCGGGCAGGATCCCGGAGAGCAGCGCCTGCTCGTGGTGCCTGGCCATGGCGATCGCCCACACGTTCATGGATCCGATCGCGAACCCGATCCCGGCGAGGGACACGAACAGCAGCAGCAGACCGGGGCTGGCCAACCGGTGCACCATCCCGGCTGGTGCCTGTGCGGACGGTGTCGGGCGCCAGCGCCGGGACGGCGGCGCGAAGGCGACGACGACGGTGCCGGCCAGGCCGAGGGCGGCGGTGACGGCGAGTGCGACGGTGGGGTTGTAGGCGGAGGCGAGCGCGGCGACGAGCAGGGGGCCGGCGATGTACAGCAGGCCCTGCGTGCCGGTGTCGAGAGCGAGGGCGGCGTGCCGCAGCCGGTGGTCGGGCAGCACGCTCGGCCACAGTGCCCGGAGCCCTGCCTCCAATGATGGCGTGGTTAGGCCGCCGGCGACGACGATGCCTGTGGCCAGACCTGGTCCGCCGTACGGTCCGGCCAGGGGAAGCGCCACCAGGAAGACCGAGTTGAGCAGGGCGGCCGGAAGATGCACCGCGGTCTGGCCGTGGCGGTCCATGAGGCGTCCCTTGACCGGCTGGGCCAGTGCGGACGACAGCCCGTACAAGGCGCTGAGCAGCCCGCCGAAGGCGATACTGCCGCCGCTGGTGGTGGCCCACAGGACGATGGCGACGGGAGCCATGCCGTTGGGGAGGCGGCCGGCGAGGGTGCCGCCGAGCAGGCGGGCGGCGTACGGGCTGCCCAGCACCGCGCGGTAGGTGATGCGCGGGGCTGGGGCCGGGGGTGCGGTCAGGGACAAGAAGGGCTTTCTCTCGAAGGAGGCGCCGCCTCAGCGGTGGCGGGCGGCCGTGCTGGTGCGAGGCGGCGGCGTGGGCGGTGTGGTGCGCACGGCAGGGCCGGGGCGCAAGCGCGGCGCGGGTGTGCGGTGCGGCGGCAGGACGGCGACGGTCGCGCCGAGGTCCTCGGCCGCCTCCTCGACTTCGCGGGTGAGGAACTCGATCTGCCGACCGAGTGCGGAGAGCCGGGCGGCGACCTGCCGACCCTGGACCGTCCCCAGCGCACCGGCGAACTGGGCGCCGGTTTCCAGGAGTTCCTGGAGGCGGACCATCGGGCCCGCGTCGTGGCCGCGCTGGGTGGCGCTGAGCAGCGCGTTGGAGGCGTCACCGGCGTGCTGGGACTCGCTGACGCTCTGGATGAGTTCCTGCAGCGACACCTCGGGCGCGGGCTCGGCCCGGTTGAACTCCGAGACGTCGGCCCGCAGGACACCGGGCGGGACCGGGGCGGGCAGCACTTGGCCGGCTTCGTATTCGTGGGTGTAGTGGCCGATCACCTGCCAGCCCGGTGCGTCCGGGTCGCCTCTCAGCGCGACCACCGTCGAGTCGTCGCCCTCGACCAGGTAGGCGAGGGTGATCGGCTGCCCGTCCGCGGCGTACCAGGACTCGGTGAGCTCCAGCTCGCCCCGCCTCTGCGCGGCCCTGGCCAGCTCGGTCCACATCTGCTGCTCTTCGACGGTCAGCGGGGCCTTGTGCTGCTGGCGCTGGTCGAGGTCGGCGAGGTGGCTGGCGATGAAGCCGTGGTCCGCCCAGGCGGTGAGGTGCGGCCACAGGGCCTTGTGCTGGGCGCGTTCGCCCGCAGGGCCGGGCGCGGTCGGCCGGTCGAGCACCCGGCGGATCGCCGCGGTGGAGGAGGCCAGACCGTCCAGCACGGTCCGCCACCCGTCCAGATGCCGGGCGGGCGGCAACTGGTCGAGCGCACGACGGGCGGTATCGAGCAGGGCATCGGCGCACGGCGCGAGATACGTGGTGTACACCTCGACGGCCGCCCTGTCTCGGTGGGCACGTACCTCTGCCGCAGCGTCTGGGTGGACGGTACGTCCGTAGCGGTCGCGGGTCATGTTCAGCGCGGTCTGGGCTTCGCGGTCGAGGATCGCCATCCGCAGACGGAAGTTGCGGGCCCGATCGGTGAGGTCGAGCACTGCCGGCGGGGAGTCGGCCGGGGGCGGGTTGCCTTCGGGGGTCATCGGACTCTTCCGCCTCCTGCGACTGTCAGGTGGACGGTGGGCGCGTAGGTGGGCCTCGGCGGGATCTGCCGGGTGGCCGGCGGGGAGGTGGTGGGTGGAGCGGAGCGCTGCGTGGTTCGGCCGGCGGCGGCCTGCGCGAGCCGGCTGCGCCGCTCCTGCAGTCCGTTCGAGCGGACCGGGCGCGGCGGGCCGGCCGATGCGGCGGGGTCGAGAGCGATGTCGGCGTGCACCGTGTAGCCCTGGCGCCGCAGGTCGTGGACGGCCTGGCGGGTGCGGCGGGGGCCGTCGTGCTCGGGTTCGACGAGCCGGTACAGCCGGGGTTCCCCGGGGACGGGCTCGAACTGCTCTCGCTCCAGGAACCAGTGGGCGAGGTGCGCGGGCATGGAGGTGGTGAAGGAGGCGACGAAGCCGTAGTCCTTGTGGGTGCCGAAGGCGAAGTGGGTGCCGGGTTGCAAAGGGGCGGGATTCTCCTCACGGGTCGGTGGTGGAGCTGATCAGCGGCTGTCATGCGGAGGACAGGCAGCGCGAAGGGGGCAGTGGAGTGGGAGCAGCGAGAGCCGGTGGCGGTGGGGCACGCTCAGGCCGGCGTGGCGGAGGGAGGTCTCGCTGCCGGTGGGCCGTAGGTGGACGAGGGACGACAGCGGCCTCGTCGGAGCCTGCCGACAGGCGGCCGACGCCGCCTGTCGACCGCAGGAAGTCCGCCCCCCACAAGGCGGCGCGACCGGGCGCTGCTCGCCCGTGGCGATGCCGACGACGCCCGTGCCCCGTCGGAGCGACGGGGCGCCCCGCGTGTCAGCCGTGGACCAGATCCGCTGTAGGGGCCTCAGTTTGGTGAGCACGGGTTCCAGCAGAAATGCGGGATTCCGCGAGTGATGGACACTGCTTGCGGGTGCCGATCATGAGCAGAACGCTCTGCTCGGGCATTCTTAGTGGTCGCTGCGAGTAGCGGGGCTGGTACTCGCCTTTCGGCCCACCTCGGGTAATGGGGCGGCCGGTGGCGGGTGATGGTGCGTTGTGGATGAGCTGTCCTTCGGTGATGGGGCAGAGGTTTACGGGGCTTCCCGCACCGAACGTGGGCGTGTAGCGGTGGGAGGAACAATGGTCTGCAGGATCGCCGGTTTGGGTAACCGGCGATCGGCAGCTATGTTCCGCTCAGCAGAATCGAGGCGTCAGTTCCCCGGCGCTGGTGTCTCGGCCAGCCCCTCCACACCTACGGGAGGAGCTCAGCCGTTGCCGGCGTCTCAGCCAACCGTCACCGAGAACCCGTTACTGATGATGATCAGTGCCCCCACGATGATGCCAAGCGTTACCAGGACACTGATGAGACGCGCCGTCCGGGACCCCTCTGCGATGGCGTATCGCACAGTTCGCCACCACTCCTTGCCTAGCCTCATGTCGCTCACCTCTCCTCGCTTGCAGGTGAGTTGAGCTTCCAGGACCCTCCGCGGTGATGTTTCAAGGCGATACGCTGTGATGCACAAAGAACTGTGGTGAATCGTGGTGAACCGAGTCTTCGGTGCCACGGTGAGGGAGGGCACAGTGCCGGGTTCAGCGTCCAGAGCAATAGCGATCCCTGATGCGGTGCCGGACGGGCCGCTGCGGACCTGGCTGGAGTGGCTGGGCGACCTACGCCGTCGAGCCGACACACCGTCCCTGGCCGAGATCGCTGGCAGGGCGCAGAAGCGTGGGGTTGCCGTGAGCACCGCGACCGTGCGTCGGCTCTTGCGAGGTGAATCCTTGAGCGACGGGTCGGCGACCGCAGTGGCCTATGTCCTGGCCGAGTTGGATGCCAGGCCGGGACCTGGTCGACCGTCACTGGACTGGGATGCCTTCGACAGGACGTTGACTTACCTACTGTTCGCCGCACGGAGGGAATTCAGCGGAGCTCCGCCCTGTCAACCAGCACCGCTGAGTTCACAGGCCATGTCTGAGCGGCTTCCTCACGGCTACACCCCAACTGAAAGGGATCTACCAGTAATAGCCAGGTCCGGCCAACGGTCGCAGTTTTCGGGCGGAGGCGTAAGGCCGGCCTCTGCTGTTGAACTTGAATGAACGCGCCGCCCACACCGGAGAATCAGTAGCAGTCGACAACTGACCGCTACCGAGCATCGCCGTTGTCCATGGTCATGCGGAAATGTCCAAACGGTGCCCACGGTCACGCGGATGTGGCCACGGAATTGCGGAACCTACATCCGCGCGGCTGTGCAGGACGGAGCGCAGGCTGTGGCCGTACTGCCAGGCGTGATTGCGGGCCGCCGCTTCCAACTGGTCGTACCCGTGCTGGGCCGTCATCTGCCCGCCCCACTTCCGGTACTGGTAGACGGGGACCGGCAGCAGGACCCCGGGTGCGAGATTCGAGGTGCCCACAGCCGCCATGTAGTCCTCCCCCTGGACGAGTCCGCCCATGCCGCCGGCCGCGCGTACCAGGCGGGTGCGGGCGAGGATCGTGGTCGGCCCGATCGGGATGGTGTCCTCGGGACGCGGCCAGTAGGTGATCACGTCGCCTGCCGCGTGGTAGCCGGGCGGGGTGGGGCACTTCCACAGGTGGGTCGAGCCGTCCGGGAGCCAGTCCTCGCTGTATCCCGCGACCCACCCGAGCCGGTCGGTGAAGGTTTCCAGCCGCAGGCCCAGGCTCCAGTCGGGGAAGATGTCGTCGTCATCGGCCCAGTTCACGAACTCCGTACGGACCTGTGTCAGGCCGAGGTTGCGGGCGCAGGCGGCACCGACCGGACGCGGCAGCGCGAGGGGCCGGATGCGCGGGTCGGCGGCAAGCGAGCTGGGGAGCAGCTGCGGGTCGGCGCCGTCGAGGACGAGGACGGCTTCCCACGGCACGGTCTGCCGGGTGAGGCTCGCATGCATCTCCTCCAGGTAGGGCAGGCGCTCGGGGCGGAGCTGGGTGGCGATGACGACGGTGATCTGCGGGACGGACAGCGAAGGGCTCCTGTGTTCGGGGTGGGGCGGGGCGGTCAGCGACGGGCGGCTGTATGGGACGTGCCTGGCGTTGCGGGAAGGGGGGGAGGCTGTGGACGGCGCTGGGGAGCGGGCCGGAGTGACGGTGGGCCAGGAGGCGGGGCTGCCGAAGTCGGTGAGGGGGTCGGCGTCCCAGTCGACGACGGGGCCGGAAGTGGCGTACATCGTGGGGAACACCTCGACGCCGGACGGGCGCAGGACGTATCCCCACTCCACGTCCATGTTGGCGACGGTCGACTCGGTGACCGCGATGCGGGCCGGCGGCGAGCCGTCCGGGGTGATCAGGTTGTCCAGGGGACGGCTGGGCCAGGGCACTCCGCCGGTAAGGGCGGCGACGATCCCGGGTGGTGCTCCGTCGAGGAGATCGCTGCCCAACTCCTCCCAGCCGATGGCGACGTCGTCCACGAGGTGCCGGGTCATCGCCTCCAGATCCCGGCCGAAGCGGTACTGAAAGGCGGTGACCAGCAGCGGGAGCTTCGAAGCGGGCGTGCCGTCGAAGCTCACGTACACCCCGGTGTACCCGGTGGCGGTGGGGCGGGCGATGAAGGAACCGGTGGTCAAGGACAACGCTCCAGGAGCGGTTAGCGGCTGGGGGAGGTGCCGGGCTTCGGTGAGCTGGGCGGAGCCGGCGGGAGAGGCGGCGTGGACCTCCGAGCTGCGGACGGTGGTTCGGGAGCGGGGGCGTACTCGGCGCGCAGGTTCTCCAGGTCGGCCTCGGCCACCTTCTCCACGGCGGTGCGGATGCTCTGGGCCGCCTCCCGCAGAAGGCGCTGGGCCCGTGGCGTGTGCAGGTGGTTCTGGCCGCGCCACAGAGCAACACCGACGATGTGCCGGGCGATGTGGTCGAGCACCGGCGCGGTGATCCCGGCCAGGTGGTGCGTGATCGCGCTGACCTCGGCGGGCGTCTCGGCCGCCCCCAGGGCGGAGAGGAACGGCGTCAGGACCGGGAGCGGCAGGGGCTCCTGTGGGAGCGGATGCTCGGCGAGAAAGGCTTCCGCGTCCCGGCGGGCGTACCCGCGAAGCACCCTCGGGGGCGTGGTGGCGCTCCTGTCGGGGGCGTGTTGGAGCAGGCCGAGTTGGGCCAGCCGCTGGTCGATCGCCTGGATGAGGGGCGGGATGCTGCCGCCATGCACGGCTTCGGGCCGGCCAGGGGTGCCGGAGCCGGTAGCGGGACTGGAGTCGTAGATCACCTCGAACAGCGCTTGGTCGTCAGGGTGCTCGCGGGTCACGATCCACCCTTCGGGGTCCCCCGGCGGGCGGTCGGAAGAGGGCTCCTGCGGTGGGCCGATGATCAGGTGGCTGTCGTCGGGGAGCGAGACGCGCACGATGTAGGCGCTGAGGCCGAACTCGATGTCGCATTCCAGCCCGCGCCGGCGCAGGGGCGTGGTGATGTGTGAGTGGCGGGACCACAGCTCCTGCCACCAAGGGGCGGTGACGTGGCGGTGATCGGGAAGCGGAGCGAGCCGGCCGGTGCGACGGGCTTCTGCGAGGTTGTCGCCGTCAGCGTCCACAGCTCCTCCGGCGGGAAGCGGACGCGTTGCGCGTTGAAGGCGCGTGGTGGGCGGGACCTCCTTGTGGCTGCTTCAGGTAGGCGGCCCCGGCGGCGTCGGTGAGGTGGGAGGGGTGGTTCAGGGGTGTCCTTCGAGGCGACGTTGGTGCAGGTGTTTTTGGCGTGGGTCAACGGTGACGTGCGCTCGGTGTGGGCGACGGCGGTGCCGGGATCGCCCGTGGGGTTACCGAGGACAGAAAGCGGTGGAAGTCGAGGTGAGCGTGGAGTTCCTTGGCCGCTTCGCCGATCAATTCCGAGGTGCGCCGCAGGTAGGCGCGCGCCGTGGCGTGGTCTATGACCATCGAGTTCCCTCGGTACCGCCTGGTGATCGGGCCCGCGGCTCGGGAAAGCGACAGGGCGGTCTCCGTGGTCTCGGCGAAGTGCGGTGCTGCGTGGCTCGACAGCGTGGCCGCGGTCGCGAGGTGGGCGAGGACAGTGCGGCCGGCACGGTTCGTACTGTGAGGGCTGCGGGTGAAGCCGGCCGCCATCCGGACGACGTCGCGGGAAAGGTCCTGGGCGTCGACGGCGTGCTGGAGCAGCTCGGTGTACGACGGTTCGGCCGGCACGTCACCGGTGTCGTCGAGTAGCTGCCACTGTTCGGCGGCGTCGAGGAATGCGGTCTTCAGGTTGTCGAGCGAGCGGATCAGACGGAGGGCGTCACCGCGCGGTATCAGCTCGCGCTGGATATCGCGATCCATGAATCTCTCTCCTGTGCGGGGCATGGGTGCTGGTCAGCGTCCTCGCGGGGGTTTGCCGCGGCAGGAGGCGCCACGGGGTGAGTCGGCGCGGTCGTGGTGCTGACCGAAGGTGCGTGCGAGAGCTGCGCGGCGTGGTCACGCAGGCGCTGGGCGGCCGTGCGCAGGGTGGTGCCGGTGTGGTCGAGATGCTCTTGGAGGACGTGCCGGACGTCGTCCGGCGCGGCGGTGCGCTTGGTGGAGGAGTGCCGGATGTTCTCGTGGAGGAAGCCGAGACGCTCGACTACCTGGCCGAGATGGGCGAGGGCGGTGCCGAGAGGGGCCGCACACCGGGTGAGGGCTGCGGTGCCGGAGCGTTCGGCGTGGCTGTGCGCCGACGGTATCTCGGCTTCGTGGCGGTTGCTGGTGGCCAGCTCTTCGCTGATCTCGATCAAGTAGTAGGCGATGTCGCTGACCATGCTCTGGATGGCCGGACTGATGTCGTCGCCCCGGCGCAGGTGCTCGGCTTCGGGGAGGTCGTTGAGGGTCCGGTCGATGCTTCGCGCGATCCGGAGGAAGTAGACGGGGTGGCTGATATCAGGCATAGGAGGGTCCCGGTGGCCTTTCAGTGCATACGGGCGTCGGTGTCGAAGAGCGCCAGCTCGTGGCCGTGCAAAAGATGTTGAACGATGAACGATCGTCCGGCGACCTTCCACAGGCCCCGGCCGCGGTTCAGGTGGGCGATGGCGTCCATCTCGACCGAGGTGAGGCCGAGCAGGGAGGCGGCGGCCTGGAGTTGGTCGTTCTCCTGGCGGTAGATGATGCGGGTGGAGCAGTCGGCGAGGAGGCCCTCGGCGAGCGCGCGGCCCTGTGATCCGGCGTCGCCGGCGGTGAGCAGGTCGGACAGGCGGTGGATCACCAGGAGGTTGGCGATGCCGAGGCCGCGGCTGAGCTTCCACTGGGCCTGCATCCGCTGCAGCAGTCCGACGTGCCGCATCAGGCGCCATGCCTCGTCGTACACGATCCAGCGCCGGCCGCCATTCGGGTCGGAGAGGGCGGACTCCATCCAGGCGGAGGCGCAGGTCATCGCCAGGACGAGGGCGGTGTCGTCTCCGGAGCCGCCGAGCCGGGAGAGGTCGATGGTGAGCATCGGCGCGTTCGGGTCGAAGGCGACGGTGGAGGGGGCGTCGAACATGCCGGCGAGGTCACCGTGGACCAGGCGCCGCATTGCGTGGGCCAGGTCGCGGGCGGCGTCGCCGAGCTGCCCCGACATCATCCCGGCCGCCTCGTCGAGCGCGCGGGGGTCGTTGAGGGTGGCGGCGACGTCCCCGAGGAGCGGGGTGCGGGCGGTGGCGGTGGCGCGGGTGACGACAGCGTCCAGGGCGATGTCCAGGGCGGTGTGCTCCATGGGCATCAGGTCCCGGCCCAGGACGGTCCGGGCGAGGGAGCCGAGCAGGAGCAGGCGCCGTTTGCGGATCTCGCCGACCCAGTCGGCCTCCGAGACGCCTGCAGGGCGCGGGGCCGCGTCGAGCGGGTTGAGCCGGCCGGGCAGTCCGGGCCCGAGGGCGACGGACCGGCCGCCGAGGGCTTCGGCCACCGGTGTCCACTCGCCCTTCGGGTCACACGGGACGTAGACGCGGTATCCGAAGGCGATCGAGCGCAGTGCGAAGGACTTGGCGAGTGCGCTCTTGCCCTGGCCGATGACGCCGGCGAGCAGGAGGTTCGGGTTGGTGAAGCCCTCGACCTTGCCGTACAGGGCGAACGGGTCGAAGACGAAGGACGCTTCGGCGTGGACGTCGCGCCCGATGTAGATGCCTTCCGCTCCGAGCCCGCCTTCGGCGAGGAACGGATATGCGCCGGCGGCCACAGCGGTGGTCATGCGGTGGGCGGGGAGCTTCAGCCGGTTGTGGCGGCCGGAGGCGGGGCCGGGGCGTCCGCCCGGAGGGTAGAGCGGGGCCGGTGTGGCGTGGTCGGCCGATGTGGTCTCGGCCTGGTGGGCGCTGGCTTCCGCGCGGGCCTTGGCGGCGGCTTCGGCGAGCTGACGGCGAGCGGCCTTTCGGCTGGCCCGGTCGGTGCCGTGGGGGGTGAACAGAGGAGACGCGGAGGCGCGGCGGGCGCGGCGGGCGGGCCGGTGACTCATCGGAGGCCCTCGTTTCTGCGGGTCGTGCTCATCGCGCGCACGCCGTGGTGTGCGCGCGGAGGTCGCTGGGGGTGGTCTTGCGCCGGACGACGTGGCCGGCGGCGAGGTGGCGCTGGCAGATGGTCAGCACGGGCGGTCCCTCGGGCAGCCGCTCCGGACGGCACGTGCTCGACTCGGTGCCCGCCGTCGTGCTGCTGGGCAGCAGGTGGAAGGCGGCGTGGACTTCGCTGGCGGCCTGCCACAGGCGGGTGTGAGCGGCGGCCAGATGACGGCCGGCTGCCGGGTGCGGTGGCCGGGTGGTCTCGGCGAGACGGTCCAGGAGCTGGTGCACGGTGGTGAGGTGGGCGTGGAGCACGTCGAGGTGCAGGCGGTCCGCCGGCGGGGGCGGGCCCGTGTCCGACGGTGCCAGCCCGCGGGTGTGGTGGCGTACTCCGGCGTTCGCGGCGCGGAGATAGGGGTGGGCGTTGGCCGGGTGGGCGGGGGAGGTCAAAGGTGGTGGTCCTTCCTGCCGGGAGGCAGGGGTCGCGACGGGGGCTCCGCCGCAGACGATCGGAGGGGGCCAGCAGGACCGGGGCGGGCCTGGGTCACAGGGCGGTCCGGGCGAGCGGGAGCGCGCTGAGGGCGAAGGCGTCCGGCTGCTGGTAGTTGAGCCTTCGCAGGTCGACGCCCGAGGTGACGGCGTGGGTTTCGATCTGCGCGCAGGCGGCGTCCAGGAGGGCGTCGGTCTCGGCGGTGACGGTGATCAGGCCGGTCAGGGCCACGTCGGCGTGTCCGGCGATGAGCTGGCGTTCGCGGGTTTTGACGTCGGCGTACTCGACGGAGTCTTCCTCGCTGTCGACCTGCCCGCGGCGGGCGCGTTCGTTGGCGTCGGCGATGATCGCGGCTTTCTTCCGCTGGACGTCCCGCAGGGCGGACTCGAGCCCCTGCGGTACGTAGACGAGGGAGAGGCTGCGTCGCACGCCGGCGGTGAACATCAGCCCGTGCAGGAATCCGGCGCCGATCTCGGTGCGCGGCCAGTTCTCCACCCAGTACGTCGCATGCCGTGCGCTGTCGGTGGCGATGCGGTCGTACTCCTCGACCTGGACGACGGGCCCGGCGGCGGCCGGGTCGGCCTCGGCGCGGCCGGTCTCGGACCACTGCTGGAGTGCGCTGAGGGCCTTGGGGTCGTAGGCGGTGCGGATGACGGCGGCGATCTCGCGCGAGCTGAGCCACCCTGTCACCTGGAGGCCGGCGGTGCGGGCGGCCTGGGCGATGGAGGAGGTGGTCTGTTCCATGACGGTGAAGGCTCCGGGCAAGCCTCCGCCGGCCTGAGCGATGAGCCGCTTGGCGGCCTTGAGGTCGAGGGAGATGGCGAGATAGGTCTCGTGCGGGGCGGCGGCGGGGCCGGCCGAGGCGACCAGCTCGGAGTAGATCTGGCCTGCGACCGGGGCCTGGGGCTGTCCGTTCTGGGTCCAGTGGCGGGTGAGGGTGTCCCCGCTGTCGGGAACGGTGCGTTCCAGGACCTGCACGGTGGCGAGGTGCCCGCTGCGGGCGATGCTCGCGAGAGCGCGCCCCCAGCTGGCCACGTTGTGGTTCTGGGTGGCGGGGTCGAGGAGGGCGAAGGCGCGGGAGGTGACGCGGGCGATGGCGGTCAGTGTCTGCTGGTGGGGGTCGTGCACGGCCGCGGCGCCGTTGGCGGAGTCGCCGGGGGTGACCACCTTGAGGGAGGCGGCGCTGCCGGGCAGGTGCAGGACGCCGTCCTGCCGGGGGCGGGTGACGGGACGGGCGAGCCAGAGGGTCTGGCCGGTGCGTCGGCGGTGGGCGTGGCGAGCGACGATCGGCATCCAGTCGATGAGAGAGCGGCCGTTGCGGCGGATCGCGACGAGCGCGCCCGATGCCGCCCACAGGGGGGTCAGGGCGACGGCGCCGAGCAGTCCGGTGGACACCACCGTCATCAGCAGCAGGGCCAGGGTGGCGGAGACGAGGACCAGTTGGGGCAGGGAGAGGCCGAGGAGGATGCCGCGGCGGGAGCGGTGGGGGAACTTCACCGTGACCGGGGCGACGGAGAGATCAGTCAAGGGGCGGGTCCTGGGGACGCGGGTGAAACCCGGGGGCGGGAGGTGGCGTGCACGTCCCGCCCCCGGTAGTCGGGCAGGGGATCAGAAGCCGGCCGGAGGCGGCGGAGGCGAGGCCGGTCCGCTGAACGTGGCGTTCTGCGAGCCGGAGGAGGGGGATGCGCCCTGCGGCGGTGGGGTCGTGGTCGGCGGAGTGGACTGCCATCCGCCGCCCTGGCCGGCCGCGGGGTTCGTTCCGGAACCGCCCGGCTGCGGACTGCCGCCCATCTGGCCGCTGGTGTCGGCGGCCAGGCTCGTCGGCGCGGGCTGCACGGCCTTCTCCAGACCGGACTTGATGGCATCACCACCGGGCGAGACGCCCGTCCCGCCGCTCTGCGAACTCTGCGAACCTTCCTTGCTCTTTCCGTCCCCGCCGGTCGGGTGGGAGGCGATGTCGCCGGGGAAGCCGCCACCGGCCGCGGACGGGCCCTGCGGGGCGGCGCTCGCTCCGGCTGCCGCGCCACCGGTTCCGGCGGTGGCCGCCGCTGCCGCGGCCTTGCGGGTGGCGTTCTCGGCGTGCGCCTTGGCGATCTGCGCTCCGGCGCCGCCGGCCCGGTGGATGGACTCGCCGTCGGTGCCGTCGGCTGCCCAGTGCACGAACTTGAAGACGGCGTACGGGCACAGCAGCACGAGGATCATGATGACGACGCCGGCCATGACGTCGGCGAGGGCGGCCACGCCGTCCTTGGCCTCGGTCCGGCCCATGGCGGCGATGCCGAGCACGAAGATCACGGTCATCAGCAGCTTGCTGACCACCAGGGTGGCGGTGGCCTCGATCCAGCCCCGGCGCCAGCGCCGTGCGACCTCCCAGCCTCCGCCGGCGGACGCGAAGATCGCCAGCGTGACCATGACGAGGATGCCGACCTTGCGGACCATCATCACGCACCAGTAGAGGACCGCGCCGATCGCGGCGCCGAGACCGGCGACGACCGGCACGAGCCAGCCGAGCCCTGCCAGGGCACCGATCTGGTTGACCTTCACGATGCGGCGTACGGCCGACTCGATGTCCAGGTGCGCGGCCTTGAACAGCCCGTCGCTGATGGCGTCGACCACTTCGACGGCGACGGTGGTGAAGGCGATGGCGCAGAAGGCGAACAGGACGCCGCTCATGGTGCCGGTGAAAGCCTGTGCGAGGGCTTGTCCGTCCCGGCGGACGGCAGCCCGGACGAGCTGCGCGCAGAACGTCGCGACCAGCAGGACCAGGCCCAGCGGCAGCAGCGTCTCGTAGTTGTCGCGGAACCATCCGGCATTCAGGTCCACCTTGGTGGTGGTGTCGACGGCCTCGGCGGCCAGGTCGGCAGCGGCGGCGGCCAGCTCGCCTGCCGACTTCGCCATCCAGTCACCGATGGCCTTGCCGGGATTGGAGGCGAAGTCCACCGCGTCGCCGACGGCGCAGAGCTTGTCTGCCAGGGGGAAGTCACAGAAACCCACGAGGAGTTGCTCCTCCTTTCTTGTGTCAGGCGCGGGTCACTGCGTGACGCTCGGAGCGATGGCGGCAAGAGAGCAGTCGTGACTGGGTCGGCACTGCACGGCGAGGGTCACGGCGCGCTCCTCGGCCCCGGCGCCGCCCTTCTTCCAGGCGATCTGCTGTTTGCCGTTGATGGTGACGACGTAGATGTACGCCTTCGTGATCGCGGAGGGGTCCTCGGCCAGGGCCTGCTTGAACGCGCCGGGGTAGTGGCCTTCGAGGACCGTTCCGGTGGCGTGCTGGTCCTGGTCGGCCATCCGTGACCACAGCACCGGATCGGGAACCTGGCCGGTGACGGAGGCCCAGTCGGCGTACTTGGTCTCGCTGGTCATCCATGCCCGCATGCCGGCGAGTTGCTGGTCGCGGCTGGTGGTGCGGGTGTCGTAGGACCACAGCATCTGGGCCGCGGCCTTGGCGTAGGCGACCGGCTCGGCGATCCGCGGAGGATGGGGGACGGACCCGGACCCGGATCCGGTGGCGGGCTTCGGGGAGCCCGGTACGGAGGACGCGCTCGGCGCCGGAGTGGCGGCCTCCGGGGTCTGGTGGCCGTTGTTGCCGCCAGACAGCCAGGCGACGGCCGTGGCGACGGCCAGCAGGACGGCGACGACGGAGGCGACGATCGCGATGCGCCGGTTGGCAGACCAGTCGGCGCCGTACGTGGACGACGACAAGATTGGGAATCGTTTCTGCATCACTGGACCTGCGAGCCGAGGGCCGAGAAGAAGCTCACGATCCCGTTGGCGGCGCCGAGGCCGAGGGCGGCGCCGGCCGCAACGACCGCGCCCTTCTTGCCGTTGGCCTCGGCCTGGTGACCACCGGTGTGGTGGCCCCAGGCCCACACGCCGAGCGAGACAGCGAGGGCACCGACGACGGCGATGATCCCGAACATGTTGATCGAGTTGACGACGTTCTTCAGCACGGCGAGTCCGGGCAGGCCGCCGCCCTTGGGCGAGATCCCAGGGTCGAAGGCGAGCTGGATGACGTGGTCTGCGAGAGGGAGGGGCATAGCTGTGGCGTGGCTCCTTGCGTGCGCAGGCCGAGCGGGCCCGGGCGGAGGTGAAGAGAAAGAGGGGAGGGCGCGCGAGCGGCGCGAGAAGGGGCCGGCGTCAGAGGACGCGGCGGGCGGCGAGGACGTCCCAGTCCTTGAGCGGCGTGATCCGGACCGGCTTGCCGGTACGCGGGGCCTCGATCACGAGCCCCTCGCCCATGTACATGCCGACGTGCTCCGGACGGGCCGCGGTACCGCGGCTGAAGATCAGATCTCCGGGCTTGAGCGCCTTGGCGGAGACAGCCTTGCCCTCGTTGACCTGCGTGTACGTGGTACGAGTGAGCTGGATGCCGGCCTTGGCGTACGCCTGCTGCATCAGCGAGCTGCAGTCGCAGCGGCCCATCGGGTCGGCGCCGTGCGGGGCCGTGCACGAGCCGCCCCACTGGTACATCGTGCCGAGCTGGTGCATCGCCCAGACGATCGCTGTGCGGGCGCGCGGGTCGGTGTCCTTCGGGATCGAGTAGCCCTTCGGGACGGCGCCTTCGGGGATCGGCCCGTACTGGGATCCGTCCTGCGTGCTGCAGCCCGAGGAGGCAGCGCCCCCGGTGTCCTTCCCGGAGCTGTCGGAGTTTCCGGGGAAGGTGGCGGCGATGGCCTTGTGCAGCGCGGTCGCCAGTGGTTCCCACTGTGCGTACGCGTCCTGGTAGCCGGATTTCTGGACGGCTTGGGCGGCCTGGGTGACGGTCATCTGCTGCCAGCCGTCCACCGCGAGGAGAGCCTTGTAGAAGCGTTCGCTCGCGTAGACCGGGTCACGGATCTGCTGGGCGGTGCCCCAGCCCTGGGAAGGGCGCTGCTGGAACAAGCCGAGCGAGTCGCGGTCTCCGTAGTTGAGGTTGCGCAGCCGTGACTCCTGCATCGCCGTGGCGAGCGCGATGATCTGTCCCTTCGTCGGGACGTCGAGGCTGATGCCGGTGGCGACGATCGTCTGGGCGTGGGGGATCTGCTCGGTCGGAAGGTCCAGGCCCTCGACGCGGACATCCTCGCCGGACGCCCCGTCGAGGATCTTGGTGACCTGGTCGGTGACCTTGCCGGTGTCGATGTCGGTCATGCAGCCGCCGACGGCGCCGGTGGTCTGCGCGGCTTCGGCGGAGGCGGCCAGCGTCATGCCGGTGCCGGCGATCAGGAGCGGGGAGAGGAAGACGGCGCCGATGCCGGCGGCGAGCGCCTTCAACGGGAGCAGGCGGCTCGGGTGTCAGCGGTTTCGGGCAGGGGTGGGTAGCGAGACGTCATGGACGTGTCCTTCGGGGTGCGGTGTCCGGCGTGCCGCGTGCGCGAGGCGTGTCGGAAGGGCGCGGCGGCCGGGGTGGGCGATCGGTACGGGCCGGCGCGGGCGAGTTGCCGCTCGCTCCATGCGGCCGGGCCGTGAGCTAGGTGTGCCGGGGCAGGGGGAAACCTCCGTGAGGAATGGCGGGGGAGTTGCCAGCGGCGGTGTGCGCCGGGCGGTTCAAAAACAGTAGGGGCGGATTGGCGGCTGACCAAAAAGCTGGGCGGAAGGTGCCGGAATCCGGCACCTCAGCGATCCGCTTCTTGGTCGTCGGCGTTTTCGCCTCTACAGTTTTTGGACTCCCCTCGCCCTCCTCGGTCTGCGGCCCTGGGCTTCTGCATGCCCCACTTTGGCCCGCGAGGACTCCTGTTGCGTGACGGGGTAGTTCCCTCCGTGCTTCCACACCCGAATTGGGGTTTCTCTTTGCCTTTTTCCCTGCACCATGGTGATGCCCTCAGCGTCCTTGCCGGTCTGCCGGACGACTGCGTCGACTCCGTGATCACCGACCCGCCGTACAACAGCGGTGGCCGAACCGCGAAGGAGCGCACCACCCGCTCCGCCAAGGCGAAGTACACCTCCGCCGAGGCCAAGAACGATCTCGCCGACTTCACCGGCGAGAACATGGACCAAAGGAGCTACGGCTTCTGGCTGACGCAGATCATGACCGAAGCCCACCGCCTGACGAAGGAGGGCGGCACGGCGCTGCTGTTCACCGACTGGCGTCAGCTCCCCATCACGACGGATGCGATCCAGGCGGCTGGCTGGCTGTGGCGAGGGGTGCTGGCCTGGCACAAGCCGCAGGCCAGGCCGCAGAAGGGAAGGTTCACGCAGAACTGTGAGTTCATCGTCTGGGCCAGCAAGGGGGCGATCGACGGCTCCCGGAACCCCGTCTACCTGCCCGGCCTGTACAGCGCCTCGCAGCCCTCGGGCTCGAAGCGCCGGCACATCACCCAGAAGCCCGTCTCCGTGATGCGCGAGCTGGTCAAGATCGCCCCGCCGGGCGGCACGGTGCTCGACTTCTGTGCTGGCTCCGGCTCCACGGGTGTTGCCGCTCTGCTGGAGGGCCGCGACTTCATCGGCGTGGAGAAGACGGCGCACTATGCGTCGATCGCATCCGACCGGCTCACCGAGACGGTCCGCGAGACCCTGACGCAGGACGACGTGGTTCTCGCCGTTTAGGGCATCAACTGCCTTGCCTTCGGCGGCAATCGGCGCTCTCTTTTCGTCTCTTGCGGTTTCACGCCGGAGTGTGTTCGTCATTCGCCGGCCGGTTTGTGTGCCGCCATCTGTATCTCGTAGGAGGCCGTACTTTTCATGTCCGAATCCACAGAGCCCGCGGATGGCGGGAAGCCGGAGCCGGTTCGCATTCCAGACCCGCAGCTGGAGGGAATCGAGGCGAGCGTCCGACGGCTCATGGAGCAGTCGGCGCAGCAGGCCCGACAGCTCGACCATCTCGCTTCCGCTCCGGCCCCGGACCGATCGCCGTTCGCCGCGTTCGGCATGCCCGGGTTCGGCGGGCGGCCTCCCGCCGCGCCGCCGGAGCCCCGCCCGATTCTGGAACTCGCGGGGGAGGAGCGCGAGGACGAGCTGGACGCCCTGTCGGACTGGGTGGACGACTTCTTTCTCCCCGTCTACGGGGCGGAGGTCACCACCGCGGCGCCCTGGTGCCTGCGGTGGCAGGAGCACGACGACGTCGTGGCCTGGCTGCATGCCCTGTGGCTCGCCTACCAGCAGCACAAGGAGCCCGACGCCGGCCTGGCCGGGATGTTCGTGTGGCACCGTGACTTCCTCACCCCCGCCGTCGCGGCGATCCGCGCGCCCGGTGGCCCGCTGTCGGCCTGCATGACTTCTCCCGACCGGCCCGCGCACCGCCTGCTTCCCGGCCCGCCGCCGTCCGCCCGTACGGACATGGCGAGCGCAGCGCAGTCCGCCGGTTCCGCGGAGCCGGACGAGTCGGCGTGATGAGCGCGGGACAGCCGGCCTTTGGCCTGAGCTTCGATCCCCGTGCTCTGACCGACCTCCTGCAGGCGCCCGGCGATATCCGCGATCTCACCCTCGCTTACCTGCAGGAAGTCGTGAACGCCGAGCGTTTCGGATTGCGTCTGACCGGAGACCTGGAGGGCTACCGCAAGCTGTTCGTGGACGCCCGCAAGGACTGGCGCGTCGTTTACGGGCTGCGCCCCGCGCCGGCGGAGTCCACACATCAGCGGGAGGTCCACGTCGTCGCGGTCCGGCCGCGCGCGGGCAACGACGTCTACGACGAGGTCGGCCGCCGCCTGGGGATGACGCGCCGGCCCTTGAGCGCCCGTACCCACGCGGCACGCTCCCGCTCCCCGCAGCTCACCACCCGCGCTCCCGTACCCCGGCCCGGTCCGCCGCTCTCCGGCATGCCGGGCCTGCCCCGCCCTGCGCAGAACCCCGCGCACCATCACACCCGCTGAAACTCGTGGAGCGTCGCCTATGCCCCCTGAACCCGCGCCGGCGGCAGCCCGGCGTGCGGTTTCTCCGCTCGACCACCGCATCGAATCCGTCACCGGCCATGACGTCGACACGCTGTGGGCCTTTCGCGACCGCGGTGTCCTCGACGAACCGCACGCCCGTCTGGTCGACCGGCACCGCGAGCTGGCCAGGGCCCAGACCAGCGTCACGTTCTACCTCAAGCTCCTCAACCGCCTCTCCAGCGGCGAGTTCCCCGTTGACACCGCCTGGTTCGAGCGAATTGACCGTGCCGTGGACCAGATGGAGGAGGCAGCCGACGAACGTGACGCCGCCGCCCGCAAGGTGCTCGCGGCCCTGGAACCCATCGAGGCCGCCACAGCAGCACCGGTCCGCGGGGAAAGGACGCTCACGACCGACGACCAGGCGGCACTGCTCGCTCTCGCCGGCGGAGCCAAGCTGTATGAGCACTTGCTGACCGGCCGGCTGTCCGTGACCGTCGCCTCCGGCACCCGCATCCCCTATGCCGAGGTTCGGAAGCTGGAGGACGCCGGTCTGGTCGTCCGGGATACCGGCCACCCCTTGCACGCCGGACAGCCGGTCGCTCTGACCGACGCCGGCCGCGCCGCGCTGTTCGCCGCCCGTCGGCCGCCCACCACCACGGAGGTTCCGAAGCCCCCGGCCCGGCCTGGGGCATGGCCGTCCACCCCGGCTCGGCGGCGCTGATCCCACCGAAAGGCTCTTGTTGTCCTCCACCGAACCGGCGCCCGGCCGGAAGCCCATCCCCGTCGTTGATTTCGACCTGGACGACTTCGACGCCGACGAAGAGGTCCTCCTCGACTTCGATCGCCATGTCGGCGTCGGGGACATGCTCACCCCGCTCGCCGAGCACCACTCCGCCGATGGCGTGCACAGCTACTACGTGTTGTTCGACGGATCCGTCACCTGGGGAATGCCCGGTATGCCGCAGCTGATGGCCCTGCATCTTCAACGCGACCGGGAGAAGCGGACGTTCACCTTCGAGGGGGAACGGCTGCCGCTGCCCGCGATGGCGCAGTCGTGGCTCATCCACCGTGGCTGCCCACCCGAAGCCATCGGCCTCAACCCCGAGCTGGGGCCACCGGCGGCGGACGAGACGACGCGCGCACTGGAACGCCGTCTCGCCGGCGACGGCGACCACTACGCCATGGGCTACTCCTACACCCGCGACGACCCGGACGACATGGTCACCGTCGTCGCGCTGCGCGCCCTGGACGAGCGGGCCCCCAGCCCGTTCCGCGTCCTGGTCGAAGAGGTCGACACCGACGCATGGACCCACACCCTGCGCGAGGGAGGCTTCGCCACCAAGGCCGAGGCCCTGCGCTGGTGCGACGACCGGCTCACCGGTAAGGCCGCGCCCCTCCCGCCGGTCCGCCCGGCAGCCGCAGCCACCCGCCCGGCCGGCTTGCCCAAGGCCCCTGCCGCACACCCTCCCGGCCGCTCGCGCTGAGCACCACCGCCGACGAGAGCGGCGAAACATAGCCGACGATCGCCGGTTAGCCAAACCGGCGATTCTCCGGACTCTTAAACAGCCGCCGGGACGACGCCCGCAGCGGCCACCCACGCCATCCCTATGCCTTTACGGAGGTCTCTTTCGCATGCGCTCCACGCGAATTGCCATCACCGCGGCGATGCTCGGCGCCATCACCCTGCCGGTGCTGTCCGCCACCACCGCCAGCGCGGCACCCGCCGCCGCGCCCACGGCCCTCGCGAGCAGCTGCTACGACCTGCCGCCGCTTCCGTACGAGGTGCACACCGCGGCCGTCACCATCCGGTCCAAGGCCACCACGAATTCCACCGCCCTCGGCATCCTCTACCGCAGCCACAAGTTCACCGTGCACAAGAAGAGCGGTAACTGGCTCTACATCACGGACAGGACCACGGGCGTCAAGGGCTGGGTCTCCGGCACGTACGTCTATCGCGACGTCCGCATGTGCCTCGACTGAGAGCCGCACCCGCGCCCTTCCCGTCCCACCGGCTGAGCTACCGGGACGCCCGCGAACTCCCCACCTTCCCCTCCGGTCTCGCCTTCCGGAAAGGAAACCTTCCCTTTGTCTGACGACATACCCGACGTCGGTGAAGACGTCGTGGGCGTGCTCACCGCACGGATCGAAGCCCATCTCGGAACGAACATGGACCACTTGAAGGCCGTGGTCACCGACGATCCGGCCGCGAACCCCTACGTCACCGACATCGTCAAGTGGCACGGTCTGCTTCTCGACGCCCAGGCTGTGCTCGACCGTGCGGCGGACGATCTCCTCGCCGCGCTGGAGACCCAGCCCAGTGAGGTCGACGACCCGACGATGGACCTCGCCCACCGCGTGAACGCGGCTGTCACCACCCGTGACGGCCGGGCCCTGGTCGTGCGGTGGCTCCTCGACCCGGACGCTCCAGGGAAGAAGGGTCTCGCCACCGAACGCCTCGCCCGCCTCCGTTCCCGAACAGGGCCGGCGGTGCAGACCAGCCCGGCTTGCCGGCCTGCGGGAGTACCCGCGCCGGCTGTGGCCCGAGCGGGAAGGGTCGCCCGGTGAGCGTGCGAATCAAGACCAGCACCATGGACGGCGAGCTGCAGGAGGTCTTCGGCGCCCCCGTCTCCGATCTGTATGAGGCGGCTTGCGGTCCCGATGCCTCTCCCGCGCTCGCCCGGGCCATGGAACTGCGCTCCTTCCTCGCCCTGACCGAGGAACAGGTCGCCCGCGTCCGTGACCGCGTCCACGCGGACATGCGACCGGACCGCGACATGGGCGAGCTGTCGGCGGACCAGCTCCGCTTTGACGTGCAGTGGCTGGAGGCGGCGCTCGAAGCCCGCGACGGCTACCGCACCGCGCTCGGCGAGCTGCTGCGCACCATGCCGTCGCTCGACCAGCGGCCCCGGCCCGTCCGCATGACTCAGCTGAGGGCCACCACCACCCTGGCCCGGTCCGCCGCCCCGGCATCTCCGCCTGCCGCGGCGGCCCGGGCCCGCCGACCGTGAAAGCCCCCGCTTGCCCCATCCCACGTCCACCGAGATAGCCGGACGGATCGAGGACCTGTACGGCGCTCCGCTCGCCGACCTCGAAGCCCACGCCCAAGACCTGCCACCCGGGATGCTCGCCGCCCTGCTCGGCATGCACACCGACCTCGCCCTCGCCGAGCGCAGCATCGACTTCCACCGTGATCAGCTCGCCCGGCTCCTGAACCCGGAACGGCAGATCGACCGGCACGAGGTCTCCCACCTCCTCGACGGAGCCCGCCGGCTCGCTGAAGCCGTCGCCACCCGCGACGCCCAGACCAAGTCGGCCTCCGCAGTTCTGCAGAGCCTGACCCGTACCTCGGCCCCGGCACCCTCACCGCCGGCATCCGCGCCGCCCGTACCGGCTCCGCCCCGCCCGGCCCCAAGCGCGCCCCGAAGCCGCTGACCCGCAGGCGAATCCCTCTTCACTTCCCAGGAGTTCCTCCCTTGGCCATCACCGCTCTGCCTCCCGACACCGACGCCGACATCGCCCGGGTCACCGAGGCCCTCGCCATGATCACTCCGCGCTGGAACGTCAGGATCATGCTGGCGCTCTCCGGTCCGCCGCTGCGCTACAGCGAGCTGGCGGCCCGGGTGCCCTGGCTGCAGAACGGCCAGCTCCACCCCAAGCTCACGTCGCTGTGCGACGCCGGGCTCGTCGAGCGCACCGAACACACCGCGCGGCACGTCACCTACGGCCACACCGACCGTGGTGCCGCCCTGCTGCCGGTGCTGCCCGTGATCGTCGCCTGGGCCGAGGAGCACCTGGAGAAGCCGAACCGTCCGCTGCCCGCGATCGAGCAGGTCGAGGACAGCCTCATCCTCCTCACCCGGCGGCACGCCGCCGCCCTGCTGTGGGTGCTCAAGCAGCGCGGAGAAGTCAGCGGCCGGGCGCTGGCCAGGATGGTCATGCCCAGCAGCGACTGGACCAACGTCTACCCGCCGCTGCGCCAGCTGGTGGCCGACGGCCTGGTCGACACCGACGGGATCGGCCGGCCCTACCGCCTGTCCGCGGCGGGCGACGGCCTGGGGCCCGTTCTCGGAGCCCTGTCCGCATGGTCCGCCGGTCAGCCCCTCAGCAAGGCCGGCCAGCACCCGGTCTGGGGGGATCCCCAGGTCACGCCCGCGCCGAAGGGATGGGTCAGCAACCAGTCCCGCCCGACGTGGCGCAACCGCGACCTCTTCTCCCACACCACGCCCGCCCGCCCGGTGGCGGCCGTCCCGGCGGGAGGCCCGCGCCGATGACCACCCTGTTCACCTCCGCCGAACTGCACAAGGCGATCGTGCTGCTGGCCTCGCCGCCGCTGGTCCGGCTCATCACCGAGATCGACGACAACGGGGCGATACCGCCCCGACGGCTGGCCGGCATCCTCCACGACCTGTCCCCGCACCACCTGCGCTGTGCTGTCGAGACGGGCCGCGGCCACGGTCTCGTCCGGTCCGTACCCGGCGTCGGACTGGAACTCACCGAGGCCGGCTCGGCCCTGGCCGACCTCTACGACGCGACCGCACGATGGGCCCGCCGCCACAACTGTCCGGAGCCGGTCAGTGATTTCGGCAGCCGCGTCCGGCACACCTTCGACCTCCTGGCGGCCCCGCTCGCGACCGAGCAGACCGAGGGCTTCCCTTCCCCGAGTACCGGGACCTTGTCCGGCCCCGGGCGCGAGACGGACCTCGATGTTCTTCGCGCCCTGCTGATCCAGTGGCTGACCAGTAATCCGCAGGTCACCGCGCTGCCCGAGCCTGAGCCGGCCGCGTGAGCGCAGCGGTCATGCCCCGGCACGCGCGCCACACCGCCGGGCTGGTGGGCGGCATCTACCTGCCGCGTACGGCGGACGCCCTGGCGTTCGCCATGTCCACCTACGGAATCCCGCTCCTGGTCCTGGCCACCACACGCTCCGCCACGCTGACCGGCGTTGCCTTCGCACTGGAGTGGGTCCCGAGGCTGGCGGCGTTCGGGTGGGCCGGGTCGGTCGTCGACCGGCGCGGAGCCTCCGTCGTCTTCCACCTCGCCTCCCTGGGGCGGGCGCTGGCCCTCGCCGCCGGCGCGGTTCTTCTCTACCTTCATCCGTCCGGCATCGTGGCGAGCGTGACCGTGATGGCGCTCGCGGCGACCACCGGCGTGCTCACGGAGTTCAGCTACATCGCGGCCGAGACCGCAGGTGCCGCCGCCGGCCGCCGAGCCGGTGCACGCGCCCACCGGGTCCAGGCCGTTCTGCTCGGGATCGACCAGACCGCGACCCTGACCGGCCCCGCGCTCGCCGGACTGCTCCTGCTCACCGGCCCGCCGCGGATGCTCGCGGTGATCACCGCGCTCTCGCTCCTCGCCGCGCTGCTTGCCCTGCGCACACCCCCTTCGCCCGTCGCACCGGCCCGACTTCCCAAGGGCCAGACGAACGCCGGCCTGCTCACCGGATGGCGCACCATCCGCTCCCTGCCCGCGCTCGGCTGGCTCGTGACCGGGCTGACCCTGTCCAACCTGGCCACGGGCCTCTTTCAGGCGGCCGGCCCCGTGATCGTCGTCCAGCACTTCGGGCAGTCGACCACCGCCGTCGGCCTGGTCTGGTCCGCCGCCGCCGGAGCGACGCTCCTGGCCGTCACCATCTGCCGGTTCGCGATCGACCGCCTGGGCCTGTGGCCGGTCGGCGCCGCCTGCGCCGCCCTCGCCTCGCTCGCCTGTCTCGCCGCCGCCCAGGCCCCCGACTACCGCTCCTACCTGATCCTCGTCGCCCTCCTCATGGCGGGCGAAGGCGGCATGACGGTGGTCCTGCGCACCCTGCGCTCCAGCCTCATTCCACCGCAGAAGTTCGGCAGCACCCTGTCGGTGACCATCCTCATCCTCCTGCTGCCCTTCCCCGTCGCTGGCGTGCTGACCGCGCTCACCCCGCCCGAGGCACTGGGCCACGTCATCACCGCCTGCGCCGTCCTGCAGGCGCTCGGGCTGTTCTGTGCCTTCGCCCGCCTGCGCACCGATCCCGCCCTGCACACCTGACCCCGCCACGCTTTCCCCAGCCTGTGGAGACCCCCATGCCCGCTGTCGCTCTCGGCCCGAACCCTGCGCGCGGTCGCACCATCACCGAGCAGTTCCACGCCTTCGACGCACACAACCCGCACGTGTACCGCGCCCTGGAACGCCTGGCCGCCCGGCGTCTTGCCGCCGGTGCCACCCGCGTCGGCGTGAAGGACCTCTTCGAGGACCTGCGACGCCAACTCCCGCACGGTGTCGCCGGGCTGAACAACAACTTCACCGCCCTCTACGCCCGCCGCCTGGTCGACGACCACCCCCGCTGGGCCAGCGCGTTCGAGCTGCGTCGCCGCCGCGCCGCCTGACCTCCCCGTCCCGCCCTCTACCGATACGGAGAAGCCCCTTCTTGTCTGCTCGCCCCCGCCTCCTCGTCGTCTCGCCGGGCGATGAGATCTATCGCGGCTACTGCCTTGAGCAGGTGGCCGCCGCGTACGACGTCGTCCTGCTGACCGGCACCGAGCCGTCGTGGGAGAAGCCGTACATCGTCGATCATGCTGTCGCCGACCTCGACAGCACCATCGACCTGCTCGCCGCCGGCCGCGTCCTCGCCGAGCGCCACGAACCCGCCGGCGTGGTCACCTGGTCGGAGTGGCATCTCGTTCCCACCGCTCGCCTCGCCCGTGCGCTCGAACTGCCAACGAACTCCGTCGAGGTAATGCGGGCCTGCCGCAACAAGGCCACCGCGCGCACCCTGTTCGCCCGCCACGGCGTGCCCTCGGCCGCCTCGATGAAGGCACGGTCCCTGGTGGAGGCCGGGCTGGCGACGATGACCATCGGCTACCCCGCCGTCCTCAAGCCCGCCGCGTTCGCCGGAAGCATCGGCGTGATCCGCATCGACCGGCCCGAGCAACTGCCCGACGCCTTCGACTTCGCCTCGGCCGGTGCCGGCCAGAGCCGCGAGGACACCGCGGTCCTGGTCGAGGAGTACCTCGACGGCCCGGAGATCTCGGTCGAGTGCGTCACCCACCACGGCGAGACCACCGCCGTCACCGTCACCCGCAAGGGCCTCGGCCCGCCGCCGTACTTCGAGGAGACCGGCCACACCGTCGACCCCGACGACCCGCTCCTCGCCCAGGTCGCGCCGGTCGCCGCCGCCGCGATCAAGGCCCTGGGCATCACCGACGGCGTCCAGCACGTCGAGATGCGCCTGGTCGACGGCCGCCCCCGCCTGATCGAGGTCAACGCCCGCATCGGCGGAGACATGATCGGCCACCTCGTCCGCCTCGCCACCGGCATCGACCTGCCCAAGGCCGCAGCCGACCTCGCCTGCGGCCGTACCCCCGACCTCACCCCGACCCGGCACGAGACCGCCGGCATCCGCATGCTCTACCCGGCCGCCTCCGGCACCCTCACCCAGCGCCACATCAACCAGGAATTCGCCGCCCGCACCCCCTGGCTGCGCCAGGTGCAGTGGACCCGCCAGGTCGACGAACCGATCCTCCTGCCGCCACACGGAGACCTGTTCACCGCCCGGGCAGGGTTCTACATCGTCACCGGCCGCGACACCACCGAGGTCAACGAGCGCCTCGACACCGCCGCCGGCGAGATCACGGTGACCACCCGGGCGGCATCATGAGCCCTGAATCCGACCGCCACGAGATCGACGGCGACGTCTACGTCTCCCCGCGCTATCTCGCAGGCTCCATCAGCATCGGCGACCCCGCGCTCGCCCCGCTCCTCGCCCTCGGCTGGGACCTGGAACACGACGACCTCGGCAACGTCTACGTCAACTCCTCGGACCGCAAGGTCCGCCTCGGCTTCCTCCCCGAAGGCGAGGACGACGGCCTGTGGCGCATCAACGCCTACAAGGACCCGTTCGGCCGGCCGACCTGGGGCGCTTGCTTCAACGACTCCTGCCCCACCGAGTTCGTGACCGCCTTCACCACCGCACTCGCCGAGGCGTACGAGAACGGCCCGGACGCCTACCTCGCCGCCCCCGACCCGAGAAGCATGGACCGCGATCCGTTCCTTGCGGTCGTCCCCCTCATCCAACGCGGCTGGCAGATCGAAAACCCCCGCTGGGGCGTCTTCGCCATCCACTCTGCCGACGGGCTCGCCGGACTGGAGTTCACCACCGGGCGCCTCGACCCGGAAGCCGAGCTGACCACCCGCGACGCCCGCTGGCAGATGTGGGCCGGCACCTCGATCGACGGCCCCGCCTGGTACGCCACCGCCAGCACCGACACCCCCGTCGCCCTGCTCAAGGCCGTCACCGAGTGCGTCTCTGACCCGGCCCCGCTGCCGCGCTGGCGTCAGGACACCCACAGCTACGTCGAGGGCATGGCCCAGCTCACCCCCATCCTCCCGCCAAGCCTGCCAGCCCCGACCCCGCTCGACGTGCAGCGGGCCGCCCGCCGACCGGCCACGCTCCCCGCCCCCAGCGTCCCGCGCTGGAGCACCACCAGCCTCCCGGCCCTGCCCAGCCCGCGCCGCTTACACCAGCTCGACCTCGACCGGAGACACCTCTTGTCCCTGCAAGCCCCCGAGTTCTTCGCCGAACTGTCCCTTCCCTTCCTCGACAGCACGGTCGTGGGCAACACCTACTACGCCACCCCCGTCGCAGGCGCACCGCTGCGGCTGCGGATCGACTTCAGCCGCACCATCCACGCCGACACGTACGGCGGCCTGCACCTGGCGGTCGTCCACGCGGACCGGGGCGAGATCGACGCCGTGGCGCTCGACTTCGTGGACCACGGCACCTTTCACCGCCGCGACGAGGCCCACAACACCTTGGTGAACAGCAAGCAGTACGGCACGTTCACCGCATACCGCCGTCCCGGCAAGTCGCCGTGGGAGGGCGCCGTCACCACCGGGCTGCGTGACGCCATCGAGCAGTACGCGGCGGTCTGGTTCCCCGGGGCTTGGGCCGAGTCCGCGCCGCCACGCACCGCGGGCCGTACCGCTCACAGGACCCCCGCCCCGCCGGTCGCCCGCAGTGGTGGCCGCGCCCGGTGAGCCGAGCCTCTCCGTCCCTGTGCCCAGTGCTTCGCTCGGCCTCTCCAGGAGCCACTTCGTGTCGACCGACCCGTTCCAGAATCTCGACCCCGCCCAGAGCGTGAAGGTCCTTCCTCGCCACCTGACAGGACCCGGCCCGGCCAGTCCCCGTACCGCCTGGCCCTTCCCCTTCGACAAGGACTGGTCACTGCACCAGCCCGAAGAGGGAACAGCTTTCGCCACGAGCCCCTGCCTGCGGCTGTGGACGAGCCTGGTCCTCGAACCCGACAAGCCCCGCAAGGGAACGTGGACCATCGCCGCAAACCGCGTCCCCTTCGGCCCGGCGGCCTGGCAGATCACCCTCGACGCCTCCACACCGGTCGAGCTGCTGCACGACCTTCACACCGAACTGCTCGACCTCTACCTGGAAGACCGGTACAGCGACCGCGACTGGCTGTACGAGGACGCGACAGCGCCGCACGAGGCGTACGCACCGCTGTTCGCCCGAGGCTGGAGCCACAGAGTCAAGACGGACGGCACCCAGACCTTCCTGGCGCCGGACGGGCTCGGGGGCGTACGGCACCGCTACGCCACCACCGGATCTGACGGTCCGACCTGGAGGGCCTGGGGCGGATACCCGAGCGAACCTCACTGGCAGGCGCGCTTCTCGTTCGGTACGCCGACCACGCTCGTCGCGGCCTTCACCGCCTCGCTGATCTCCAACGAGCCGGTCCACCGCACTGCCCAGGACGTCCCCTTCCACACCCGCCGTCACCTTTACGTTGCCGCACCAACGCCGGCCAAGCAGACGGCGGGCCCTCTGCCCGTCGCCCCGCCTCCCAAGGGCGTCGGCCTCGGCCGATCTCTCTGAACTTCTTCCTCTCACTCGCACCAAGGAGTCTTTCTCGTGCATGCCCGTACCGTTCGCGGTGCTCTCCGAACTCTGGCCGTGGCCACCGCCGCCGGCGTGGCCGGGACCCTGGCCTGGACTCCCGCCCAGGCAGCCCCCGCTCCCATCTCCCTGGGCCCCGGCTACACGATCCCCGACTCCGAGGGGAACGCCGGCTCCAGCCACATCGGCGCCTACGGCCCGCCCGGCCCGGCAGTCCACGGAGATGCCGAGACCTACTGCGCCGACCCTGAGCGCAAGGGCCCGGCCGACGCCGGCGGCTACGGCGCCCCGCGGCCGGTGACGTCCTGGACGTCGTCGGTGACTGGCAAGACCGTGCCGAAGGAGCGTCTCGCCCAGGCGGCGTACGTGATCGGCAAGTACGGGCAGACCCGCGAGAACGCGCAGGCGGCAGCGGTCGATGCCGTCGTGTACGAGTACCTGGCCGGCGGCACGTACGCCCTCGACGGCGCCCGCGGCAAGCAGCGCCTCGCCTACCCCGTCGTCTCGCCCACCGCCCGCACCCTCGCCCAGGGCTACATCGCCGAGGCCAAGCGGCTCGCCGGCCCCTACACCCTCACGATCACCCCGTCGGTGACGACCACCACCGCCGGAACGAAGGTCACCATCGCCGTGAAGGTCACCACGAGCGCGGGCGCCCCCGTGCCGAAGGTGACCGTCGCGCTGGCCGAGTCCGGCTCCGGCACCGCCTCGGGGAAGGTCACCACGAGCGCGAGCGGCACCGCCCAGTGGGAGTTCACCGCGAAGACCTCGGGCACCGCCAGCGTCACCGCGAAGGCCGACGGTCTGCCCGCCACCGACCTGCAGGTCCTCACCCCGAAGAACCCCGCCGCCCAGCGCATGCTCCTCGCCGGCGGCACCACCAGCGTCAAGGACTCGGCCACCGTCACCGTGGACGAGGCGACCGGCGGCGTCACCATCCGGAAGAAGGACCCCGAGGGCAGCCGCCTGGTCGGCGCCGCCTTCGAGCTCCTGGACAAGGACGGGAAGAAGGCCGCCGAGGGCAAGACCGACGAGCACGGCGTCCTCGCCTTCGACCAGCTCCGGGCCGGCACCTACCGCCTGCGCGAGACCTCCTCCGGCAGCCCCGTCCACGACCTCGTGCCCGAGCAGACCATCACCATCACCGCCGGACGCACCGCCCAGGCCAACCCGATCGACCTGATCGACCCGTTCAAGAAGGCCGATCTGGCAGTGAAGAAGATCGACAAGAACACCGGCAAGCTGCTCGCGGGCGCGGTCATCGCCATCCGGGCCGACGAGACGGACAAGACCGGGCAGCACATCCCCGGCAAGGTCGTCACCACGCTGACCACCGGCACGAACGGCACCGCCGAGGCCGACCTCGACGTCACCCTCAAGGCCGGTACCCGCTACTGGGCCGCCGAGACGAAGGCCCCCGACGGCTACCAGCTCGACACCACCTCCGTCGCCTTCACCGCGAAGCCCGGCGCCGACGTCGCGGTCACCCTCGCCGACCAGCCCGTCCCGACCACCCCGCCGCCGAGCCCGAGCACCCCGCCCACGACGCCCCCGGTCCCGCCGACCACGCCGCCGGCGCCGCCGTCCGGCTCCCTCGCCCACACCGGCGCGGACACCACACCGTGGCTGATCGCCGGTGCGACCGCTCTGCTCGCCAGCGGCTCGGGCCTTTACCTGTTCAGCCGCCGCCGGCGCACGAGCGACACGGCCAGCTGACCGTCGAGCGCACCCTTCCCGTACCGACCGCCCCGCCCGGAGTTCTCGCCATGAAGCACCATCAGATCCTGCCCACGCTCGCCCTGACCACCGCGGCCGTGCTCGCCACGCCCGCTGCCGCTATCGCCGCCCCGTCCCCCGAACCGACTCCCTCAGCGACGGCCGCCCGCGCCGAGGCACCGACCCCCGAGGCGGGCAGCATCGAGATCACCAAGAAGGACCCGGCCGGGGACGTGCTCTCCGGCGCCGCGTTCCTGCTGCTCGACTCCGCCGGCCAGGAGGTCGGGGGCGGGAAGACGGACGCCCAGGGGAAGCTCACCTTCCCCGACCTCGCGCCAGGCGTCTACCGGCTCAAGGAGACGGCCTCCGGCAGCCCGCTCCACGAGGTTGTGGCCGACCAGGACGTCATCGTCACACCGGGCGCGACCACCCGGCTGACCATCACCGACCCCTTCAAGGCCGCCAAGGTCCTCCTGCAGGCCAAGGACAGCAAGACCGGCAAGCTCCTGCCCGGCGCCACCGTGAACATCGACTGTGGCGTAGCGACCCTGCTGACCCTCGCCACCGGGCCGAAGGGCACCGCCACTGGTGAACTGCCGGTGACTAGCAAAAAGGCCGAGTGCTGGGTCAAGCAGGTCAAAGCACCCGCGGGCTACGACGTCTACAAGCCCTCGAAGAGCTTCACCATCACGCCTGGGGCGCCGGTGACCGTGACCGTCACCAACGCCAAGACCGCCACCCCGCCGAAGCCCACCCCCTCGGACCAGCCGACGCACAAGCCCACCGGCACGCCGCCCGCTCCTACGGTCAAGCCGAGCAGCAGCCAGATCGGCGGACCGAAGACCACGCCGACGCGTTCAAAACCGTCGGAGGCCAACTTCCCGTCCGCCGCCTCATCGCCCAACGCATCCGCGGCCCCGGCCGATGGCTCCGCCCTGGCGGCCCCCGCAGGAGCCCTTGCCTACACCGGGGCCGACTCCAACGCCTGGCTCCTTGCGATCGGCGGGCTCCTGATTGCGGCTGGCGGCGGGGCCCTGATCGCGGTGCGACGGAAGAAGGCGGAGGACGAGGAGGAGACCCCGGCGACCAACTGATCGGGGGAACAGCCACGAATTCCGCACCAGCAAGTCCGGCCCAGCAGTCCGCTCGCCCCAGCTCGAAGGCCCCGGGAACCACCACGGTTCCCGGGGCCTTGGCACATCCGGGAGGCCGCGTCCGATGCGCTCCGCTAAGAACTCAGCCGCTCATGACGGCCACCGGAGCGAGAGCACCAGCTGCCCAAACGCGTCGACTGGCGGACGGTTCGGTGCCAGTCACGGAGTGACAGACGCCGCAGACGACTCGTCCGCCTCCCAGGGCAGGACGACCTGCTCGGGCATCCGCGACAGCGTCTGCACCAGGTCGGAGCGGTGCAAGGAGTGGCCGGACGCCAGGAGCAGCCGGACGTAGGTGTCCAGTACCCGAAGCAGCTCCTCCGGCACCCCGCGCGCGGCCGGAGCCTCCCAGACGTCGGCGAGCACCCTGTCCGCCTCCTCCCCGGTCACGCGGAAGAACGAGTGCCGGTCCCAAGAAGCCATGCGCTGCAGGGTGCCTCGGTCGCTCCGGCCGTTCCGCCCCATCAGGCGGTTGCCCGCCAGCTCCAAGGCCCGGACCACCGCCATCTCGGACACCGCGACCACCGCTGCCGTCGGCTGAGCCATGCTCTCCCCTAACCGTGCATTCCTCGCGCCCGGCTGCGGCTCCGCGGCCCAGGACGGACGAAGTGCTGTAGCGCCGTGTGGATCTTCCCGAATAGGGAGCACCGCGCGTCTCTGTCAGTCTGCCAAATGACGAGCCGTCTAAGGGAATACGAGGGACTGCCGAGATTGCGGCCACTACGCTCTGCCCGGTGCCAGCTAGACCGCGTTGCGGACGATTCCGCCCCCAGTTGGGCCCGGACGGCGTTCGAAGAGCCTCTCGGAGAGGGAACCATGACCACGATCGATAGTGCGACGCTGACCGCTCTCAATGCGGCCTCCCAGGGTTTCGTGTTCTACTCCGGCATCTCCGACAGGCTGGGCGCCGCGTCGAAAGACGCCACCGGAGGACTGGACGAAGAGCACGTTGAAGCGCTCCGTGCCGGATTCCTGTTCTTCCTGCGCACCGATGGCACCTTCGTCGGCGAGTACGTAGGCGCCGGGCCGCAGCCGTGGCCCCGTGAGCTGTCCGAGGTGAGTAGGCGGACGGTCGACATCTGGGCCGCGTACGGCGCAGTGGCCGACCACCCCGGTGCCCGTGGCCGCCTTCACGACCTTTTGCACGTCGTCAGCTCCGGCCGTCCCAGGATCGAACACCTTCGTGCGGCAGTGGATTCCTACGTCGAGTCGGCGGACTGGTTCGAGGCGGCGCCCCAGATGTCGGGCGGCAGGATGCGCGCGGCGGACTCGCTGGTGCGTGCGTTCGAGCTCGCGCTCTCGGTCAAACTGCCCGCTGCCGCGGATATCGCCGCGACCATGGTCGCCCGGGCGATGACGGAGATGGACAGAGGCGATGAGGGCCCCGGTGTCGCGGGAGCCCTGCTCAACCCGCTGGTGAAGAGGTCCAAGTGGCATGCCCACGCCTTGCCTGTCGCGGAGCGGGCGGCCGAGCATTACCGGCGTGATGCACACGCCCGTGTCTCCTTCCTGCGTGACCTCGCGGCGGTTACTAGGGGCGACCCCGGTGGTGTCGAGCGGATTAACCGAGCCATCGCCGCCACCTACACCGACGCGGCCGAACGGCTCGGCGGCGTCGCGAAGTTGATGATGCTTTCCGATGCCGCCGTGCACGCCCGCGACAAGGGCCTTACCGACCTGCACGCAGACATCCGCATGAAGCAGCAGGCGCTGACCCGCGAGGACCTGGAGTTCCAGAAGGTTCGCTTCGACACCGGTATGCCGGAGGAACTCTTCGATGCCGCTGGTGCGTACATCGGCGAGGCCAAGGATCTGGAGGACGCGCTGCTGCGCATCGCCGACTACCCGGCACCTCCGCAGGCCGAATCGACGGCCGAGGGCGACGAACAGGGGTTGCAGCCCTCCTTCCTCCGCCTGGGCACGGTCCGGATCAACACAGCCGGCCCGGTACTCGTCCACAACACGGGACGGCAGGAGGCCCCAGGGTATAAGCAGCGCGTCATCAGCCTCGAACTAACCGGTGTCCTGATCAGCCGCCAGTTGGATGTGCTGTGGGAGCGCTTCGAGCCCAGCATCCGGGAGATGGCGACGGTACTCACCAACCCGGTCGTTCTTCCCGCCGAGCGCGCCCGACTGCTAGCCCGCGCATTTCAGCTGTACTGGGAGTACGACGAGATCGCCCTGTTCGTCGCCGTCCCCCTGGTCGAGGGCATCCTGCGCCGCTACCTCAAGCAGCACACTCCGGTGATCAACCTGGCTAAGGGAGACACCGCAGGCGGTGTCAGTCAACTGGGGGGACTCTTGCGCTCCCTGGCCGATAGGCCGGACCTGGCCGGAAGCTCATGGGCCTGGAGCTTTCTGCTGCTGCTCGCCGAGCAGGATGCGGGACCGAACGTCCGGAACACCATCGCGCACGATCTCTGGGAGTCGTTTCCCCCGCGCCACCAGACTGCGATGCTCCTGCTTGCCGCGTTGGTCTTCCTTCGTGCGGCGTCGGCCGGTTCGACCGGCGAGGCAGAAGAGTGAGGTCGCTTCGCCTGAATATGCCTCCGTGTAGAGCGCGCTGAACTTCCAGGGGGTGTAGGGACGATGGGCCGGGTGAGCTCGCAGGCGGAGTGGGTGCCGCCCAACAAGTGCCTAGTTGTCCGTTGACAGCGAAGTCAGTCGGACGTGAGGCGCTGACCTGCGCGGACTAACTTCGCTGGCAACGCGGCCTTGTGGCGCTGGCCTCGCTCCGCGCCTCGTTGTTCCGTCTCTGCCGATCTGGTCCATCTCTCAAGCGAATGGGTCTGATTCGCCCGATGTCTCAGGTGATCGGGTCCGCGTCTGAGGGCCGGGCGGGAACCGGTCGTCACCTGCCCGCCGGTGCAGTCTGCCGCTCAGATGAGGTGCCGCCCGGAGAGGAACCCACGCCACTCGTTTACAGCGTCTTCGGCGATCTCCAGGACGTCGCGCTCCCTGCCGCCGGACGCAGTGTAGAAGCGGTACTTTGCGGTGCCCGTGCCGATGAGTACGGCGACGTCGTTCCGCGCAATCGTCGTTGAGAGGTCACCGGTCTGCGAGGTCGTCAGCTTGTAGTGCTTCGATCCATTGGCCAGATCTGCGCAGAGCTGGAGAACCGAGCTGCCATCGATCAGTGAGTGCACGTCGTCCTTCGTCACCCCGCTCGCCTGATCGTTCCGGAGCCAGTCTTTGAGGTGGTGCGCGGATTCGAAGAACGACAGAACTGCGTCGATCGCAGCATCAGCGTCCGGCGCGCCTCCGTATACGGCTCTCACGGCCTCGAGGCGGCGATTTACCCGCTCCCATTGCGATTGCCAACCTTGACCAAGCATGAAATGAGTGTCGCAGCAGGAGGAGCCGACGCCAGGCATTCAGAGGCCGGGCGAGTCGCGCCCCTTCGGGTTCAAGGACACGCACTACCGAGACTTGCCAGGGCGAAACGGCAGAGCCGAACCAGATCGACTGAGTCAGCACTCGCGCCCAAGCGCGCCCAGGACCAGATTGATTGAGACTCCCGGCGGCCAGGCGTCTCAATCGATCTGGTGGCCGCAGGTCAGGGCTCTGCCCGCAGGTCAGATCCTTTGAGACGGGACACTCGTGACCTGCGACGACTGGATTGAATGACAAAGAGGGCCGCGGACTGGGTTCGATGTCGACGGACACTAGTTCGCCGGGGGCAGACAGGAAAGACCTCGGAAAGACTGGCCAACGCAGGCAGGGGCATGTCAACGTAGACGACCTCGCAAGAAACCCCAGGTCAAAGAGGTGATAGCCCGTGACCGTGGCTCCCATGAGCCCTGGATTCTCCACGAACGTGAAAGCACTTCGGCTTCGCGAGTGGAAACTCGGCCCCGGCCAGCCCACGCTCGTCATGGACCTGTTCTCCGCGGAGGACTTCCACCTCATCGTGGACGACCGCGCGGACGTGCACGTCAGCTCGAAGGACGGCCGGTTCTACCTTGGCTGGTTCCCGCTCGGCCGTCCCGGTAGCAACGGGGAGGGATGGAAGATTGCCGTCACCGGTACGGCCAAGGTGCGCGGCTATTCCCTGTCGTTCGATACCGAGACGCCGGCCGAGATCGTGGCCGCCACCGTAGCGCGGGTGCTGGAGACCTCACGCCGCGTGTGACAACGCATGCATCCCATGGAGCCCCTCGCTCCGAGGCTGCCGGCGGACCGCCGACCGGTTCCACCGCTCATCGCTTTCCCTCACCCAGGAGGTACTTCGTGACGTCCCCGGAGATGACCGTCGGCGACCTCGCCGACCTGTTGTCCCGCTGCGACCGTGATGCTCCGGTTCGACAGGCCATGAACCCGTTCTTTCCGGCGGCCCACCGGCTGGCGCAGGTCGTGCAGTCCGTGGATCAGACCGGCCAGACCGTTGTCTACCTCGCCGAGGGACGGGACGAGAACACCCAGCTCGGTCACCTGCCCCCGGAGGTCGCCGTCGCCCTGACCTGGCAGGAACCCGTCCAGGCACCCCCACGCCGCCCTCGCCGCAGTGCCGGCGGCAAGTAGAACCGCATCGAGCCCTTGGAGGCGCCCCTGTACCCCGACTTTCCGCTCGTCCCGTCCACGCCGCCTGGCGGACAGGCCGCGTTCTGGGTCGGCCCCCGGCACCTGGCCGGTGACGACAAGCGCCTCTATGACACCGTCGCCGACACGCTCTCCGGCCTGGGCTGGTCGAGCCTGACGATCGTCCGCGGTCGCGACGAGCCGGACAAGGACCGCCAGGTCCTGCGCAGCACCGTCCTGCACATCAGCCCCGACACCCTCCGGTGGGCCCAATGGTGTCTGCCGGACGAGCCGTTCTATCTGGGGGAGCTGCCGATCGCCTGGCAGATCTCCGCCCGTCCGGGCACGAGCAGTCCGCTCGCTGGGTGGTCGGCCTACTTCACCCCCGATGTACCCGGCGAGGCTGTGGCCGACTTCCTCGTCGCGCTCGACGCCCGCGACCAGCCCGTCGTGCCGTCCGCCGGCCCGGAGGTGGTCCTCGACGCGGTCGCCGCACACGGCTGGCTCCGCGACATCGACCAGCCCGAGGCGGCAGCGACGGACCCGACCTTCACCTCGCACATCAGCCTCGGTGAGGTACCGCCCCTCATTCAAGACGGCGACCCGCGCGCGCTGACCACCAGCGCCGACGAGGCGGGACCGGCAGGGTGGCAGGCATGGGCCGAGCCCGCGCTCGGCGCACCGTGCCTGTGGGTGGCGTCGTTCGGCAGCAGCGTTCCGCACGACCTTGTCGCCGCCTTCGCCGCATCCCTCAGTTCGACCGCACCGGTCCTGCGACGGGTCCTGCCCGAGGCCACCCAGGAGCGGCTCCTGCGCGCGCCGGCCATCTAACGCCTGGCGGCCCCTCTTGCCCGACGCATACAGCCCGGCCTCCCTATGGGAGAGCCGGGCTCCTTGCTGTTCGGGCCGGAACCCACCTGCACACGATGCTGCCCCGCGTCGTCGAGGCCGACGCAGCATGTTGGTGCCAGCCCAAACGGCACGCACTGACGGCCGGTGGACGCGCGGATGCCCCCGACCCACGCCCCAAGGGGCGTGGGTCGGGGGCATCCGCGGATCGGGACCGGTCAGCTCGTCGCAGTGGCCTTGGCGAGGGCCTTGCCGAGGTGGCGGTCGACCAGGGCCGGCGAGCCGGACACGATCACCAGCAGACCGCCGTCGCGGATCGCGGTCTGCTTCACCACGGTGCTCCGCCCTCCGACGGAGAACGTCAGGAGCTGGCTCCACCGCTCGTCGCCGAGCCCATGAGGTGCGGTCAGCTTCTGCGAGACGATGTCGATCGGGGTCCCGCCCGCGACGACCTGATAGCTCGGGCAGCCGGTCATGGCGTCGAAGATCCGGCCGATGCCGTCGGACAGCTTGTCCGCGCTGCCGCTGTACAGCTCCTCGGAGATCTCGGAGGCGCTGTCGCCGTAGGTGAACGTGACCTTCGCCTTGCGGGGGAAGGCGAGCGTGCCGCCGGTGGCCGCTTCGCCGCCCAGCTCGTTCAGGGCGCGGCAGCCGATGACGGTGACGTCGTCGTGCTGGCTGGGGCGCTCCGGCTTGCGCGCGTAGCCACTGCCGAGATCGCTCTCGTCGAGCAGGCGCGTCTCCAGGATGGCCGAAGACAGCGGGGCGGCGTTCCGGTCGGAGCGGACCGGCTCACCGGCGGGAAAGGAGGCGGTGGTGTCGGGCTTCGTGCCGGCGGCGCCGCTGGTGCAGGCGGGTACGGCGAGGAGGGCGGCGGTGATGCCGAGGGCGGTGGTGGCGACGCGAACGCGCATGACGGTACTGACCCCTTGGTACTTGGAGACGGGTGGTCAGTGCGGGCCCGCGGGCCCGGTGGGGTTGTAGGGGTGGGGGTCAGTGGCCGAGGTGGCGCAGGCAGTCCTCGAACGTGGCGTGCGTCGCGTCCGCCGGCCCGGCGCTCCGGTTGTACCAGGCGGTGTCGAGGCGGGTCTCCTGCTGCTGGTGGCCGGCCCGGCAGCGCAGCCAGATCTCGTCGCGGGTGGAGAGGACGAGCCAGTCCCGGTACGCGCCGCACCCGGTGCAGGCGACCATCTCGCCGTCGAGGACGAGCGGCTGCCCCCAGGGCATCATGCGGCCGTCGAGCTGGTCGTGGCTGGGCACCCGCAGTTCCGGCGGAAGGAAGTCGTCCACCACGGCGACAGGCTCACCGCGCTCGGGCTCGGCCGACGGCTTCCCGATGCCCGGCGGGACCTGGTCCTGCAGTCGTGCCGACATCTCGAAGAATCGGCGCTGCGCCTCGCTGGGCTCCGCCGCCCGGCGGCGTATCCGGTGAAACATCCTGACGTCCTCCTTTGCCTCGTCCTGCTCGCGTCATGATCGTGCCCCACACCTCCGGGAGCTTCAATTCACAAAGTCCACAGTGACCTTCGAGGAGGCCAGGACGGTGGCGGTGTCCCTGTTCCCGAGGGCGCGCCGACACGCACACGCCCTGGCCGGAGGGCTTACCGGGCCTTTCCGACGGTGCCCTCCCCGCCGCGCCGTCGGCCAGGTGCAGAGGCCCGGGCTGCCGCCCTGCGCGTCGGCGACGAGCCGCCTGTCGTGCCGTACGCGGGCAATTCCGAGGCGTCGGCGGGCAGGTCGGCCATCCTCCGCATCCGCCACACCAGTACGTCGCTGACCGACTCCGCGGTGTCGAGTTCGCGGCGCTCGACCGCGTCGGACAGGAGGGCGGCGGGGTCGTGGCCGGCGGCTTCGGCGTCCGCGATGGTGGCGGCCAGGGCGTACCAGCCGGGCTCGGCGAGGATCTGCTCGGCCAGAGCGGGCAGCGCCTGGCGCAGCACGACCGTCTGGCGCTGGAGGAGGGGCCGGTTCAGGCGCCGGCCTCGCTGGTAGAGCACGCCGAGGGGCTGGGCGGCGGCCTCCTGGTAGGCGGAGCGCAGGTGCTCGGCGGCCCGCGCGGCGGCGGCGGCCTGCTGTGCGTGGCCCTTTTTCGCGTGCCAGTGGGCGGCGGCGGTGATGAGGAAGAACAGCATGTCGATCGCCATCGCGGTGCTCGCGCCGTCCTCGCCGCGGCCGAGGGCCGGGCCGCCGTGTACGAGGTCGCGGGCGGCTTGGCGCAGGGCGCGGTCGTGTCCGCGTATGGCGCGGACGTGGGAGCGCGAGGCCCGTTCGAAGGCCGTTGCGGCGTCGCGAAGTTCGCGGCGGGTGTGGGCGGCGGACGTCTTCGCGAGGGCGTCGAGGATCTCGCCGGCCGCGGCGATGTGCGCGGCGGCGACCGCGTCGTCGCCGTGCTCGATGACAAGCATGGCCTGCCACGCGGCCGATGCCGTCCTGCGGCGGGCAGCGGCTGGAGTGCCCGGCCCCGTACGGAACGCGTCCTCCGGCCGGGGAGCGGGGGCGTCCTGGGCGTCGCGGGACCAGCGCTCCCGGATGCGGGGCAGCGAGAGGTCGGGGGCAAGGCGCGCGCCGGGGTAGAACACCGGCTCGCCGTCCCGGTTCCGGTCGTCGGGCAAGGCGACCTTGTATCCGAGGAGGTCCCCGGAGGGTGCGGTGCGCTTGCGGATCAGGAGGCCGGCGCCGGCGAGCCGGTCGAAGAACTCCTCCTCGCTCCTCACGCCGGCCACCGCACGGCGTACGGTCTCGCGCAGTTCTTCGCGGGCGGTGCGCTCGCGGCCCTGGCGCTCGGCCTTGTGGCGCTCGGCGCTGGTGGGCCGCTGAGCGGCCGTGCCGTCGCCGGGCGCGACCTCGTGGAGCCCGAGTTCCTTCTCGATGAGCCGGGCTTCGGCCTGGGCGCGGGCGCCCGAGCGGAAGTCGTCGGGGCGTAGGCCGTCCTCGCGGACGAGCGTGGCGACGATGTGGATGTGGTCGTCCGCGTGCCGTACGGCGGCCCAGCGGCAGCCGGGCTGCCCGTTGCCGGGGTCGATGCCGGTGGCGGCGACGATCCGGCGGGCGATGCCGGCCCATTCCTCGTCCGACAGCGTCCGGTCGCCGGGGGCGGTGCGGACGGAGGTGTGCCACACGTGCTTGGCCGGGCGGGCGTGCTTGGGAAGGGCCATCACAGGCTGGTCCAGGAGCTGCTGGAGGTCCTTGAGGGTGGCGTTCGGGTCGCGGCCGGGGTCGGGGGACATGTTGTCGAAGGAGGCGACGAGGTGCGGGTCCGTGTGCTCCTCGTGCTTGCCGGGGCCGTAGAGGTAGGCGAGCAGGCCGATGGTCCGGTCACCGGGGTCGTTGACGCTCGGGATCATGATGCCTGCTGCTGTTCGAGGACGGCGGTCGCGGCGGCGTGCACCGCGTTGGCGGCCCGACGTACGGCCGCGAGGCTCGCCTCGAGTTGAGGGATGGTGGCATCGGCACCGGCGTTGAGGGCCTTGGTCATCTGGTTGAGGTTGTTGCCGGCCCAGCCGAGCTTGCGCCGGCTGTCGAACAGGGCGGTCAGGACATCGCGTTCGGTGGCGATCTCGGCGTTCGTTCGGTCGAGATCCCGGGCTGCGGCGAGCGCGGCACGGGCGAGGAAGCCGCCGACGGTCAGGTTGCACTGGGCGGCGGCGGAAACGATCAGGGCGCACTCGGCATCGTTGAAGCGGGTCGTACGCAGGTGGCGGCGCTTCTTCTCGGGCGGCTGACGCGGACGCTGACGGGCAGGACGCTCACGAGGTCGACGATTCGGCGTGCGTTCCTCCTCCGGCTTCGACCCGCCCTCGGTCGAAGCCCCCCGGACCTGCGCCCCCCGGTGCAGGTCCTCTCCCGCCCCTTCAGGGGCGGGCTCGGCGGAAGTAGTACTTCCGCCCCAACTTGCTCGCCCCGGGACCGAGTTGTGGTCGGGAGCAGGTTCTGGGGTGGTGCCGTTCTGGGGCGAATGCGTCATCGGGATTCGGGCCTCGTGGAACGGATGCGGTGCTGGATGGCGGCGGCCAGTTCGAGGACGTCGGCCGGTCCCGCAAGGACGCGGACAGGGCCGTCGGGACGGCCCTGGACGAACCACTGGCCGGTGGGCGCGAGAACAGCGGCGTGTACGAGCCGCCGGCGGACCAGGACGTCCGCCCAGGCGCCGGCCTCGGCGACCGTGGGCTCGGATGACCGAGGAGAAGGCGGAATCACGGCGTACCTCCGTAAGCGGGGCGGTGGCCCGGCGCGAAGCCGGGCCACCCATGGCGGATAGGGGCGCTGAGCTGGGGCTTTGCAGGCTCAACCGCACTCGGGGCAGCGCCCGACATGGCCACTGAGGGCCCGGGCCATCCGCTGCTTCGCCGACGCGGCCTGCTTCGCGCTGGACTTCGCCGCCGGACTGCCCTCGTACCGCTTGGAGTGGGCGAGCATGAAGCCGATCTCCCGCTCGTACTGCGTACGGATGGTGGTGAAGTAGTGGCAGGTCCTCATCGGGCATTGCTCCTTGTCGTCGTGGTGTCGATGCTCCGCAGCTCCTGGAGGACGAGGCTCAGCCGGTCGTTCCGGCCACCCTTCAGTCCCTCGCGGCGGAGGATCTCCCGAAGCTGGACTCGGGTGATGGCCGGGTTGCCGTCCCGTTCGAGCAGGGCGGGGACGTGAGGGAGGACCTGCTGGACGAGCTGGTCCACCGACTGCTCCGACTCGCGCGACGGGCGCTGCGCCTGCGGGGTGCGGGGGCGACTGCCGCGCTGCCCCTTGCCCTTGGCCCTGGTCTTCGAGCTCGCCTTTCGCCGGAGGGGGACCTTGTGTCCCCGGTCCCCGGTGGGTTCGGTC
>NZ_JBEOVH010000002.1:284289-389420 GCF_040295385.1 Streptomyces sp. NPDC002825
CCCCCGTGTCGGTGTCGGTCGGTCCCCGGTCCCCGGTGGGTTCGGTCCCCGTGTCGGTGTCGGTCGGTCCCCGGTCCCCGGTGGGTTCGGTCCCCGTGTCGGTGTCGGTCGGTCCCCGGTCCCCGGTGGGTTCGGTCCCCGACTCGGCGCCCCTCGGTCCCCGATGCGAATCGCCCGTCTGAGCAGGCACTTCGACACCAGGACCGTCGGTTCCCGCGCCGCTGGCGGTCCCCGCGCCGGGGTCCTGTTCGACGGGGACGGTCCCCGGGACGGCGCCCACGTCTGGGGTCTTGGTCCCCGTGTCATCGCCCTCGGTCCCCGTGACTGCTGGTGCGCTGACGTCCCAGTTCTCGGCCCCCGGTCCCCCCGGTCCCCCCGGCACGCCCGGTCCCCGGTTCCCGTCCTCCGGCTCGCCGGGACCGTGGGGACCGGCTACGGGGACCGGTGCTTCTGGCGTCTGCTGCCAGGGGACCGTGGCAGCCGCGGTGGTGGTAAGCCCCGGGGACCAGGGAGAGGGGAGCGAGACCGTGGCGAGGGCGAGCGCGTGCCGGCGGGCGGCGAGCTGGTCGAGGAGCTGCGTGCGCTGGAGGGGGTCGGTGCCGACCGAGGCCCTGGCGACCGCCTTCGACAGCCGTCGGGCGAGCCGCCGGCCTCGCCAGCTTTCCCGCCGCTCGGGGGCGCGCTCGGCGAGGCGCGCGGCCAGGTCGACCGCGCGGGCGGTGGCCCGGTCGTGGGTGATCTGCGCGGCGTCGCGGTCGCGGGTGGCGATGCCGAGGCGGGACAGCAGCCGTTCGCGCACCTCCCGCCCCAGGACGGCGAGCAGCCCGTGGGAGGCGGCGCCAGGGGTGTGGAGACGCAGCTCGATTCCCATGGCGAGGTGCCACAGCATGGCCGCCATGACCGGGCCGACGAAGGCCCGGACGGTGCCACCGACGGGACCGCTCTCGGCGTAGGCGGGGATCACCTGCACTCCGGTGATCACCCAAACCAGGGTCCCGGGCAGGCCCGGGGCGCCCTGCGTGGCCAGGTTCTGCCGCGCCATCAGCGCGGTCGCGAAGAGCGCCAGCTCGGCGGCGGCGAACATCCCGGCGCGCTCGGCGGTGCCGGCCATGTCGAGGTAGTCGGCCGCGAAGCGCCAGCTCGTGTCGGCGCTGTAGGCGGTGCAGCCGAGGGCGGCGAGGGCGGCGACCTTGACCGCCGGACCGCCGACGCGCTTCTGCGGGCGGCCTCCCCGGCGCTGGATCGTCCAGGCGACCAGCACCAGGGCGAAGACGGCGGGGACGCCGGCGACGAGGAGGAGAGGGAGGTCCGGAGCGTCACCCAGGGACAGGACGGGGTGGGTCATGCGGCCTTTCCGAAAGAGGCGGGCGTCGCGGTCGACGCTGCCTGGCGGGACACCGGCTGTCGGGTGCCGGGCTTGGTGGTCACGGGGCGGCCCGATGCTGGAGCGGTCTTCTGCCGCTTCTTCGTGGACCGGGGCATACCCTGGCGGCGATCGCGGTCGAGCACCTTGTTGGCTGCCTGCCGCAGCAGGTCACGGGCGTGCTTGGGGCTGATCTGCAGGCTGGCGGCGAGCCGGTTGGGCCGCCAGCCCCGGACATAGGCGTGGTCGACGACGACCTGGCGCTCGGCCTCGGTCAGGTGGACATCGCGTCCCTGGAAGAACGCGATCACGCGCCGGTAGTCGAGGCGCTGGGGCAGTCCGTCGTGCCACGGGCGGCGCTCGGCCTCGGTGAGCCCGCCCCAGATGCCCTCCTTGAGGACGTTCTCGAGTGCGTAGTTGAGGCACTCGCTGCGCACCGGGCACCAGCCGCACAGCTCCTTCGCCTCGGCGATGGCTTCGTGGTCCCGGGGGAGGGGGAAGAAGACGGCGTCGGCGTCCTCGACGTCCATGCCGTGGCAGGCTCCGCGGGTGTGCCAGCTGGTGTCTGCGATGCCGCGCAGGCCGGTGGCCGGAGCGTCGTGGGTGGTGATGTGGCGCAAGGGGGTTCTCCGATGTGCTGCCGCGCCAGCGGGCCAGGGCGGTGCTCGGCGGGCACGGCGTCGGGTGCCGGCCGCGGCGCGGGAGTGTGCGCCGCAGCCGAGGAGGGACGGTTGTGGTCGGCGGTGCACCGAGCGGGGTGCACCAGCCGTGGACGCCGGTCAGACCATGGCCGGCTGCTGGGCCCGCTGGGCCTGTTGGGCGGCGGCGAGGTCGAGGCGGCCGGGGTGCGGGGTGGCACGCGGGGCGGCTCCGCGTACCCCGTCGTCGGGACCGATCCGGCGCCGGCGGCAGGGCTCACCGGGCTGCGCCAGGCACCAGCCGCAGCGCACGCCGAGAGGGTCGGGCTGGCCCTGCGCGACGGCCGCCTCGCGTGCGGCCCGGGCGGGCCGGTAGGGCGCGAGGGCGGCCCGGGCGGCGGGCGGTATGCAGGAGCCGATCTCCCGCAGCCGGGCCTCCAGCTGCGGGTTGATCCCGCTACGCCCGCTGGTGATCGCCCTGGCCTGCGCCGGCTGCGCGAGGCCGGCGGCGACGGCGCGGCGGGCGCCGGCCAGCGCAGCGGTCCAGGCGGCCTGGTCGTCCGGGTCGACGGACGGCGTGGGGTCGGAGTGCCTCGCCAGGCGGTCGCGCCGGTAGCTCTCCCAGGGACGGGCCACGTCCGCGGGCAGGATCTGGTACGGCGAGGTGCGGATGTGCTGGCGGGCGGCGACGCGGGCGTCCCAGCCGTGCGGGGTGGCCATCGGCACGTCGCCGAGCAGCTCGTGCCACTGGGCGAGCTGGTCGCGCGCCTCGCCCTGGTCGGTGCGGATGGTGCGGGGGTCGAGTCGGCCGATGTAGGCCAGCAGGGCGGCGATTTCGCGGCGGTCCACGGTCAGCCCTCCGTTCCGGTCGGCTCGTCGAGGGCGGCGAGAAGGGCGGCGGTGTGGGCCTCGGCCCGCGTCATACCGCCGGTGGCGGCGGAGGCTCCGCCGGGCACGGCGTAGAGGTTCGGGCGGCTGGGGGCGTGCTCCCGGGCGATCCAGGAGCGCCAGTCGGTGGCCCAGGCGTCCGCCGGCCTCGGCTTGAAGGCCGCCCGGTGGGCACGCCACTTCGCGTCGGCCGCCCGCAGGCCCTCCTGGCCGAGGCGGTCGAGGTGTCCCTGCTCGCGGGCCCAGGTGTGGGTGGCGGGGTCGACCTGCCACTCGGCAGCCGAGAGGACGGCGGCACCACTGCTGTACCTACGGTTCAAATCCGGTTCACTACGGTTCTGTGTGCCGGTTTCCGGTACACCGCTGTGCCGGTTTCCGGTACGTCGGGGTGCCGGTTTCCGCCGGGGCCTGCCGGTTTCCGGTACTGCCGGATTCCGGCCCCTCGCGGGGGATTCCGGCACCTCACGCGGCCGGATTCCGTACCGCCGCAGAACCGAGACCCGCAGGGTGGGGGCGGCCTCGGGCCCGCCCGTCGGCGCCTGGTCGGCGTCCTCGGCCTGCGCGGTCTCTGCGACGGCCTGGGCGGCGAGGGGCAGGCGGTAGACCGTGCTGCGCTGCGGGCCGGTGAGGTCGTCGAGCTGCTCCAACTCACCGGCGTGGACCAGGCGATCGATGGCCTCGCGCACCGTGGAGACGGAAGCGCGCGTGCGCTTGGCCAGGCTCGACAGCGACGCCCAGGAGACGCACTGCTCGTCGGCCACCCGGTCGGCGATCGACAGCAGGACCAGGCGCGCGGTCCCCCGGCTGGAGCTGTGCTCCCAGACCCACTCGCGGGCTTCGCTGCTCATCGGCCGCTCCCGGCGACGGCGCGGAGCCGACGGTTCGCCGGGGCAGGGGAGGCGGGCTCCGTCGCGGTGCGTGAACGCGCCGGGGCGGAGGTGGCTGCCGCGCAGGCCAGGTGAAAGGGCCTTTTACGCAGGGCATGAGGCATGCGATACTCCTCGTTGCAGTGTTGCCACGCTGACGCGCCCCTCGGAAGGACTCAGCGTGGTGATGGTGGGCAACCTCCGCCCTTGCCGGGGCGGACATGCCACTTAGCGTTCGGCGTCTGGGAGTTCCCGCTCCCGGGCGCCGTCGCTGTATGCAGACCTACACGGTCTGGTCGGTGCGTATCTCGCTCCTCATGATCGCGGTGCCGGGCGGGTGCCAGGAGGACGACGAACATACGCAGGGACCCGCGTCAAGATCCAGACTTGGTTCTTAAACTCTGTAGAACTTGTTGCCCCATCAGGCGCAGGCGCCGAAGGCGCAGCTTGCACTGCAGAGAGATCGTTTCCTGGCGGGGCGGCGACGACGCCCGTCATTCGCCCTGGGGAGTGGCCTCTCCCGGACTCCGTCACCTTTTTCCTGGGATTAGCGCCCTGACGGGCTGCGCGATGGGCGCTGTCCGGTGTGCGGGCCGCCACAAATTGCGCCACATGCAATTTAGCGGAAGTGATGCGGCTCACTGTGAGAGTTGCTTCCTGTCCGTAGGGCTCTAAGAATTGAGGTGGAATTTATGCCTGCCAGGCCCTGCGCGTCAAGGGTGGTTTAATGTCTCCGGAATTTGCGCGTGGCGCAATTCATTCAAATTGCGCGTGGCGCAATTTTGCCGAATGATCTTGAAGCGCTGAGAGGTGAGAAAGTGCGAGCTGTCACTATGTCCAGCCACGGTGGCCCGGAGGTCCTCCAGCTCACGGAGGTCCCTGAACCGGAGTCGACGGCCGGACACCACAGGGTCGAGGTCCTCCAGGCGGGGGTGAACTACGCGGACCTGCATGTGCGAGAAGGGGACTACCTGGCCGGTGTCACGCTCCCGTACGTCCCCGGCAACGAAGTGATGGGCTACAGCGACGGGCGGCGGGTGGTGGCCCTGACGCGCGGCGGCGGATATGCGCAGGTGGCCTTGGCTCACCGCCGCTCCACGATCGCGATCCCGGACGACATCGACGACGCCACGGCAATCTCGTTGACCCTCCAGGGCAACTCGGCCTGGCACCTGCTGCACACCGTGCTGCGCATCACCCCAGGGGAGACTGTGATCGTGCCCGCAGCCGCCGGCGGCGTCGGGTCCCTAGCAGTGCAGCTCGCCAAGCGGGCCGGAGCCCGCGTGGTGGCCCTGGCCGGCACGGACTCCAAGCGAGCTCTGGCCCTCGGCCTCGGGGCAGATGCCGTCGTCGACAGCACCTCGACAAGCCTGGCCGTAGACCTGAAGGAGGCGACCCGTGGCGCAGCCGCCGCGGCGCTGGAGATGACAGGCGGCGATACCCTCCGTTCGACCTTGGAAGCCCTGGCACCCATGGGCCGGATGGCGGTCTACGGAAGCGTCAGCGGCATCGAGACCACCATCACCACCCGCGACCTCATGGCTACCGGCAAGACGGTCAGCGGATTCTGGCTCCCCCTGCTGTTCGGGCATCGGACCGCGCTGCGCGACTCCATGACCGACCTCTTCCAGGCCGTACGGGACGGGGAACTCGCCGTCCCGGCGCCCACCGTGTACCCGCTGAGTGAAGCGGCTCGCGCGCACGAGGACATGGCGGCCCGCCGAACCACCGGCAAGGTCGTCCTCGACCCAGCTGCCTGACTCGGCTCGGTATCCGGCGCGGCTCGGACCCCGGTGCTCTGCCCCCACGAGGGGAGGGGGCGAGGCTCGAGGTCGAGCTCGCTGCCGTCAACCGACCGGCTCGTCCAGCTGCTCGCGCAGATCACGCAGAACCACCAGGCGCTCCGACAGCTCGGCGATCATCGTGTCCAGCTCACTGCCGGCCTCTCTCGCGGAGGCCGGCAGTGTCGTGCGCAGAAGCTGCTGGTACTCGCGCACCACGCCCCGGCGGGACGACTGCGGCACGAGACGGCTGAGCGTCGCCTCCGCGGAGAGCGAATTCACACGCCACCCGCCACCGTCCTGCCGATACGCCCACACCACGGTCCGGTCCTGCGGGTTGAGCGTGAGACGGCACCCAGGGCCGGCCAGAGCGCTCAGCTCTGGCAGGTCGATCGCCCCGTTGCCCGCGAGTGCTGCCGCGTCCTCCGCAGAATCAGCCCACCCAGCCTGCGCCCAAGAGGCGTCCCCGATCGCCTCGGAGCCCTCGGCCCCACCCGCTGACAGCGCATTCGGCTGCTGCACGGATCCGGGCTGGAGTTCGTGCTCGCTGCCGAGCCAGGTGATCACCACCGCCCGCAAGTCCGGGTGGCCGGCCGGGAAGAGGAGGTGCGAGACGACCTCGACCTCCTGGAAGTCGAACCGTGGCAGGCGCATGCGGAATCGGTTGCCGTCGCGATGGGCGACCACATGGGGGCTTTCGTCCCACAGTCGACGGCAGTCTGGGTCCTCGTAGATCTCGCGCAGCAGGGAGGTCATGAAGCGGTCGGCCTTATGGCGCGCCAGGAACATGCGGATCATGGCCAGGTACACACGGGCATGATCTTCCCAGCCCACGTACTGCTTGCGGGCGTCCGGGTGCAGCAGGGCCCAGCGCATCAGGTTGGCGTCCGGCTCGACGACCCAGGGGTACCAGTCCGCCATCGCCCGGTTATAAGCGATCATGGACCAGCGGGCGTCGGTTACATAGGCGGGGTGGGGCATCTGCTGGTCCAGCAAGAACTGCAGGGTGCGTAGCTCCGGAGGCTCGTCCCTCGGTCTGGTGCGGCCGATCAGGGCACCGCCAGGGGTGTAGTACAGAAGCGTCTGACGCTCGTCCGGCCCCAGGTGCAGCCGCCCGACCAACTTCTCGACCGCGTCATGCGGGAGGCGAGGAACCGCGCCCCGTTCCAGCTGCCCGTACCACTTCTCGGACATGCCGATGGCGTGCGCCACCTCTGCTTGAGGGATCGCGCGACCGCGCCCCTCCTTCAGCCCCGCAGCGAGGCGCCACGCCCTGAGCAGACCGGCCAGCCCCATCAGCTCTTCCGGGCCGAGTTCTCCTTCGTCGCTTTCTCCGAGACTCATGCGGCACCAGCTCCCATCGCGTGCCGCCAGCTTGAGGCAGCCCGAAGGAGGCGACAACTTGAGTCACGCCGGCAGGGGCGCGAGGCGCCTCTCCTGCAGAGTCCTCAGAAGCCCAGCCCGGAGCGGTAGTCGTGTTCCGGTAGCCGTGTTCCGGTACTCCAGTTCCGATTCCGCCCTGAGAACGTGTGCGAGCCGGGGACGGAGACGGCTTTCCGTCCCTGAACTTGCACGTCGGGCACCAATCATCCCGCTATTAGTTCTGGATTCAATATGGCATCCGAGCGCCCCAAGGGGAGCAGCCACGCAGAGCGAGTGATCCGGGTCATGCAGGCATTTGCCGAGCTCCCCGGAGACACGCATTCTCTGAAAGTCATTTCCGATCACACGGAATTGGATCCTGCGGTGGTTCACCGCATTCTCGCGTCCCAGGTCGCCGCAAAATGGGTCGAGCGCGTAGGTCGAGGCAAGTACCGGCTCGGCAGCCACGCGGCCCGCGCCGGGATGCAGGCCATGGCCGGCATGTATGACGGCCTGGACCAGCACGAGATCCTCGTCGACCTGCAAGCGGACTGCGGCGGCCTCGTCCTCTTCTACAGCCTCGCCTCCGTCGGCGCGCGCCGTGTCTGCACCGACTACGCGATCGGCAACTACTGCCCGGACGACTTCGGTATGACGGCGTACGACATCTTCACTGCCGGCTGCTCCCTGCGCACCGGGGCCTCCGGGCGAGCCCTGCTCGCGTACGTCCCCGAGAGCCTCCGGGAGATCGCACTCGCCGAACCCATCCCCGGAACGGCCGGCCCGGGTGCGCTCAGCAACGACGATCTCCTCGCCACCCTGGACGGAATCCGCACCCGGGGCTACGCCATCGGACGGCAGGAGTGTCTCCCGGGATGGGACTCCGTCGCAGCACCGGCCCTGTGGGGTGAGACGGCCCTCGGGGTCGTCCTGCTCCTGAAACCCCTGAGCGACACTCCGAACGACATCACCGATTACATCGACCAGGTCCTCGGCGCAGCACAGTTGATCAGCCTGGCGGCCACCCAAGGGGGTCGCAACCCCCAGCTCGTTGCCTGACCGCGAGAAAGCACAGGACACCATGACCTTCATCGCTCACGTCCAGACGGCAGACGAGGCCAGCGAGCTGATCGCTGACCTCGCCGGCGGCAACGTTCGCGACCTCGACGCGCTGGCCCATCACCTGGGCCCTGTTCGACTCACCCTTGCCCCGGAACACCAGGAGATCTGGTGGGCGGCACCCGAGCGCGATCGATGGGCTGTCGAGACGACAACCCCCGGCCAGTGCCTCGACCTCATCCACGATCGGGCCGACCCGGCCTGGGCCTCGGAACCGACGGCGCGCGCTGACTACCAGCGCATCCTCGACGTACTCCTTCCGCCTGTGGAACTCGCGGGGCGGCAGGCGCCCGTATCAGGGTGTCTCTGACGGCTGTTCGGGATCGGTGGGGACGGTCGGCAGGAACTTCCCGGCCTTGTCGGCCAGCTGCCGGTGCAGGTAATCCGCGGCGTCGTTAGGCCGCATCCTGTACAGGGCGACCATCCCGGTGATGACCACGTCCGCGACCTCGGAGTGGACATCGCTCCAGTTGTGACTGTCTCCCTTGCGCGGGTTGGTGCCACGCGCACCGATCACGGCCTGGGACGCCTCACCGGTCTCCTCGGCGATCTTCAGGACCTGCATGGTCCACTGTTCCTGCGGGGCGAGGCCGTGTTGCTCGTCGTGATCGTTGAACCAGCGCGCGAGATTTTCGATGGTCTGCCAGATGGTGTCGTGCACGAGGGCGTCTCCTTGATTGGGTGTGGGCGCAGTGCCATAGGTGATGAACAGGGCAGGGGGTTGAGCGCCGTCTTCAGGCTGGGTGACGGGCACGGATGAGCATGGAGGACAGCGAGCTGTTCTCGTCGGGCCCGCTGAGGACGTCGATCGCGCCGTCGAGCAGGCCGTGCTCGACGAGGAGCCTTCCCAGAGAGCGGGGGAGAGCACCCACACCTGAACAGTCAACGGCTTGCCTCCCGCGAGAGGGGGGCCTCGGGCCTGGCGGCGACGAAGCTGCAGGGGCCGTCATCGGACGGTCAGTCAGTCGGAAGCGAGCGAAGGAGCGAGCCAGCTCTCACGAGGTCTTCAGGTGTGTCGATGGCCAGGCCGTCGTCGAGGACAGGAAGCATCCGTATGCCGTGGCCGTGCTCGACGAAGCGCAGCATTTCTACACCTTCGGTTCGCTCCAGAGGCCCTTGAGGCAGTTGTTGGAACAGGCTGAGGGCCGCTCCCGTGAAGCCGTAAAGCCCCAGCTGGCGTCGGTACTTCGGTCGGTCTCCTCGTGGGTAGGGGATCGGCTGGCGGGAGAACATCAGCGCGTTCTCTTCGGCGTCGACGACTACCTTCACGACGTTGTGGTCAAGGACCGCGCCCACGTCGTCCAACATCGTGTACGCGTTCACGGCGAGCGTTTCCGGGACGAGGTGTTCCAGGGCTTCGGAGACTGCGTCGATCGCGGCAGGGGAGATGAACGGCTCGTCGCCCTGCACGTTGATGTACGCGTCCGCCGGCAGACGCGTCGCGCACTCCGCGACGCGGTCCGTACCGGTGCGGTGCTGGCCAGTGCGCATGCACTCGATGCCCAGCTCGTGGCATACCCTCTCGATGCGCTCGTCGTCAGTGGCGACCACCACGCCGTCGAGACGCTCGGCCTCCAGGCAGCGCTGGTGGACGTGCCAGAGAAGCGGCTGGCCTCCGAGCTGCGCCAGGGGCTTTCCCGGAAACCGAGAGGCTCCCCAACGGCAGGGGATGACGGCCACATGATGGTGGCGTGCAGTATTCGGTGGTGCGGTCGTGGTGGCGGCCACGGCGTACTCCCGTCGGTGAGTGTCAGGAATGGGTGGGACGAGGGAGGAGGACCAGGTCGGCCAGGGCGACCGGCGGGGCGGAGTCGTCGAACGAGCGCAACGCATGGCTCCTCGGCTCTTCGGCGTGCAGCTCGGTGGCCAGAGCTCTCATGTGGGCGTGCATGCCGTTGTGAAGGTCGACCTGGGGCTGCCAGCCCAGGACCTCCTGGGCACGGCCTCGGTTGGCACGGGTGGTGAGTACGTCGCCGCTGCGCGGGTGCTCCTGGTGAACCTGGATCTCGCGACCGGCGAGGCTGTTCGCGATGTTGATCACTTCGAGCAGGGAGGCGCTCGAACCGCCCCCGACGTTGATCACCCCGCTGGCCGTCGGGATGGTGGCCGCGGCGATGGTGGCGGAGACCGCGTCGTCGATGTACGTGAAGTCCCGGCGCTGGTGCCCGTCCCCGTAAAGACGCAGCGACCGTCCGCCCAGGGCGGCCGTGAGGGCGCGGTGCGTGAACATGTCGGGACGCTGTCGAGGGCCGTAGACAGTGAAGTACCGCAGGGCGACGACACTGGTGGGGCAGTGGGCCTGGGCGGAGTGCGCGAGGCAGAGCTGCTCCTCGGCGAGCTTCGTGACCGCGTACGGGGATGACGGCTGGGGCCGGTCGGTCTCGACGCTCGCACCGCCATCGGTGGGGCCGTAGACGCTGGAGGAGGAGGCCACTACGAGCCGGGGAACGCCCATCCGGGAGACGGCGTCCATGACGCGGTGGGTGGCGAGGACGTTGGAGGCCACGTAATCGGTGAACTTCGGGCCCCACGAAGGGCGTACCCCGGGGATGCCCGCCAGGTGGAAGACGGCGTTCGCGTCCACGAGAAGTGGCTCGATCGCGCAGCTGAGGAGATCGGCGGTGACGTGCATGTACCCCGGGAGCCCCTGCAGGACGGCGAGATTGGCAGCGGCCGTCGGATCGGTGGCCGAGTCGCGTCGGTCGACGCCGACGACAATGGCGCCGGCCTGGACGAGGGCGTGCGCGAGGTGGGAGCCGATGAAGCCGGCGGCGCCGGTCACGACCGCCCGGCGGGGGACAGCGGTGGTCAAGTGGGGTGGATGCTGCGGCACGGGAATCTCCATGAATCGGGGGAGGAGGCGGCTTAGGTAAGGCGTGCCAGCACGGTGCGCCCGTGGGTCTTGAGGGCGAGGTCGTCCTGCTCGTGTCCACGCACCAGGGCGGTGACGGCCTCGATTGCGCCGAAGGACTCCAGCAGCCGCTGCTCGGTGTCGTTCAGCGGCTGTCCGTATCCGGCGAAGAACGCCGTTCGCAGGTTCGGGACGGCCTGCCAGCGGCGAAACTCGAGCCGGGCGAAGTCGCGGATGCGGGCGTCGCGCCGCATGTGCTCGAAGTCGCACAACCCGAAAGCGTCGCCGAGGAGCCAGTTCCGCGGCTGGTAGTCGAGGTGGCATACGGCGCTGTCCATGAGCGTGTTCGCCAGGACGTCCGCGTTGTGGTTCAGGCGGTCGCGTTCGACCTTAGAGATGAGGTCGGCCCGGTCTGCGCGGGCGATCCAGTCGCGCAGCCGCTGGGCGAGTTCCGTGCCGACGGCGCCGGTACGCGGCACCGCAGTGGAGTGGTGCAGCTTGCTCAGCACGCGTCCGGCCTCGTAGTGGGCCTGCTCCTCCTCGGGCGACCCCGGTGTGACCATGTCCGCCCGTACGCCGGGGACAGCGGTGAGAAGCAGGGTGCATGTTGCGTCCTGTCGGCCGACCACGTGGGGGACGTGGCCGATCAGGTGGGTCCCCCAGGCGAGATAGGCGTGCAGCTCGCGGGTGTACCGGTTGCGTTCGCTGTGCTGCTTGGCGAAGAACTCGTTGCCGTCGGTGTTGACGAGGCGCAGGACGCGGGGCGGGAGAGCCGGATCGTGCACGACACGGACCTCTCCGAGGGCGCCTCGGGCCAGGTTCAGGCGTGGGTCGTCGTAGATCGTGATCACGGGGCGGCCTCCTGCGATAAGGCGACCAGGTGTGCGGTGTCGTTGTGGCGGTCGAGCATCCACCTTTTCTGTCCGAGGCGGTTGAGGTGGTGCTGCCAGCGGGTGATGGAACCGTGGGAGACCGTGAATCCGGCCGAAGAGCCGGGCGGGATCCCCAGGAGCTGGGTGTGCGCGGCGATCACGGTCTCGCCGTGCGCGGCGAACAGGACGCGTTCGCCTTCGTGCCGGTCGATGAGTTCCTGCAGGAAACGGCCGGCCCGCTCCAGGTATCCGTTCCAGGTGTCGGATCCGACAGCCCAGGGCTTGTCGGGGTGGGCGTGCGGCCCGCCGTCGGCGGCGGTCTTCACCTCGGCCCAGGGCAAGCCGTCGGCGGCGCCGTGAACGGGACCGTCGAGACGGCCGTCCGTGTACATGAGGAGCTGGAGAGCCTGGCTGATGATCTCGGCGGTCTGGCGCAGACGGATGCGCGGGCCGGCGTACAGCGCGTCGAAGGGCTTGTCGCGGTGTTCGGCGGCGAGCCGACGGGCGACCCGTTCGACCTGGACGTATCCGCGGTTGGTCAGCCCGGTGCACGTGCGTGGGCCGCCGACCAGGCCGTCGACGTTGCACTGGGCCTCGCCGTGGCGGACGAAGACGAGTTCGGTGGTGATCATGCGGATCCTTGGGTGCGTGGTCGGGGCGGCCAGCTGTAGCGGTAGCCGTTGCGCCCGGCGTATGGAGCGGTCAGGACGGCGTGCAGGGAGAGGAAGTCGTCGAGCCGCTGGCGATCCGTGGTGGCGAGTCGGGGGTCGTGGCGCTCGGCTGCCTCGTTGTAGGCGTGCAGGGCGGAGTCGATGGCAGGGGCCGGCAGATGCCCGTGTGTCAGGGCAAGTGTCGCGATCAGCTTCGCCAGGTCGTACCCCATCGGCGCCAGCGTGAGGTCGTCGGTGTCGACCGTATAGACGTCGCCGGCCTCGGTGATGAGGAAGTTCCGGGGGTTGCTGTCCTTGTAGAAGGCGGTCGGCCCCTCGGCGGTCCTCTCCAGCAGCGTCAGCATCGCGTGGAGGGCGGCCCGGTCCGGCAGGTATCCCTGTTCCAGTCGATTTCGCAGGGCGGTTTGCCGGGGACCGATGTAGTCGCCGAAGGCGATGCCGTCCCGGAAGCGGTGCGGCGTGTTCAGGGAGGACGGTCGGAGGTCGGTGGTCCAGGCGGCTCCGTGGGCGTCGCCCAGCAGCGCGGCCAAGGCCGGCAGATCCTCGGGCCGGGCGGGGCGGCCGTCGACCCACTCGTACGTCAGGCTCGTCGGCCCGATCACGGTCAGCGCCGGCAGCTGCAGCGGTCGGGCGTGCTGGGCGAGCCAGGTGTGATGGCGGGCTGCCGACGCCACCCGCTCAGGAGCCTCGTAGCGCTTGGTGAAATACCGGGGCCTCATTTTCGTCCTCCCCGTGACTGGGTGACCACGAAGGTGACGAGGGACGTGGTGGTGAGGGGCCGGTCCGGCATGGACTCGTGCAGGGTCGTCGCGAGCGCGTCCGCGTTGCCGTAGAGGCCGGGGGCGAGGTCGTACTTCGGGTTGGTGGCGAGGTACTCGGCGACGTGTTCGTGGCCGTCGAAGGTGAAGCTGTGTTCCTCGTGCTCCACGGTGAGTACGTCGAGCGACACGGCGGCCAGGCCGGCGAGGTTGCCACTGTGCGCCGAGACGTAGAGGCTCTCGTGCTGCTCGGCTCGCGGGTCGAGGCCGGCGGCGGCCACCAGCTGGTCCATCTCCCGGTAGCTGTCGAGGCTCTTCGTGACGAGCACGGCCAGACCGCCGGGAGCGAGTGCCCGACCGATCTCTGCGACCACAGCCTGTGGGCGCGGCGAGTGGTAGAGGCAGAACGCGGCGACGACGACATCGCACGACCCGGCGGTCACGGGGAGACGGTGGAAGTCGCCCTGGTGGAAGGTCACCGAGAGGCCGTGCAGTTCCCGGGTTCGCAGGCGAGCTTGCTCAAGCAGGGCCGACGCGGCGTCGAGGCCGATGACGCGCCGGGGGCGGAGTTCCTTGGCGAGGGTCAGGCTGCTCGTGCCGCGGCCGCAGCCGAGGTCCAGGACCAGGCCGAGGCGATCCGGTCGCTCGTGGTGGTCGCGGACCAGCGCGACGATTGTGTCCGGTATGGGGCGTCCGGAGGTCTTCGCCCGCATCAGCGCACTGGACCGGCCGGCCAGCCGAGAGGCGTGTCCGTACAGCTCCGCCTGGCGCGCGGGGTCCAGGAAGGGGTTGATGCCGCTCATGCCGCACGCTCCCCTCGGGGGAGCGGCAGGCTCAGCGGTGCTCGGCGGCGACCTTCCGCAGCCAGCGGCGCGTCTGACGTCGGCTGGACAGCAGCACCACGTCGGCCCGGCCAGACGCGAATTCCTCGATCTTGGCGATGACCCGCGGGCGCATCTTGCTGCGGTACGTCGCCACGTACTTGATCACGCCCCAGTGGATGCGGTTGTGCACGCCGTTGCCCTTGTGCCCGGACCCGTGCCGGATCTGCCGGGAGAAGATCCCGTACAGCGCGGCTACGGTCGAGACGTCCATCAGGACCACCGTGTCGCAGGCTTCGAGCCGGATCTGCAGCGTCGAGTTGTAGTTCCCGTCGATCACCCACCTCGGCTGCGCGACCAGCTCCCGCTGCAGGTCGGCGAACTTCTGCATGGGCAGTGCGTTCCACTCGTCGTCGTAGAACGCGGCGTCCAGGTGCGTCACCGGGGCGTGGAGAATCCTGCCCAGCTCGCGCGCCAGGTACGACTTGCCGCTGCCTCCGCAGCCGACGATGGCGACCTTCTTCATGGTGCTCCAGGGTAGAGGTGCTCGGGGGCCCGGTCGGACTGGCCGCCTGGGCACGTGCGGATGAGCCGGACGAGGTGGCCTGGCTGCTCAGCTGCATCAGGCCGCTCCGTGTTCCAGTGCGACGACGGGGTCGATGGCCGTGTCCAGGGCTGCTTCCAGTGCGTCGACCTGTCGGCTCAGGCGGAACAGGTCCAGGCGGTCCAGGCAGGCCGCGATCAGGTTCGCGTGCTGCTGGGTGCCGGCGATCCGCTGGAGGTGGTTCAGCCGCTCGATCACCTCGTCACCAGAGCGGACGATCAGTTCCTCGGGTACCAAGTGGTCGGCGTGCGCGATGTCGGCAGGAGTGAGCGGGAGGCAGCCAGCGAGCACGGCTTCGAAGATCCGCTGCGTCATCTGCCCGACGGCGGCGTACCGCTCCGGCAACATGAGCACGGTCGCCAGCGTCCTGCCGTACACGCCGTGGACCGCCTCGAAGGGGAGCCTGCCGAGGAACCGGACGTGCGGCCAGCGGCTGGTCCTGGTCCATTTGCCTCCGACGAGGTGATGGAAGCGTGCGGCGGCCGGTGCGAAGAAGCGGTCGAAGTGGTCGTCGCGGTCGTACTGGTTGCCGAGGTACCCGAGGACGAGGTCCCGGGGCTGCTTGGCCAGCGCGACCGGATCCGCCTCGGCGAGCAGGCGGTCGTCGACGGGGAAGAGCAGGCGGTGCGCCCCAGTCGTCGGTTCGAGAGCTGCCTCGCAGACAGTGACCTGGGGAACGCGCCGCCACACGCTTTCCGCCCGGAGTTTGCGGTCCTTGTCCCAGGTCACGGTCGGCGTCTTCCGGCGTACGGTGTAATGGGTGATCAGTTCGGCCTGGCGGTGGAGGTCGCACGTGTGGCCTTCGGAGCCGCACGGGGTGGTGTTGCGTCCCTCGATCGACCAGCGCCACTCCAGGAACAGGGCGTCGATGGCCGGGCGGCCGCTGTGGAAGGTGTAGGCGTCGCCCAGGTCGTCGCCGGCCTCGAGCAGGTCGCGGTTGGCCTGCAGGAAGACGATCTCGTGGCCGCGATCGAGGAGGGCATCGATCAGGGGGCGGCGGTGGCTGCGGCCCCCGTCCGGCGTGTCTGTGATCCCGTTGCCGAGGAATCCCCAGAAGCTGTATCCGATCCTCACTTGGTGATCCACCGCCCTTCCAGCAGGAGGGCATCCAGGCCCGAGTTGGCCAGGCAGTCCAGCGCCATCGCTGGCGTTCCGCAGATCGGCTTGCCCTTCACGTTGAGCGAGGTGTTGATCAGCACAGGCACGCCCGTGCGCCGGGCGAAGGCGCTGAGGACCTCGTGCATGAACGGGTTCTGCGAGCGCGTGACGGTCTGCAGGCGGGAGGTTCCGTTGGCGTGCACGATGGCCGGCACCAGCTCGCGCGCCTTGTCGGTCACGCCGGACGCCATCGACATGTACGGCGCCTCCTGGCCCAGAGTGAAGAACTCCGCAGCGCGCTCGGTCAGCACCATGGGGGCGAAGGGACGGAACGGCTCCCGGAACTTCACCGTGGCGTTCAGCCGCTCGACGACGCCCGGCTCCCGCGGGGAGGCCAGGATCGAGCGGTTGCCCAGGGCGCGGGGGCCTGCCTCGACTCGTCCTTGGAAGAGCCCGACGATCAACCCGTTGGCGAGCTGCTCGGCGAGGAACTCGGCGGCTTCGCCGCCCAGCGCCTTCATCTGGAGGCCGGGCCACGACGTGAGGTCGAGGGCCGTGTCCTGGAAGGACGGGCCGAGGTAGCAGGCCCGGACGACACCAGACAGGGGCTGTCGGGCGTGGCCATCGTGGTGTACGGCGATGGCAGCGCCGATCGCGGTGCCGGCGTCGCCTGGGGCGGGCGGCACGAAGACCTCGTCGAACACGCCGGCCTCGATGATGCGGCCGATGCTCACGCAGTTCGTGGCGACGCCGCCTCCGACGCACAGGCGGCGGGAGCCGGTGATGGTTCGCGCTCGGCGAGCCAGGTGCAGCATCACCTGCTCGGTGCGCTCCTGGAGGGCCGCGGCCAGATCCCGGTGCACGTCGCGCAGCGGTTCGCTCGGGTGGCGTTCGGGGCATGCCTCTTCGATGAAGCGCCGGGTGGTCCTCGGGTAGCCCGAAGTCAGTACCCGTGGGGGAAAGTAGAGCGGGTCGACGGCGAAGCCCGTGGGGGTAAGGCGGACGGCCCGGGTGAACAGTGCCCGGAATCGTGCGGGGTCGCCGAGTGCGGCGAGCGCCATCACGGTGCCTTCCTCGTCACCGCGGCGCCACCCGAGGTGTTCGGTGACCGCGCCGTACACGTACCCGAGGGAGGCGGGATCGTTGATCGCCTCCAGGGTGCGGGTGCGTGGACGGAGCGCGTCGTGGCCGCGGGCGATGGTCGTGGTCTGCCGCTCGCCGAGGCTGTCGACGACGAGCACTGCGGACTCGTTCCACCCGGAGGCGGCGAAGGCCGCCAGTTGGTGGGCCCGGTGATGCAGGACGGGGGAGACGCGTGCGGCGGGGAACCGCCGGCTGATCTCGCGGACCCGGATCTGGGTGCGCATCGCCACTTTGGCGAAGCCACGGGCTCGCGGCACCGCCCGGTTACGTGTGGTCGGTGACAGCGCCAGACGCAGCGCGGCCGGGGATTCGATCAGGTAGCGGGCGGGCTGGAAGTTGTAGGCCACGGCGTCGACGTCGGTGGCGGACAGCCCGGCCTTGCCGAGCAGCCACTCGACGGCGTGGCGCGGGTAGTCCTTGGTGTGCTTCTTCTGGGACAGCCGCTCCTCCTCGACGAAGCCGATGAGCTGCCCGTCGACGAGCAGTGCGGCGGCGGAGTCGTGGGTGTACGAGCACAGGCCGAGAATGACCGAGGGCGTCTGGTCCACGGCCGCCGTCACCGCGCACCCGCCGAGGCGTGCGCGGACGAGATCCTGGTACGACGGTTCAGCTCGTCGTACCAGGCGGTCATGGCCTGGCCGAGCGGTCCGTCGATCTTGCCGGCCAGGTTCGTCGCTTGCTCCCGCCGGCCGCTCTTCCAGAGCTGGTAGCTGCGCAGGGTCTCGGACATGGTGTCCCAGCCAGCGTGCCCGGTCACGTCTCCCGTTTTGACCTGATGGAGGAGGGCGTCGAATCCCTCCCATGACGTGGTGAGGTCCGGCATGTCGACGCTTGCGACGATCGAGGTCAACTCCTCCGCCTGGTCGAGGTGGTTCTCGTAGATGTGCAGGGATCCGACGTGGTGGTGGAAGTCGCCCAGCTCGGCGCCGGTCCAGCCGGCCACGAGCTCGTGCAGGACCGTGTAGAAGAACAGGTCGTACGGCATGCCGATCCACACGTCCTGGCCGCGCATCGTCGTCGACATGTGCAGGCGGCCGTCACGCAGGTAGAAGCGGAAGCCCAGCGTGCAGGGCACGTCCTTGTGGCCGGCGGCGTCCCGGGCCGGGTCGTAGAGCTGGATCAGGGCCCGGCGGGAGTCAGGGTCCTGCTTGAGGATCTCCACGACGCGGGCCAACTGGTCCACCGCGCCAGCCCACTTCCGCATCCGCGGGCCATACGCGCCGCGCAGGACTCCATTGTCGGCGTACTGCCGGAGCTTCGCGTTGTAGTCGAAGATCCAGGGCTCGTCCGAGCCGGAGAGGATCCAGACGGTCTCGGCCACCGCGAACGCCGGGTTCAGGATCCTGCTCGGCGGCGCGTACAGCAGGCGGGCCCGCGGACGGGTCAGCCGCATGTGGACGTCGAGGACCTCACGAGTGGCCATGCCGCGCGGGCTGACGCTCTCGCCGGACTTGGCCAGGGCGACGGCACCGACGAAGAGCTCGGCGATGCTGTCGGCGGTCAGGGATGTCATCGGGCGGAAACTCCTTCGTTTCGGAGGCGTTCGAGCTGATGGCCGGATGCGCGGCTGACGATGAGGTGCGCGACCAGGGCGGCGCTGTCGCCGCCCCAGCGGCACACCGCGTCGGTCGAGGCGGGTTCGGCGGCCTTGAGCGGCATGAGGGGTGTGGAGAGCGCGTCGGCGACATCCCCGGCGGTAGTGCAGCGTCGCGCGAGGCCGTGAGCCGCAAGTCCGAGCGTGCGTTCGTCGGTGGTGCCGATCTCCAGGACCGGCACGCCCAAGAGGGCGGCCTCGATGCCGCACGTCGAATAGGCGCTCGCGACGACGTCGGCGCCGGCGAGACAACCCCGGGCCCCTACCTGCGGATCGGCGATGGCCACGAGCGGCCTTCCGTCCCGCTGCATGAGTGAGGCGAAGACCTCCGGGCTCTGCGCCGGGTGCGGGGCGATGACCAGTCCCCATTCGCCCTCGGTCTTCCCCAGCCCGTCCAGGAGGAGGTCGGCGTGGGCCTTGAGCCGGTCGGCACCGAAGGGCTGGCAGGCCCAGACCATGATCCGGTCGGGGCTCCGCCCTGATCCGGAGACCAGCAGCTTTTCGAGGTACTGCCTCTGGGCTTCCCGCCCGAGGCCGGCGAGAGCGTCGAAGCGGGGCTGCCCGAGCACCTGGACCTTGGCGTCCGGGTGCCGCGCCCACGCCTTGGCGAGCGGGGCATCGCGATCGCCCATGACGACGATGTCCCGGCTGTGCAGCGCGGGCCACGCGACCGACCCCGCGGTCCAGGCCCCGTGCTGCACATGGACCGTGTTCACGCCGTTGAAATCGGCCAGGTGGACGGCGAGCGCGCCAACGGGGCTGGTGTCGTTGCTGACGAGCAGTGTGTGCGGGCGAGACGCCTGCAGAACACCGCGCAGCCACGTCTCCAGACGGACCACGGAGCGCCACGACGGCTGGGTGCACCCCCCGTTCGTCTCCAGCAGGAGGGCCAGAAGACGAACCAGGCGCGAGAGCCGGACGATGTGTTCCCCCACCTGGACGACGTGCTCGTCGTCCCGCAGCTGCAGGCGCTCCACGGCTCCGGACAGAGCGAAGAGGCCAGCGGGAGGCATAACGAGCCTGATGCCCTCGACGGCTGGGGTGTCGCAGCGTTGCGCTGGGTCCGTGGCGAGATCGACGAGGAGACTCGTCCGGCCACCACCTGCCAGCTCTTCGAGCACCGGCAGCAGAGTGGCCGCATGGCGGGACGACCACGAGAGTGCTACGACGCCGGTGCGCGGCAGCCCTGACGGGACAGGGCTTGGCCCTCGCGTGTCGACGCGCGCTGACTGCAGGTTGCTCAGCTGCGCCGTACGAAGTGGGTTGTACAACGCGGTTGCCCCGAGCAGGTACGCGATGCCGGACCACGTGACGGTGTAGGGGCGGTACTCCCGGGAACTACTCTCGCGAAGCCCGACGAGTCCCTCATGCGGAGCGATCTTCAGCGGGCCGGGCGCATCCCTGAACGGCTCCCAGACGCTGAGAGCCATCAGTTTGCGTACGACGTGAGCCACGAGGCGACGGACCGGTACGTGCTGCACGTACAGCCACCCGGCCCCGCCCGGCGTCGTCCTGAGATCGGCCCCGTACCACTGGAGCGCGTCCATGACATGCTCGACCAGTCCTTCGTGCTCCTGCGTGTCCAGGGGCAGGTTTTCCAGCTCGCTCGTGGTGATCCGGTCGGATGCCAGAGTCGCGAGCGTGCCTTCACCGACCAGTGCCCACGCGGGCTGTCCGTCGATGTCGGCCCGTGCCAGACCGTGGACATGGCGAGAGGGTGTGGTCACAACAGACTCCCTTCGAGGAAGGGGCCCGGGGAAAGGAGCCTCAGCAGATCCCTCGGGGCCTCGGCGACCACGGGGGAGGGGGAACCCGGGTTGCCGTATCCCCAGCTCGCGTGGACGTACGGGACTCCGGCGCGGCGGGCGGCTTCCTGGTCGACCGCCATGTCGCCCACGTACACAGCGTCGGCGGGATCGACACCGAGGTCGATCAGTGCGAGTAGGACTGGGTCCGGCGCGGGCTTGCCGCGCCCACCCCCGTTCGGCGTGCGCACGGTGGAGAACGGGCAACCGAGGCTCGTCAGGAGCGGAGCCGCCCGCTCCAAGGGCTTGGACGTAACGATGCCGAGGAGCCAGCCGGCGGCGACGAACGTGTGCAGGACCTGCACGGTGCCGTCGAACTCGCGGGCATGGTTGGAGGCCGCGATCGACGCCTCGTCGTACGTACGGTGAAACCGCTCGGACTCGGTGAATCCGAGCCGTTCCATGATGTCGGCGAACGGCCGGCCGAGATGGCGCTCGTACTCCTCGAACGATACGTCGAGACCATGCTCCTTCCGGACTTGCTGCCATGCGCGCTCCATCACCGGGCGGGTGTCGAGGAGCACGCCGTCGAGGTCGAGCAGCAGTGCCTTCGGAGGTAAAGGCGACGGCGGGAGCAGGGTGGACATGAGGCATCTCCGGTGAACGGGATCAGGGAGTCAGGGAGGTCTCAGGGCGTTTCACGAAGGCGATCACTCGCTTTCCGCTTCCGTCCTGCTTGGGACATGCGGTCCAGGCGTCGGCCAGGGCGGACACCAGGAGCAGGCCACGTCCGCCAGTCGCGTAGGGGGAGGCGATCTTCGGAACGGGGGGCTCCGGGGAGTTGTCCTCCACCTCGATCCCCACGACGCCGGCCTGGAGGGCGAGCGTCAGAGTGATCTCGTCCCGGTGCGGATCCTGCTGGGACTGCCCAAGGTTGCCGTGGTGCACGACACGTCGGCCGTGGCGTTCGGCGTTCGTCGCGAGTTCGCTGACGATGAGCACGACGTGGTCGAGCAGGTTCTCCACACCCCAAGCGATCAGCGCTTCGCGGGTGAAGGCGCGTGCCGTGCCCGGGGCCGTGTCGTCGGCGGCGAGCGTCAGGCTCTTCTGGTGCTGCGGGGCGTCAAGGACGCTGCCCAGACCGTCGATGCGGCGGCTGTCCAGCAGGAGGAGTTCCCGGTCGAGGTTCATGGCGCGGTGCTCCCCGGGGCCCATTCGTCAGCTACAGGCGGCCGGGCACCTCGTACGAGCAGAATTTCGGTGCCGGCTTCGTGCAGCCGCTGCCTGCGATCAGCTGCTATGGCCCTGGGGCCCAGGTGGGACGGCGTGGGGAAGACGACGCCGTACGGATGAGTGGCCGCGACGGCGTCGAGCATGCCCACGAACGCGCCCGACGTTGCCGCGCACCGCTCCATGTACACACCGCCCAGCGTCAGTTCGTGGCGGCGGCAGTAGTCGGTGATGGTCTTGGCGAGAGCCTGCTGCCGACGCGCGGACACCCCGACGAGCCGCAGAAATCCGAAGACGATCGGGCCCGTGACGTTCCGCTGTTCCGTGAGGGGCTCCATGGTCGTGACCACCCATCGGATCGGGGGAGGGGGACACTCCGAGCCTGGTCGCCACCTTGCGTTGGGGGAATCCACGTCTGTCCCACTTCTGTCCCACAACCGCTCCCCGGCACGGACCCCACATGCTTCGATGGCATCGGAAGGGAGTGGCACGTGGCGACCGTTCACGAATGGACCGGCCTGGAGGCCCTTGCGCTGCGCAAGGCACTCCGGCTGAGCGTGCGTCGCTACTCCGAGCACCTCGGCATCGCGGTCAACACCATCAGCAACTGGGAGAAGTACCGGGACAAGCGGCGGCCCAACACCGAGAGCCAGGCCATCCTCGACACCGCGCTGGCCCGGGCCGATGCCGCGACCCATGTGCGTTTCGAGACGGAGCTCGCCAAGCTCACCGCAGGAGAGGGGACAGGACCGGCCGGCGGTACGTCGCGCGTCACCATCCCCCGGCCCCGGGCCTGGGAGTATGAGTCCTGGACGGACGACCTCGAACGCGCGGTCGTCGCACTGTCTCACCAGAACTTCGCCTTCGCGGACGACCTGCTTCGGCGGTGGTCGTCCACCTACCGGCCATCGGACTTGGACGAACGCGGCACGTACCTCCTCGCCCGCTCCATCGCCCTGCAGGGTGATCTCAAGCGAGACCAGGGGGCGGTCGTCGGCCCACTCTCCGCGCAGCGGAGCTACACCCAGGCCCGCTCGCTCTACACTGAGTTGGCCATCCCGCGTCGTGTGGCGCAGCTCGACCTCTCCCTGGCGGTCGTCACCGAGATGTCCGGCGCCCTGGAGACTGCGGCTCGACAGTACGAGGACCTCGCGATCGACGAGCGGTTATCCCCACGAGACCGCGCCCGTGCGCGCCTGTGGGTCGGCACCGCCCTCAGCAAGGACGGCAACAACGACTACGCGGTCCGGGTGATGGAAGAAGCCATCCGCGAGTTCGAGAGCCTGGCCGAGCAGGACGACTGGTCCGTCGCACAGCAGAAGCTCGCCCTCGCCCACCGAGGGTCCGGCAACCTCGACGCGGCTCTTCGCCTCATCGACGTGGCTCGCAGCACAGGCATCACCGATGCGCCGATGCAGCGGGTACGACTGGACACCGCGTACGGGCACATCCTCCTGTCCGACCGCGCGACCCTGGATGATGGGTTACGCGTCCTCGACGACGCTGCCAAGCGGGCGGCTCAGTACGGCCTGACCCACCAACTCCGCAGCATCACGGACATCCGGAGGACGGCCGATGGGCCAGCCAGCCCTTCACCACGTTGACCAGGGAGACGAGCGAGTGACCGACAACCAGCCGGCCATCAACGACGAGCAGATCCGCAACGCCAAGCTGGTCTGGGACTACCACCAGATGGGTCACGACCTGCGTCCCGTCGACGTCGCGATCGGCCTCGGAAGCCACGATCTCGGCGTCGCGGCCTTCTCCGCCGATCTGTACCGGACTGGGCTGTTCCCCACTCTGGTGTTCACCGGCGGTAACAGCCCCACCACCGCGAAGGTCTTCCCCCGTGGCGAGGCGGTCCATTTCCGCGAGCACGCTCTCACGCTCGGCGTGCCGGACAGCGCGATCCTGGTCGAGCCGAACGCCGGCAACACGGGTCAGAATGTCGAACTGTCCCGAGAGCTTCTCGCCTCCGCCGGCATCACACCGAAGTCGGTGCTCCTCGTCTCCAAGCCCTACATGGAGCGCCGCTCCTTCGCCACCGCCCGCAAGCTGTGGCCCGAGGTCGAAGTGCTGTGCGCCTCCGAACCGATGGAGTTCGACGACTACCTGAAGAGCATTGGTGACGAGAAGCTCGTCATCGACATGCTCGTCGGCGACCTCCAGCGCATCATCGAGTACCCGAAGCAGGGCTTCGCGATCGAGCAGGACGTCCCGGAGAGCGTGCATGCCGCGTACGAGGACCTCATCCGCGCCGGCTTCACCAGCAGGCTCATCGGCGCGTGAAGCAGCCTCGGGGGGATTGGTGGCGATCCACCAGCCCAACCTCTTCCCCCGTCTCAGCACCCTCGCGAAGCTCTTCGCGGCGGACTGCTGGATCGTCCTCGACGACGTCCAGTTCGCCCGCCGCGACTTCCAGCACCGCGCCCGCCTCGGCAGCATGTCCGGCCCGGACCGGCGCCAGTGGCTCTCGATCCCGACTCACCTGCCCCACGGGCGGTCCACCCTCATCAAGGACGCGGTTGTGGCCGACCCGGACCTGGCTCGTCGCCGCCTCACGCACATGCTGGCTCAGTACTACGCGAAGAGCCCCGACTGGCCGAGGTTCAGGAGTGGGCTGGACGCTGTGCTTCATCGGTTTGAGACCGCGAGGATGGCTGATCTTGCCGAGGAGTCCACAAAGCTATTGCTCAGGCTCCTGGGGTGGAGGGGACGCATCCTGCGGAGTAGTTGCTTGTCGGTCCGGCCGGAGCGCTCAGAGCGGCTCGCAGACCTCTCCGCTGCCACCGGCGCGCGCGGCTACCTATGCGGTACCGGTGGTATGCGCTACCTGGTCACCGCGCCGTTCGAAGCACATGGATTGAGCGTTGTGCCCTTCGTGACCCCGAGCATTGGCGTTTGGAGGGACGCGCGCGAAATGAGCGCCTTGCGGCCGCTCATGGCCGCAGGGATTGCAGCCGTAGCTGGCGATGTGCGAATCGTCGCGGCAAGCCATCAGCGGACCATGGGCTCGGTGTAGGCACCGCTGGTCCGAGCCTGCGCGAATCTGTAGTCCGCATTTGAGACTCCAGCATGTTGTCTTCACGCCGTCGTACCGACTCGGCCGGCTCACGGCGTCCACAGAGGGGAAACCCGGTGCGGCGTCGACGAGCCGGCGAGCAGCGATGTCACGCCCTGGGGAACACCGAGCTGCCTCAGAGCCCAGTCGAGCGCATCAGCTTCGGCATGGCACATTCTGGCTATCAGGCTGGTTTGTTCAGGCAGGAGGATTCGCCGGGGGATCACGATCGTCTCCCGGACCCGGTCGAGGGGCAGCCCCCGTCGGAAACCCTGTGCGGCGGGGCGGAGCGCGTCCTCGTCCGGCGGAAGCGGCAGGCGCCGGTGGGCTGCATTCGAGACGACGATCCCGGCAACGTGGACGTACTCCGCCAGCAGCGGCCCCAACAGGTCTGCGAGCGCATCGGTCTTGGCGGCGAGCGACATCCCGGCGAAGGGCGTCGGGAAATGGAAGAGGCCGCTGTGGTCCTCCACCCAGATCCACGCGGTGCCCGCGCCCGTCGTCTTGGCACACTTGCCACGTACCTTGTCCAGGAGCCGCCTGCCCTGGTCGGTCTCCACTGTGTCCCCGGTCAGAGTGGTGCCCTGGGGAGCCGTGCCAGGGTGGACAGTCAGCCGCCTGCCGGCGTGGCTGAGGACGTCGACCGCGGCCCCCGAGGCAGCGCACTGTTGGGCGGCCTCCTCGGTCCACTTCTTCCATGTCTCGAAGGCGTGGCCGTTGAGGAGTTCAGGGAGGTCGCCTTCCCAGTAGATGTCACGGCCCCTGTCCAGGGTGAAGAGGTGAGCCCGGACGTTCTGGCGGAACCTCTCGTAGTCCTGGAGCTTCTGGTCCTCGGCGAGGGTGACGACCTCGATGAAGACGGGGCCGACACGGACGTCGCCGGGACCGCCGCTGGCTTTCGCCGGCTCCAGTTCGATCGGGAGTCCGCGGGCCGCCCCCATGAGCGCGAGCCGGGCCTGCGTCTGGGAGTGCAGGAACCGGGACAGCGTGACGTCGCGGCGTGCATCCCGCTTTACCGAGGCAATGCCGGGCACCCCGGCTTTCTCCAGATAGGCGTACGCGGCCCACCACCGCACCGCCTCCACCCATGCTCCCGGCACGGCTCCGTTCATGATCTGGAGCACCGGGGCGGCTCGGCCTAGGCCGACGAAGGTGTCGCTGGCCCGGCCCGGGGCTGGGGAGGGGACCACGGCCTTGGGTAGCCAGCGGCTGTCGAAGAACGCGGTAAAGCCGGCCACCGCGCGTGCGGTCACCTCGTGACCTGCGGGGGAGAGATAGTCGGCGCCTTCCGGGCAACCGAACCACGCCTCCCAGTCGATCGCCCGGAGGCCCTGGTCGATGGCCCGCCATATCTCTTCGTCACGAGGGTGCACGCCCGTGATCATGACGCATCTGCAGACGAGGGTGGGGGAGTTTCCCGAACGTCCGGTGCATTCTCCCAGCCCGTCCTAGACCAGTCTGAGCGCTCGGGCGCAAGCTAGGGCATTCCTACGAGTTGGGCGGCGGTACGCCTCGGTGCCGAGCGGGCACCGAGAGTTGCCAAGGAGGTGTTGGCATACCGTCTGCGTTCAAACCGTATGGCCACAGCTTGCTGAGCGTTTCCGATAAGTAAGGCAGACGAACAGGCTCGGCGGTGGTGTCGCCTTGGTTGGCGGCTTGCAGGAGAAGGCTCTCCTGCCCTTCCCGATCCCCATCCTTCTCCCGCATCTCGGCCAGGTGAGCGAGAGCGTAGACGTCACCTCGGTCGGCGGCTTGCAGCAGAAGCCTCTCAGCGCCTTCCCGATCCCCAACTCTCTCCCGCATCTCGACCAAGCGATATCGGGCGTGGGGATCACCGCCGTCGGCGGCTTGTAGCAGAAGATTCTCGGCGGCTTCCCGGTCCCCGGCCTCCTCCCGCTTCACGGCCAGGCGGCACAAGGCAAGAATGTGGCCGCAGTCGGCTGCCTGCCGGGCCAGGTCCTCGGCAGCTTCCCGATCACCGGCTTCCTCTCGCTTTACGGCTAGGTCGTACAAGGCGAACGGGTCACCGCCATCGGCGGCCTGTAGGAAAAGATCCTCGGCGGCTGCCCAATTACCGGCCCTTCCCCGGATCTCAGCCAGGCGGACCAACGCATGGGTGCTGCCGTGGTCGGCGGCGAATCCAAGGAGGATTTCGGCAGCGTCCAGATTCCCGGTCTCCTCCCGCATCCCCGCCAGGCGGGTCAGACCATAGACGTCGCCTTGGGCAGCGGCCTGCCGAGCCAGGCTCTCGGCAGCTTCCCAATTCCCGGCCCGCCCCCGAATCGTGGCCAGATGAGAAAGGGCGAAGGTGTCGCCGCGGTCGGCAGCCTGCCGGGCTAGCGCCTCGGCTTCTTCTCTGTCCCCTGCCTCCTCCCGCCTTGCAGCCAGATACGCCAGGGCGCTGATGCTGCCGTACTTGATGGCCTGTCGGAGAAGGTTCTCGGCAGCGTCGTAGTCCCCAGCTTCCTCCCGCATCCACGACAGGCGGGTCAGACCATAGGTGGAGCCTCTGGCGGCAGCCCGCCGGGCAAGGCTCTCGGCGGCTTCTCGATTTCCGGCCTCCTCCTTCCTCTCAGCCAGATAGGTCAAAGCGTTGCTATTGCCGTGGTCGGCGGCGCGGTGGCGGAGGTGGTGAGCCCACTGAAGGCGGTGCCGGGACTCAGCGGCTTGAGTGAGGCTGCCGAGGTCGTTGGGGTGAGTGAGGTGGGTGTGAGCAGCGTGCCAGAAGGAGTCAGGAGGGCAGAGGTGGCGGCGGGTGGTGCGACCGTGCTGTTCGAGGTAGTCGGCGAGCCGGAATGCCGGTCCCAGAGGGGGCGTAGTGGGCTCACCGTCGTTGGGAGGGATGGGTGGACGTCGTGGAGGTCGGGGTGCGGTGCGGCGCAGGGGGGCTTGTTTGCCGTGGACCGGTGCCGCGAGTTGTGCGTAGGCGCGTTCGGCCCAGTCGTCGGTGAGCTGGTCGTAGTCATTCTGGTCGAGATAGTCGGGGGCGGCGTCGGTCAGGAAAGCATGGGGAAGCTGGAGTCCCACACCGAGGCGGCGAGCGTCCATCGCCGCCTCCAGCAGAGCTCGGGCGGCAGGGGTGGCTTGCTCATAGCGGCGCAGGAGTTCGGGGGCGCCAGACAGATCCTGGGCGACCCGTCCGCCGTCCCGGGCGCGAGTGAGGGCGTCGGCCAGGAGCCGATCACCCTGGTCGGCCAGCGCGGCGGCTGTGGCCAAGGCGGTGCTGTCGAAGGCATCCGGAACCGCGAAGGTGCGGCCGGCCAGCAGCTCCCGTACCCGGCTGTACGGATCCTCCCTTCCAGGTGTGGGCAGGGAGGTGTATTCGGCGGCGTACTCGGGCCACAGCGTGCCCAGCACCAGGGCGGGTCCACGCTGTTCGTCGATCAGTATCTGGTGCACGGCTGCCGCGATCCGTTCGCCAACCGCCCGATCGCCGAGGTAATGCTGGGCCTCGTTCAGCCACACCACCGTGCGCGGCCCGACCCTGCACAAGTCCGCCAGTGCAGCCTCCGCGCGAGTCGGGTCGAAGGGGTGCCACAGCCGCCAGCCCTTCTCCTCAAGCGGCTGCACAGCCTCCCAACACGCGCGCGTTTTCCCTGTCGACGAGGTTCCCACCAGCACCACCATCCGGCTGTGGCCCCCCATCGCATCGTGCACCGCTTCATCCAGCACCCGGTCATGCTCGCGGCGCACATAGCCGGGCAGCACTCGCGCTGCAGGCGCATTCGGGTTCGAGGAGGACTCACGGAAGCCGGCGGGGTGAACTTCCAATTCATGTGGATCCCACCGACCGATCGGGCGGCCCAGCCTCACCTCGTCACCCACGGTCATGCTCGACGTGTCTTCTGCCGTACGCCGCAACTCCAAGAGTTCGTTTACCGGAAGCCTCAACACACGGGCCATCTCCTGCACCGTCCGGGGGGACGGTGCAGGCTTGGCCGGGGAAAGTGCCTCCGACACGGTGGTGCGCCCTAGACCCGCCAGGCTGGCGACCTCCGTCTGATTCAGCCGAGCCTTGAGCATCCCCTCGTTCAGTCGCCTGCGCAGTTGTGCAAGTGCCTGACTCTGGCCGCTTTGTTCGTCGTGCACGTGCTTTCCCCCCGAGCCAGTGGTGTGTTCGCCGGTGTACATCTTCGGTCCGGCGAACCACGGCGCACACCTTCTCCGCGACCTTCGATCACGTCAGTACCTGACCGTCTAGAAGGAGCTTGTCGTGACCGTCGCCGTTGTCCTCCTCGCCATCGCACTCGTCCTCGTCGTCGCACTGCTCGCCGCCACTGCCGCAGGCAAACTCGCCCGCATGGACGGCGCTACCTACCCCACAGCCCTCACCCGAGCCGCCACCGCCTTCGTCGCCGTCATCACCCTCGCCACCGGCGTAACCGCTGCCATCGCCACCCTCCTGGCCTGACGAAGGGATCTCGAAGGTGCTGAGAGCACTCCGGGACTGATGTTCGGGCTACTGAGCTTTTTCCAACCTCAGTTTGAGCTGGTCAGATGAATGGCGAGGACGGCTTGGACGAGGCGGGTGATGCGCGTGGCCGAGCAGCGGAGCTTGCGGAGGAGTCTCCAGGACTTGAGGGCGGTGACGGCGGGTTCGACCAGGGCCAGGATCCTCGCGTGCGACCGGTTCGCAGCCTTCTGGCCTGCCGAGAGGTTCTCCCACCGCCCCCAGCACGGGATGCGGACCGTTCCGCCGGCACCTCGGTAGCCCTTGTCGGCCCAGTACCGCATGCCGGCTTCCGCGAGCGCGTCGAGGATGCCGTGTTCGCGGGCCGCCCGGAGGTCGTGGATGGCTCCGGGCAGGGCCGGTGAAGCCCATAGCAGCCGGCCGAAGCGGTCGGCGATGACCTGCACGTTCATCCTGTGCTTCTTGTGTTTCCCGGAGTAGAACGGCCGGTCCGCGGCAATGCGGTCGATGGGCAGGAGCGTGCCGTCCAGGATCAGATACGCCTTCACCGAAGCGGTCCGCACCGCGTCGGCCAAGCTCGGGGCGAGAGCGACCAGGAGCTCGACCGCTTCGGAGACATAGCGGAAGGCCGTCGTGATGCTGACACCGAATCCGGCCGCGAGCTGGGCGTACGTGTGTCACACCCGCAGATGGGCGAGGGTAAGCAGGGCCTGACGGCCGGCGCTCAGCAGCCGCCACCGGGAGCCAATCGTGCAGCGGTGGCGCCGCAACTGCTGAGTGAGGAAGCGGAGGGCGGAACTGGACACGTCGACCCCGATGGGCAGACAAGCACGTAAAGCCTCTGGTGGAGTCGGTTCTCTTGGTGGGAAAACCCATCTACCTGGGGTTTTACCCTGTTGTCAGCCCATCGGGGTACTGCTGATGCAGGTCGAAAAGGCTCAATGTCAGTGCCGTGCTGTTCACTTGGCCGCATGGACGCCCCAGCTCTGCGCACCCGTCTGAACGACGCCTGGCGCGCGCCCGAATTGCACTGCACACTGCCCACTCATGGGGCAGGGCATGTCTGTGTGCCCAGCGACGCGGAGGATCTGGCCGAGCTGGAGCGCGTCGCTGCGGACGTGATCGACGGGGCGAGTCTGCCCGTACGCGCGTGGGTCGTCGGGGGTACGGCGGCAGGGGTGCCCGACGGTCCGCCGGTGGGCGGGGAGGGTGGGCTCCCCATCGGCGGGGAGGGCGGGCTGCTGGAGCTGCGCGGGTGGGTGCTGGCCGAGCACTGGTTCGGATACGGCGTGACGGCCACCGCCGATGGCCCGCGCCGCGTCGTGATCCTCGCCCGGCGCGCGTTCACCCGTCCGCCCGGTGTCGGGTGGGCGGCGTTGCTGCGGGAGGCCACCGGGTGGACGGAGCCCGATCGGTGCGGCGTCGACTGGGCCGCGACGGAGGCCGCGCTGGGCACCGCGCTGCCCGGTGACTACAAGGACATCGTCGACGCCTTCGGCCGGGGCAGCTTCGACGAGTACCTGGACCTGCTGGTGCCGGGTGCGCTGGGCACGGATCTGGTCTCCTGGGGCCAGGACATGGCGCGGTACGCCGACCTGTACCGGCCGTACCCGGTCCACCCCGCGCCCGGCGGCGTGCTCACATGGGGGATCTCCGAGCAGGAGCTGACCTTCCACTGGCTGACCGGACCGGCCGATCCCGACGACTGGCCGGTTCTCGTGCAGTACGTGGGCGGTGAGTGGCAGCGCTTCGACTGCGGCACCGGTGAATTCGTGCTGCGCCTGCTCACCGACCGCACCCCGCCGTTCGGCTTCCCGCCCTCCGCCGGACCGTTCCCCCACTGGTTTGCTTCATGGGAGCTGCCGGAACGCTGAGCCCTTTCTCACCCGGTTCTCAGCGCCGCTGGCCATGCTCGGCGAAGTTTCTGGGGCCTCGAGGACCGCCTGCGGATCTGCTCGTCATGGCCTCGCTACAGATCGGTGCGTTCAGTTGTCAGCAGGCCGATGAGCAGCACAGGTATGAGGTTGGAAAAGGCTCACTGGGTGGTTCTGCCGGTGGGAAGTCGCCGACGAGTTGTGGGCGGTGCACGCTGTGCCGCAGGGAACGTAAGTGTGTCGACAGCGCCTCTCCCGACGCGACGCCTCCCGGCACCGTTACGCCTGGCCGGCGGAGCTTGACCTGATGGCGCGGAGCGCCGGGCTCGAGCTGGAACGTCGCGTCGCGGACTGGGACGGGTCTGCGTTCACCCAGGATTCCGCGAAGCACATCTCCGTGTGGTGCAAACCGGCCTGAGGCTGGCCACCGGGCTGTCCTTAAGGCGGCCGTGCCTCTCTTGACTCTTATCGGGAGTTCGGGCGCCGGCAGTTCAGTGCGCGTCCCAGGGCGCGGAAGGCTTCGTGGATGTCGTCGCATACCTCCCAGGGGAACCAGCGCAGACGGGTGAATGCTCGCCCTACGCCTCAGCGTCCTGCTCCTCGCCTTGAGGTGGACAGGAGCGAGGCGTCCTCGTCTTAAGCGTTCGGCACCTCGTGAAGTGCTGGCAGCTGGGAACCTCGCGAGGAAAATTCACTAATGGATCTTCTGCTGCTCTAGCCACTTGAAGATCTCGGACCTCTTGTACAGGACCTTCGCGTTCCTGCCTCGTCCGAGTTTGTAGCCCTTCAAGCCCAGCTTCGATGCCTCCCTGTAAACCCAGCTCGTGGACATGTTGAGCATCGCAGCGACCTCAGCAGTGTCCATAAGGACGGGCTCTACGCTACGGCGCCTGCCCAACGAGTTCACATCGGTGCGGGTCTCGTCGAAGTGCGACTGCGGTTCCACGGGCAAGATGGCTCCCTGAGGCTGGCCTGAGCCCGATCGCGGCATTGGCTCGCTCTCTGCTCTGGCCGAATTCCAAACGTCCTTGACACCCGCCCTGTGCCAAGAGTCACCGGACGAGCTGTAGCCATGGTCATGAGGATCGCCGGTTTGGCTAACCGGCGATCCGCGGCTATGTTGCCGCGCCACTTCGGTCCCTCGGATGCCTGTGGGCAGCCGGATCCCCGGCGACCGCCCTCGCCGCTTGCCTCCCAGACCGCCAGAGTGACGGTGATCACGGACACCCTTCGGAGGGTGCTGCGTAGGCTTGTGCAGTCGTCGCGGTGGGGTCCAGGAGGGCGGGCGAAGCCCCCTGCAGTCACCTGACGGTGCGTCAGGAAAGTCAGCAAGTGGTCAGCATGAGTCCTGAAAAACCTGGGGAATGCTGCCCGAACATGCGACTCGTTGTAGGGTAGGAAAACCGCCCTTGACCTGCAAAAACGCAGGCAGGGAGCCTATGTTCAGGAGTACCTCGATGATGCGTACAATGTTCAAGTCCAAGATCCATCGCGCCACCGTGACCCAGGCGGACCTGCACTACGTCGGTTCGGTCACCGTCGACGCGGAGCTGATGGAGGCCGCCGACCTGTTGCCCGGCGAGCTGGTCCACATCGTCGACATCGACAACGGCGCCCGCCTCGAGACCTATGTCATCGAGGGTGAGCGCGGCTCCGGTGTCATCGGGATCAACGGCGCCGCCGCCCACCTCGTGCACCCCGGCGACCTGGTGATCCTCATCAGCTACGCGCAGATGGACGACGCGGAGGCGCGGAGCTTCGTGCCGCGCGTCGTACACGTCGACGGTGACAACCGGATCGTCGAGCTGGGCGGCGACGCCTCCGCCCCCGTCCCCGGCAGCGACACGGTGCGCCCCCCGCACGCCGTGCCCGCCCAGGTCTGAGCCGCCCGGCCGCCCGGCCCTTCCCGTGAGGGGCCGGGTGACCCGAAGGGCGGGGTCCGGCGGGCGTGGCCGGGGAGCACGGGCCACCCTGGAAGGGGCCCGTGAAACCCCTGTGGCCCCACGCCGCGGAGCTCCCGCGCCAGGGGCCTCCGTCGACCGGGAGGTCCGTCATGACCCACCCTTCCCCCGATCCGCTGCCGCCCTCGCCGATCCCGCCGCCGGTCCCCCCGCCGCCGCCCGTGCCCCCGCCGAACCCGGTGCCGGTTCCGCCGGACCCCTCGCCGACCCCGGCGCCCCAGCCGGGCGGGCCCGTACCGGAACCCGAACCTCAGCCCGAACCCGGCCCCGCCGGCGGATGACCGGATCCAACCCCGAGGTGACACAAGGGGCTTGAGGTTTCGCCAGGCCCCTTGTCACGGAGCGTGCACCACCCCTAACTTGGACGGCTGCTGCTGTGTTCAAGGGGGGCCCATGGCCGTACGCGGACGTCACCGCCGCCACCAGCCGAGCCGGATCAACCGTGCCTCGCTCACCGTCACGGCGGGAGGCGCCGGCATGGCGCTGCCGCTGATCGGCGCGGGCGCCGCACAGGCCGCCTCGCTCGACGTCTGGGAGAAGGTCGCGTCCTGCGAGTCCTCTTCCAGCTGGCACATCAACACCGGCAACGGATACTTCGGCGGCCTGCAGTTCACCCAGTCCACCTGGGAGCGGTACGGCGGCACGCACTACGCCCCGCGCGCCGACCTCGCCTCCAAGGACCAGCAGATCGCGATCGCCGAGCGTGTCCTCAAGGGTCAGGGCCCCGGCGCCTGGCCCTCTTGCGGCCCTCGCGCGGGGCTCGCCCGGGGCGGGGAGACAGCCGAGGCCACGCCCCGGCACGCCACGGCGGCCGAGCGGTCCGGCGGCGGGAACGCCGTCCGCGCCGCCTCGCTGCCGGGGCAGCGCCTCCTGCCCGAGCAGGCCGCGCGGAGCGCGACCCCGACGACCGTGCCCACCGTGCGGGAGATGTACACGGTGACGCCCGGCGACTCCCTGTCGAAGATCGCCCGGGACGAGCACGTGAAGGGCGGCTGGCAGCGCCTGTACGAGGCCAACCGGCCGGTCGTCGGCGACGACCCCGACCTGATCCTGCCGGGCCAGCGTCTGACCCTGCGCATCACGGCGCCGAAGAAGGCCCCGGAGAAGACCTCGCAGAAGGCGGTGGAGAAAGCCGCGCCGAAGACCGCTCAGAAGGCGGTGCCCAAGACCGCGCAGAAGGCGGCGCCCAAGACCGCGCAGAAGGCCGTCCCGCGACCCGCCAAGGCCACGCCCCCCAAGGCCGCCCCGCCCAAGTCGGCCCCGAAGCCCGCCACCCAGCACACCTCGAAGCCGGCCACCAAGCCCGCCACCAGGCCGGCCCACAACACCACGAAGCCCCAGACCACCCACAAGCCCGCCACCAAGCCGGCCGCCGACAGCTACTCCGCGCCCGTCTCCGCCGGCATCGGCACCCGGTACGGCACCCGGGGCTCCTCCTGGTCCAGCGGCTACCACACCGGAGTCGACTTCCCCGTGCCCACCGGCACCTCGGTCAAGGCCGTCGCCGGCGGCCGGGTCGTCTCCGCGGGCTGGGGCGGCGCGTACGGCTACCAGATCGTCATCCGCCACGACGACGGCCGCTACAGCCAGTACGCGCACCTCTCCGCCCTCACCGTTCGCGAGGGCCAGCGGGTGCAGGCCGGTCAGCGCATCGCCCGCTCAGGATCGACCGGCAACAGCTCGGGACCGCACCTCCACTTCGAGATTCGGACGGGTCCCGGGTACGGCTCCGACATCGACCCCCTGGCCTACCTCAGGGCGCGCGGAGTCTCCGTCTGAGGCGCGCCCGTCCTGGGCGGATGACACCGACAGCGACTCCGGCGGGACCGCCATGCGGTCGAGCGTGAGCTGTACGAGCCCGCCCGCGGCGACCGCGCCGCTGATCAGCGCGGCGACGGTGCCCGCCGCGCCGTAGCGGAAGCCCTCGCCGAAGAGCGTCACGCCGACCGCCGCCGCGACCACCGGGTTCACCACCGTGACGGTGGCCAGCGGCGCGGCGAGGCCCGCGCCCCGGTAGGAGGCCTGGGAGAGCAGCAGACCGGTCACCGCGAACGCGGAGAGCACGAGCAGCCCCGTCCACTCGGCGAGCGGGGCCTCGGGCGTCCACTCCTCGGCCACCGACTTCGTGAGGACCGAGGCCATGCCGAAGGAGACGCCCGCGGCGGCGGCGAGCACGACGCTGCGCAGGGCGGACCGGCCCACCAGGTGCGCGGCCGTGAACAGCGCGGCCACCGCGCCGAAGGTGACGCCCGCGAGCAGCCACCGGTCCCCGTCCGCCAGGGACCGGGCCTCGGCGCCGGTGGTGAGGCTCAGCAGCCCGGCGAGGCCGACCGTGGCCATCAGCGCACCGCGCCAGGCCCGCCGCCCGGCCCTGCGGCCGACGAACAGCGCCGCCATGGGCAGCGCGAAGACGATGGTGAGCGCGCCCAGCGGCTGGACCAGGCTGAGCGGTCCGTATGCCAGGGCGGCGACGTGCAGGCTCGCGCCGACGCCGTTCAGGAGGACGGAGACCCACCAGGCAGGGCTGCGCAGCGGCGCGTAGCGCGGGCCGGCGGCGGAGGCCGCGACGCGCTCCTGCACGATCGCCGCGGCCGCGTAGGCGACCGCGGAGGCCAGGGCCAGGGCGACGGACAGCATGAGTGGACTCATACCTTCCACGATCTCTCTTCCCGGCCGTTCGCGTCGTCGTACCAGGGGACGTCTTCGCGGATACCGCCGACGCAGTACACGGGCCGTGCATACGCCCCGGGATGTACACCCGTGCAGGTCGGAACGGGTGCAAAGCGGCCTTTACGGCCCGTCTGGGGCGGCTCTCCGGGAGCCCGCGGAGAAGTTACGGTGGATCCGGACGACAGGATCGGCGGGGCGGGGGCGTACGGACATGGATCTCGGCGCGAGCGGTGCCGGCGGATCGCCGGGCGGCTTCTTCGTCCTGCGGACCGCCGCCCCCGCGACCGGCGGCGCGCACCGCCCGCTCGCCCGCCTGTACGCGGGGGAGTACGGCCCCCTCACCGCGCGCGTGGACCACGTCGCCGACCGGATCGGCGCCCCGGAGCGGCGCGTCGGCGCCTCCGTCGCCCACCTCGGGCTCGCCGCCCGCCTCTGGTCCATCGCCCTCGGCCCGGCCGCGCTCCACGGCCGCTTCCCGGCCCTGGACCCCGCCGAGCTGTACTGGGACGGGGTCCCGGCCGCGCCCGACGACCTCTGGTGGGCCGGGACCGAGACCCGCCCCGGGACCGTGGACGAGCTGCGCGCGGCCGTCCAGGAGGCCCATCTCGTCCCGCTGCACGCGGCCTTGCGCCGCGACGGGAACATCTCCCCGCGGCTCCTCTGGGGCAACGCCGGCTCCGCCCTCGCCGGCGCCCTGCGCGAGCTGATCCGCTGGGCGCGCGCCCACGGGCGGCCGGAGGCGGCCGAGCGCGCCGCCGCCCTTGTCTCCGGACTCCTGGACCACCCGGACCTGGCCGGGACCCTCCGCGGCCCCCGGCTGCGCCGCACCAGCTGCTGCCTCTACTACCGCGCACCGGGCGGCGGGCTGTGCGGCGACTGTGTCTTCGACCACGCCCCCCGAACGGGTTTGGAGGCGCGGCCTCCCGCTCCGTAAAGTTGGGTCTTTGAATGCCCGCGAGCGGCGACGACACGAGCGAACGAGGAACCCGAAGGCCATGACGGTGACCGAAGAATCCCAGGAATACGGGCCGGGCATCGACCCCGAGCGCCTGGCCGTCTGCCTGAGCGTCCTCGACGAGCTCGACAAGATCGACGTCGACCACCCGGACGCGATCACCGTCCGGCGCGCGACCGCCGGGATCTACCGGACCGTGAAGCAGCGCCGCCGCCAGGAGCGCCGGGCCGCGAAGACCGCCAACGACAAGGCGGTCACGGAGGCCACGGCCACCGGCTCCGCGCAGCGCATCGACGACGAGACCGAGGGCCTGCTGCCCACGTCGGTCACCGAGGAGGGGCGGATCGCGGGGATACTCCAGCGCCCGCGGTCCTGCTACGTCTGCAAGACGCGGTTCGTCGAGGTCGACTACTTCTACCACCAGCTCTGCCAGAAGTGCGCGGCGGAGAACCGGGCCAAGCGGGAGGCCCGCGCCGACCTCACCGGGAAGCGCGCGCTGCTCACCGGCGGCCGCGCCAAGATCGGCATGTACATCGCGCTGCGGCTGCTGCGCGACGGCGCCCACACCACCATCACCACCCGCTTCCCCAAGGACGCCATCCGCCGCTTCAAGGCGATGGAGGACTCGGCGGACTGGATGCACCGCCTGGAGGTCGTCGGCATCGACCTGCGCGACCCCGCCCAGGCCGTGGCGCTCGCCGACCAGATGACCGAGGCCGGCCCGCTCGACATCCTCATCAACAATGCGACGCAGACCGTGCGCCGGCTGCCCTCGGCGTACGCCGCGCTCGTCGAGGGCGAGGCGGCGCCGCTGCCCGCCGGCGAGCTGCCCGCGCACCACGTCATCGGCGCGTTCAACTCGGGCGCGGTCGGCGAGCTCGTCGGTTCGTCCGAGCTGCCCGTCGGCGTGCGCGACCTGGAGGCGCAGCAGGTCGCCGACCTGGCCCTGGTCGCCGGCAACGCGAGCCTCGCCAAGCACATCGACGGCACCGCCATCGACGCGGGCGGCCTCGTGCCCGACGTCGTCGAGACCAACACGTGGGTGCAGAGCATCGAGCAGATCTCCCCGGTGGAGCTCCTCGAGACCCAGCTGTGCAACTACACGGCGCCGTTCATCCTCATCAGCAAGCTGCGGCCGGTGATGGCCGAGGCGGCGAAGAAGGCGGCCAGCGGCCGTGCCTACGTCGTGAACGTGTCGGCGATGGAGGGCGTCTTCAGCCGCGGCTACAAGGGCGCGGGCCACCCGAACACCAACGCCGCGAAGGCCGCGATGAACATGGTGACGCGGACCAGCGGCCAGGAGATGTTCGAGACCGACGGCATCCTCATGACCTCGGTGGACACCGGCTGGATCACCGACGAGCGCCCCCACTACGACAAGCTGCGCCTCGCCGAGGCCGGTTTCCATGCCCCGCTGGACCTCGTCGACGGCGCGGCCCGGGTGTACGACCCGGTCGTGCGCGGCGAGGCGGGCGAGGACCTGTACGGCTGCTTCCTGAAGGACTACCGGCCCGCCAACTGGTAGGCCCCGGGCTACCGCGTGTGCCGCGGCCCTGACAAGAGCGCCCCACCGGCCTGGTGGGGCGCTTTTTCGGCTCCGTTCACTCGATCGCATCACACTTTGGAGCCCGGTAGAGCGCATGCGTGCTCATTTGGTTAATGTGAGGCACACGGAAGGCCACCGAGGAGACACACATTCCTCACGATCTTCCCGGGACAGGCCTGCCACCAAGGCCGCGGTCCCGCCAAAAACGGCGCCACCGCGACCGCCCGGCACTTGTCCCACATTGACGCGACACAAAGGAGTGCGCGGTGACATCCGAACTGACGAAGCAGGAACCGCGACCGGCCGAACGCACCGAGCGGCCCCGCCGCAACGGCGAGCTGGGCAGCCTCGAGGTGTGGGCCCACGCGGCCCCGATCCGGCTCGCGGGTTACGAGGAGGACCTCGCCGAGCCCCACATCCTGCCCGGCATCGACTGATCCCTTCGCTGCACCCCGGGTGCCCCCGGCCGTTCGCGGTCCGGGGGCACCGGCGTGTTCGGGGAGGTGTCGCCGGCGCGTTCAGAGGGAGGTGTCGTTGGGTTCGCGCAGCCGGATCGGCGGCATGTACTCCCGTACCAGCGTCCGGTGCCACCAGGCCCGGGTCTCCCGGAGCTCGCGCCAGGTCGTGTACCGGTAGCGGTAGAGCCGGGCGCGGACGAGGGCGGGCGGCGCGTCCGGGAAGGGGTTGTGGGCGAGCAGCCGCAGGGTGTCGCGGTCGTTCTCGAGCAGCCGCTCGACGAAGGGCCCGAACCAGTCGCGCGCGTACCCCGGGGAGAGCGCGGCGAACCACATCAGCCAGTCGAGCCGCAGATGGTACGGGGCGAACTGTCGGGGCAGCCGGCGCGGATCGCCGGGTTTGCCCCTGAAGCCGTACTCCCGCCACACGGTGTCCCGGTGCGGCACCTCGTCGTCGGTGCCCTCGATGACGATCTCGTCCCGGATCCGGCCGACGGTGCCGAAGGCGCCATAGCTGTTGACCAGGTGGTACGGGTCGTAGGAGCGGTTCATCGCCTGGTGCTTGGAGAGCAGGTTGAGCGCCGGGCGGTAGCTCCGTACCAGGACGAGGAAGGTCACCGAGACCACCGTGACCACGTACCAGAGCGGGGGATCGGGCTGGGGGTGGTCGCCGACGAGCGGGGAGGCGTCCACGGCGGAGAGCGCGAGCACGATCGTGAGCCAGTTCAGCCAGGCGAAGTTGCCGGAGAGCACCAGCCACAGCTGGGTCGCCACCATCAGTCCGGCCGCGATCGTGGCCACCGGCTGCGGGGCGAAGATCAGGAACGGTACGAACAGCTGGACGACGTGGTTGGCAGCCACCTCCACCCGGTGCAGCGGGCGGGGGAGATGGTGGAAGAACCAGCTCAGCGGGCCGGGCATCGGCTGGGTCTCGTGGTGGTGGTAGAGGCAGGTCAGGTTCCGCCAGCAGGGGTCGCCGCGGATCTTGATCAGCCCGGCGCCGAACTCGACCCGGAAGAGCAGCCAGCGCAGCAGGAACAGGATCAGGACGGGTGGTCCCGTGTCGTCGTTGCCGAGGAAGACGGCGAGGATCCCCGTTTCCAGGAGCAGCGACTCCCAGCCGAAGGAGTACCAGGTCTGGCCCACGTTCACGATGGACAGGTACAGCCCCCACAGCACCAGCCACAGCAGCATCGAGACCGGCAGCGGCACGGCGTCCCCGGCGCCCGCGACGAGCGCGAGCGCGAGGGCGAAGCCGGACCAGGCGACGGTCGCGAAGAGGCGGTCGGAGTAGCGCCAGTGGAAGAGCGAGGGGGTGTGGCGCGGGCGGGTCCGGCGCACGTACTCCGGTACGGGGAGCATGCCGCGCTCGCCGATCAGCGCCCGGAACTGGAGGGCTGCCGACAGGAACGCCACGCAGTACAGCCCGGCGAGGCCCCGCTGGAAGACGATCCGGCTCAGCCACAGCTCGGGTGCGGTGAACCACTCCATCACCACCAGTATCGGCCCGGGATCACGTCCTGACGAGACGCGCGAGGGTCCGGCCGAGGCGGCGGGCGTAGGCGTGCTGGAGCCGTGGGATCACGGGTCCGGCGAGCCGGGTGTACCAGGTGGCGGGGCGGCTGAAGGCGGTGACGGTGAAGCGGACCGTGCCGTCGGGCTCCAGCGTGACGACGAAGGACTCCTCGCCGCACTCCGCGTGCCCGGTGAGGGTGCCGTAGGCGAAGCCGGCGCGGTCCTCCTCGTATGCCGTCCATATCACCTCGCAGGGGACGCCGAACCGGAGCGGGCCGGCGCCGAGCGACACGTCGAGGCGGGCGCCGGGCTCGGCGCGGTCGGCGTCGGCGTGGACGCCCGCCCCGGAGGCGCGGTGCATCCGCCAGGTGGTGACGGCGGCCCCGGCGGTCTCGAAGGCGGTTCTGCCGTGGCCGACGACCGCGCTGTGCCGCAGGTGGTGGTAGCCCTCGGGGAGGGCCTCCGGGCTGCGGGTGGCGCCGACCTCGCGGTAGGTGAGGTTCGGGCGGTGGGTGGGCCGGGAGAGGCCGTTCAGCAGACGGGTCATGCCGGGAGCTCCGTTCGCGGGCGGGTCGGGAGGGACGGGGTCGTGCGGTCGGTCCGCGGGCGGCGCCCAGTGCGGTCGGTCCGCGGGCAGCCCCGAGCGGCGTCGGTCGGCGGGCGGCTGCCGGTGCGGTCGGTCCGAAGGCGGCGCCCGGTGCGGTCGGTCCGCAGGCGGCGCCGGGCGAGGAGCGCGCAGACGGCGAAGCCGAGGGCGTTGCCCAGGCCGTGGGTGGCGGCCGTCCAGGTCAGGGAGAGGTGCGGGAGTCCGGTCGCCTCGCCGAGCGCCCAGCTGAGCGCGAGCAGCATGGTGACGACGAGGACCAGGGCCGAGACGGCGAGGAGGCCCCGGGTGAGGCGATCGGCGGCGAGCTCGCGGCGTTCGCGCAGGGTCAGCACGGAGACCGCGGCCATGCCGGCGGTCAGGACGACGGCCCCCGCGAGCTCGGCCCAGTCGTCGACGAAGTAGCCGAGCAGGACGAGCAGAGTGCCGGCGGGGACGCTGAGCGCGGCCACGCGGGCGGCGGGAGAGTCGGAGGTACGGCTGACGAGTCCGGCGACCAGGGCGGCGGCGAAGCCCGCGAAGTGGAAGTGCGGGACGGTCAATGCGAGGAGGTCGAGGTCGAAGCCGAACAGCGGGTACGAGGCCCGCTCGGCGACGAGCGCCAGACCGGCGACGGACGGCGCCACCAGGGCGGAGAGGACGGCGATCTCGCTCGGCCGGAGTGAGCGGGTCAGCATCAGCCGGGCCGGGGCCTGGAGCGCGAGTGCCAGGGTGGCGAGGGCGTAGACGGCGGCGAGCGCCGTGGCGAGTCCGGACCGAGGCAGCCAGAGCGCCAGGGCTCCCGGGACGGCGAGCAGGGGCCAGGCCCGGCGGAGCGGGTCCCAGAAGGGTGGCCGGGGGCCGTCCAGCAGGGCGAGGCCCGTCGGTACGACCCAGAACATGCCGATCATCACGACCGGATTCACCAGGACCGACAGTCCGGTCATGGGTCAGCACCCCCACTTGAACGCGTTCAACTGACAGGTCGAGAGTAGGGCTTCTCTTGAACGTGTTCAAGTCTCTTGTGGAGGGACCCGGTCGGCTGCGCTCCGCTTGCGGGCCGGTACGCGCTGCGACAGACATGAAAGGACTGGCAGCACACCGGGCGCCGGGCCCGGGGGAGAACAAGTCGGGAGAACCAGGTGCGCTCATCCCTCCGCCGGACGCGGCGAACCGGTCTCGCCGCCGCTCCGCTCGTCTCGGCCCTGCTGCTCACGGGCTGCTCCTCCGTCTGGGAGGGAGCCGCCGGCGAACCCGCCGCGGCCCCCGCCCAGGAGGACGTCTTCCTCCAGCCGCTCGGAGCCCACGGCCCCGACCCCTTCACCGCCTCCACCGTCCGCAACACCGCGCCGCCCACCGCCTCGAACCGGCGGCCGGACGACGGCGCCGAGCAGGTCCGCGAGGTCACGGGCTCCACCCCCGGCCTCTACGGCGGCACCCGCGCCGTCGGCAGCTGCGACGTCGAACGGCAGGTCGCCCTCCTGGCCGCGGACAAGGTCAAGTCACGCGCCTTCGCCGAGGCCGCCGGCATCCCCGAGTCCCATGTCGCCGACTGGCTGCGCGGGCTCACCCCGGTCGCCCTGCGCGCCGACACCCGCGTCACCGACCACGGCTTCCGCGAGGGCAAGCCCCGCGCCTTCCAGGCCGTCCTGCAGACCGGTACGTCGGTCCTCGTCGACCAGTACGGCGCCCCGCGCGTCCGCTGCGCCTGCGGCAACCCGCTCCGCAGCCCCGCCGCCGAGCGCAGCGGCATCCACCAGGGCGAGCCCTGGGACGGCTTCGACCCCGACCGCGTGATCACCGTCAAACCCACCAGCACCGTCGTCACCAGCCTGGTCATCGTCAACACCACCGACCACACCTGGATCGAGCGGCAGACCGGCAGCGACGGGGCCGAGGACCGGAAGCCCGACGTGGAGCCCGCCTGCGACCCCGACAGCTGCGCCCTCACCCCCGACCCGAATGCCCCGGGCCGGCCCACCTCCCCGGACTCCGCCTCCCCGGCCGTGCCGCCGCCGCCCACCTCCCCGGACCCGAACCGGCCCGCCCCCACGAGCCCGCACCACGACGTCCCCGACCCGTCGGGCACCGGCGGCACGGGCACCGATCCGACGGCGCCGCTGGTCCCGGACCCGTCCACGGACCCGTCCACGGACCCGTACCCCGACCCGTACCCCGACCCGTACACCGAGCCCGTCCCCGACCCGTTCGCCGAAACCCCCGCCGTCCCCGACGGCGAACTGCCGCCCGACGAGCTCTTCCCGGCCGGTCCGGTGCCCGACCGGCCGGAGACCTTCCAAGGGTGAAACCGATCTTCCTGGTGCGCCCGGGCGGGGCTGCGCCTAGCGTGGCCCCATGAACGCGGGCAGCGGGGGCGGGGAGGCGATCGCGCGGCTCGGCCGTGCGCCGGTGGAGCCGGGGGCGGCCACACGGATCCTGGCCGACTACGGCTCCGCCTTCCGCATGGGCGGCTTCGACTGGGACCTGCTCACCGGCACCATGAGCATGGACGAGGCCGCCCTCGACGTCTTCGACATGGACACCGACGAGTACGACGGCCGGCCCGAGACGCTCAGCTCGCGGGTGCTGCCGGACGAGGGCCGCCGGCTCGACACCCTGGTCGCCCAGGCGCTCAAGGACGGCAGCGAGCAGTACGGCGCGTACTTCCGCATCCGCCGCCGCGACGGCAGCCACCAGTGGACCCACACCCAGGGCCTCGTCCACCGCGACGACGCCGGCCGGCCCGTCCGCATCATCGGCATCCTGCGCGACGCCACCCATGAACTCACCGAGTCCGCCGCCCGGCTCGGCCTCGACGAAGGACGCAGGAAGCGCGCCGGGGTCGTCGAGGGCACCACGGCGGCCCTCGCCTACGCCCGGACCGTGCAGGACGTCATCGACCTGCTCAACGACTCGCACGCGCTCGAACACTTCGGCGCCGCCAGCCTCGTCATGGGCCTCCTCGAAGCCGGGCGCATCCACCTGGTCGCCGAGGGGCCCGACGGCGCCTTCGTGCCGGGCACCCGGTTCACCCGCGTGGACGAGCCGTACCCGATGAGCGAGGTCATCCGGACCCTGCGCCCGCGGTTCATCGACTCCGCACGGGACTTCGCCGACTCCTACCCGGTGCTCTGGCCGCACATCAGCGGCCTCGGCATCACCGCCGCCGCCTATCTGCCGCTCATCGCCCAGGCCCGGCCCATCGGCGCGCTCGGGCTGCTCTACAGCGACAGGACCGGCTTCAGCGAGGACGAGCGGACCCTGCTCGTCGCCCTCGGCAGCAGCATCGCCCAGAGCCTCCAGCGCGCCATGCTCTACGAGCAGGAGCACGACCTCGCCGAAGGGCTCCAGCAGGCGATGCTGCCGCGCCGGATCCCCGAGGTGGCCGGCGCCCAGACCGCCGTCCGCTACCGATCCGCCCGCCTCGGCCGGGACATCGGCGGCGACTGGTACGACCTCATCGCGCTGCCCGGCGGCCGGGTCGGCTGCGTCATCGGCGACGTGCAGGGCCACGACACCCACGCGGCGGCCGTCATGGGCCAGCTGCGGATCGTGCTGCGCGCCTACGCCGCCGAGGGCCACCCCCCGGCCACCGTCATGGCCCGGGCCTCCGTCTTCCTCCACGAACTCGACACCGAACGCTTCGCCACCTGCACCTACGCGGAGGTCGACCTCGGCACCGGGGTCGTCCAGGTGGTGCGCGCCGGCCATGTCGACCCGCTGATCCGGGACGTCGACGGCCGCTGCCGCAGACTCCCGGTCGTGGGCGGCCTCCCGCTCGGGCTCTCCGCGGAGTTCGGCCGCCTCGACTATCCGGTGACCACCCTGGAGCTGGACCCCGGCCAGACGCTGATGCTCTACACCGACGGCCTCGTGGAGAAGCCCGGCGCCGACCTCGACGAGGGCCTCCAGTGGCTCTCCTCGCTCGTCCGGCGCGGCCCCGCCGACCTGCAGCACCTCGCCGACCACCTGTGCGACGTCGTCGCCGACCGGGGCGGCGAGGACGACGTCGCGATCCTGCTGCTGCGCCGCCACGGCACGTACCAACCGCAGGGCACCGGCCGCTTCCAGCAGCACGTGGCCCAGAACGACCCGGAGGCGCTGAGCTCCGCCCGGCACATGATCCGGGCCGCCGTCCGGGCCTGGGGCGCGGGGGAGCGGGCCGACGAGATCGAACTGGTCGCCGACGAGCTGATGACCAACGCCCTGATGCACACCGACGGGGGAGCGATCGTGACCCTGCGGATCCTGACCGGGCCCCCACGGCGGCTGCGGGTGGAGGTCGAGGACCGGTCCAGCGCGCTGCCCCGGCGCCGCGAGGCCGGGGACGCGGGGGTGTCCGGTCGCGGACTGCTCCTCGTCGACCGGCTCTCCGACGCGTGGGGCGTCGAGCCACGGGGCGGCGGCAAGTGCGTGTGGTGCGAGTTCACCGTGGAGCGCTGAACTTGTTAACTGAGCGTGAACTGATCGTACTTGACCGTAACTGACGGTACGCGATTGACTTCGTCCGCCACCCTTCCCGCGTAGGACACGTCGTAGAACACCGCAGCACACCGCCGGACAAGAGGACACTGTGAGCAGCGAGCTACTGGCACCCCTGGACCTGGCCTTCTGGCACCTCGAATCCACCGAACACCCCCTGCACCTCGGAGCCCTCGCCCACTTCGGCCCCCCGCCCGCCACCCCGGGAGGCGAACCGGCCGACCTCCTCGGACTCCTCGCCCGCCGCGCCGCCGCCGTCCCCCGGCTCCGGATGCGCGTCCGCGACGTCCTCTTCCCCGTCGGCGGCGCCGCCTGGAGCGCGGACCCCGACTTCGACGTACGACGGCACGTCCACGAGATCACCCTCCCCGGCACCGACTTCCCCGCCGAGACCGCCCGGCTCGCCGCCGAACTCATGGAACGCCCCGTCGCCCGCGGCCTGCCGCCCTGGGAGATGTACCTGCTCAGCGGCGCCCCCGACGGCTCCTTCGCCGTCCTCGTCAAACTCCACCACGCCCTCGCCGACGGCATGCGGGCCGTCGCCATCGGCGCCGGCATCTTCGACGAGATCGCCGCCGGGCGACGGCCCTCCCGCCGCGCCCGCCCCGTGCCCCCGCGCTCCTGGCTCCCCGGCCCCGGCCGCCTCCTCGGCATCGCCCGGGACCGCCTGGGCGACCTCGGACGGGCCGTCGAGGTAGGCGCCTCGGTCGTCGGCTCCTCCGTCGCACGCGCCGGCCACCTCGACCCGCGCCCCACCGGCCCGCTCGCCGCCGAGTCCAGCGGCACGCGCCGGATCGCCACCGCCACCCTGCCCCTCGACCGCGTCCACCGGATCCGCCGCACCACCGGCGGCACCGCCAACGACGTCCTCCTCGCCCTCGTCGCCGGCGCCCTGCGCCGCTGGTTCGACGGACGCGAGCTGCCCGTGCCCGGTGCCGACCCCCGGGCCCTCGTCCCCGTCTCCCGCCGCCGCCCCGGCGGCCCCGCCGGACCCGGGAACAGCCTCTCCGGCTACCTCCTCGACCTGCCCGTCAGCGAACCCGACCCCGCCGCCCGGCTCGCCGCCGTCCGGAACGCCATGGACCGCAACAAGGCCGCCGGACCCTCCCGGGGAGCGGGTGCCGTCGCCCTCCTCGCCGACCAGCTGCACCCGCTCGCCCACCGCTTCGGCGCCCCCCTCGCCGCCGGAGCCGCCCGGCTCCTCTTCGACCTCCTGGTCACCCAGGTACCGCTGCCCCGCTCGGCGCTCTCCCTCGGCGGCGCCCCGCTGCGCGCGCTCTTCCCCATGGCCCCCCTCGCCCGCGGCCAGTCCCTCGCCGTCGCCATGTCCCCGTACGGCGGCCGGGTCCACATCGGCCTCGTCGCCGACGGCGAGGCCGTCCCCGACCTCGCCGCCCTCGCCGCCGCGCTCACCGCCGAACTCGACCTCCTCGACCCGCCGGAGGCTACGGCGCGCACGTAGTGCCGGGACGGACCCTCGTGAGCGAGACCAGGTACGCCTCGACCTTCTCGTTCACGCAGGCGTCACGGCCGTACCCGGTGTGTCCGGGGGCGTCGAAGGAGAGCAGCATGCCGCCGGGGAACTGGCGCGCCAGGCTCACCGCCTCGTCGTACGGCGTTGCCGGATCGCCCTCCGTGCCCACGACGAGGACCGGCGGAACGCCCGCCGCCCGCACCCGGTGCGGCCGCTGGGCGCCGGCCGGCCAGTCCTTGCAGACCAGTTCGCTCGTCACCCCGGACGTGCCGTACACCCCCGCGGCCTCGTCGGCGGTGGCCAGCGCGTCCCAGTAGGCCTGCGCGTCGCGCGGGTGGGGGACGTCGAGGCAGTTGACGGCGATGAGGGCGGCCTCGCTGTTGTCCTCGGGGACGTCGTCGGCGGGGGATGCGGGGGAGCCGTCCTCGGAGCCGGAGCCGGAGCCGGAGCCGGAGCCGGAGCCGGAGCCGGAGCCGGAGCCGGAGCCGGAGTCGGAGTCCGAATCGGAGCCGGAGCCGGAGCCGGAGTCCGAGTCCGAATCGGAGCCGGAGTCCGAGCCGCTGCCCGGGCCCCCGGCCCCTTCGGCGTCGGAGTCCGCGTCCGCGTCCGGGGCCTCCTCCTCGCCCGCCGCCAGGGCCGCCAGCTTCGTCCCGTCCCCGCCCTCCGCCGCGCGCAGCGCCTCCGAAAGGCCCTCCCACTGCGCCTCCGGCGTGTACATCGACAGGCTGAGCGCGTCGACCAGGCCCGCCGTGTCGAGACCGTCCTCGGAGCCGTCGACCGTCAGCGGCTCGCGCCGCGTGGATGCGAGGAGCCGGTCGATCAGGGCACGTATCTCCTCGGGCGACCCGCCGGGGCAGCCCTCGCCGACCACCTCGGCGCAGGACTCGGCGTAGGTGTCGACCGCGTCCCGGAACCCCTTCGACTGGCCGAGTACGCGCTGCCGCCAGTCCAGGGACGGGTCGACCGCGCCGTCCAGGACCATCGCCCGTACGCGGCGCGGGAACTGCTCGGCGTACGAGGTGCCCAGGCTCGTGCCGTACGACCAGCCGACGTACGTCAGCCTCCGCTCGCCGAGCGCCGCCCTCAGCACGTCCATGTCCCGGGCCGCGTCCTCCGTCCCCACGTGCGGCAGCAGCGGGCCACTGGCCTTGCGGCAGGCGGCGGCCTGCGCCCGCGCGCCCGCGAGGACCTCGGCGCGCTCGGCGTCCGTGCGGGGATGCAGCGGCGTCCCGCCCCCGGCCTCGGTCCCGTCGGTGCGGCAGGTCAGGGCCGGCTTGCTCCCGCCGACCCCGCGCGGGTCGAAGGACACGACGTCGAACCGCTCGCGCACGCCCCGGCCGATCTCGTCGGCGACACCGTCCCGGACGAGCTTCGCACCGGGCTCGCCCGGGCCGCCGGGGTTGAGGACGAGCGAGCCGACGCGCTTGCCCGGGAGCGCGGTGGCCGCCTTCGCCACCGGCAGCACGAAGGTCTTGCCGTCGCCGGGGCGGGAGTAGTCCCTGGGCACGGTGAGCGTGGCGCACTGGACGTCGCCGCAGGTCCGCCAGACGAGCTTCTGGCCGTAGAAGCGCCGCAGCTCGGGACGGGCGGCCGGGTCGACGGGGGAGGCCGAGGCGCGGGGCCGGCTGCCGTCCTCGCCGGGCCCGGCCGTGCAGGAGGCCAGGGAGGTGGTGCCGAGGACGGCGAGGGCGAGGACGAGGGCCCGGCGGCGGGCGGTCGAGCGGAACACGGAAACTCCCCTGAGTGGTCGGACCCGGGAAGGATCACTCAGGGATGCTGAGGATTTGCTGAGGACGGGATCCCCGGTCAGCCGGAGGCCGGCAGCCGCAGCACGAACCGGGCCCCGCCCGCCGCCGACCGCCCCGCCGTGAGGCTGCCGCCGTGCGCGTGCGCCACCCAGGAGGCGATGGACAGACCGAGGCCGGTGGACCCCGCTCCGCTGCGGAACCGTTCGAACAGCGCGCCCGCCACCTCCGGCGGCAGGCCCGGCCCCGCGTCCTCGACCGTCAGCGTTCCGTCACGGCCGACCGTGAGGAGCACGTCCGCGGGGACGCCCGGCGCGTGGCCGTGCGCGAGCGCGTTGTCCAGCAGGTTCCCCACGGCCCGGCGTACGAGATCGGGGTCGGCGACCACGACCGTCTCCTCGGCCTCGACCCGGACGCGACGGCCCTCGGCGTCGGACTCCTGGACCACGGCCTCCACCAGCTGGTCCAGCCGCAGCGGCTGCCGCGCCACCGCCGCCGTACCGGACATCAGACGGGCCCGGGTGAGGAGCCCGTCGACGAGCCGGCCCATCCCCTCCGCGAGACGCAGCGTGCGCCGGTGCACGTCCGCGCTGTCGGTCTCGCCGCGCAGCGCCGTCTCGGCGAGCGTGCGGAGCGAGGCGGCCGGGGTCCGCAGATCGTGCGCGGCGTCGGCGAGGAACGCCTCCTGCCGGTCGAGCGCGGTGAGCGCGGGCCGGACGGACCGGCCCGACAGGACGTGACCGACCGCCGCCGACAGCAGGACGAGCACCGCGCAGCCGCCCGTCACCACCCAGACGAGCCGCCGGTGGTCGTCCCGGGGGCCGCGCGCGTCGGCCACGGTCACGAGCGCGCCCTGCGGCGCCTCGTCGTCGGCCGCCTCCGGCGCGTAGAAGGGCTGCGCAAGCACGCGGACCGGCTCACCGCCCGTCGTCCGCCCGTCGAAGGCCCGTACGCCGTCGGCCCGGACCGCCGCGCGGCCCGCGCCCAGGACCACCTGCCGGCTCACGGTCAGACACGGCTTCGCGGGCGCGTGCTCGACCGTCAGCGCGGCCGGGTCGTCCGGGTCCACGAGGAGCACGGTCAGCGGCGGGCACGCGGTGTCCACCGAGTCCGCCAGGACGTCCAGCACGAGCCGGCCGTCCTCGTCGGTGTCCAGGAGGCCGAGGGCCCAGCTGGTGTCCGCGTCCATCGTGTGATCGAGCTGCTCCCGCCAGCGGCCGCTGTCGCTGTGCACGGCCAGCACGGCCATCGCGATCAGCCCCACGGCGCTGGTCAGCGCGAACAGCAGACTGATCCTCCGGCGCAGCCGCAGCACCCGGTCCTTCGGCGTGAGCGGCCGCGACGCGCGTCTCATCGCGGGTCTTCGTGCGAGAGCCGGTAGCCGACCCCGCGCACGGTGTGGATCAGCGGCGGCTCCCCGAGCTTGCGGCGGAGCTGGGAGACGAGGACCTCCAGGACGTTCGACTGCGGTTCGGCCATCTCGTCCCAGCAGCTCTCGATCAGCTCGGCGCGGGGGACCGCCTGGTCGGCGCGGGCCGCCAGGACCTCCAGGACCGCGAACTCGCGGCTCGTGAGCGTGAGGAGCACCCCGGCCCGGCGGACGTGCCGGCGGGCGGTGTCGATCTCCAGGTCGCCGATGTGGTGCACCGGCGGGCGTACGACCGCGGAGCGGCGGCACAGGCTGCGCACCCGGGCGACCAGCTCGGGCACGGCGAACGGCTTGACGAGGTAGTCGTCCCCGCCGCTCGCGAAGCCCTCCACCCGGTCCGCCACGGTGTCCCGCGCGGTCAGGAACAGGACCGGCACGTGACGCCCGGAGCGCCGCAGCCCCTCGACGTAGGCGGCGGCGTCTCCGGACGGCAGCATCCGGTCGAAGACCGCGCAGTCGTACGCCGTGACGAACAGGGCCTCGTCGGCCCGGGGCAGATCGGCGGCCTCGTCGACGGCGAGCCCGGCGGCCCGCAGAGCGGCGGCCACCCCGAACCGGAGATCTTCGTCGTCCTCGACCAGCAGTACACGCACGCCGGACACCCTAAACGGTGTCCGGCGCGCGTCCCGATCCCCGGTGCGGCAGGGTGGAGCCATGCCCGAACTCCCCGAGGTGGAAGCGCTCCGCGCCTTCCTCGACACGCACCTGGTGGGCAAGGAGATCGCCCGCGTCCTGCCCGTCGCGATCAGCGTCCTCAAGACGTACGACCCGCCCCTGAACGCCGTCGAGGGTGCCGAGTTCACCGCCGTGGGCCGGCACGGGAAGTTCCTCGACCTCACCACCAGTGGCGCCGCGGGCGAGCTCCACCTCCTGATCCACCTGGCCCGCGCCGGCTGGCTCCGCTGGCAGGACCCGCTGCCCTCGGGACCGCCGAGACCGGGCAAGGGCCCGCTGGCGCTGCGTACCGCCCTCACCGGAGGCGACGGCTTCGACCTCACCGAGGCCGGCACCACCAAACGCCTCGCCGTCCACCTGGTGCACGACCCCCAGGACGTGCCGGGCGTCGCCCGCCTCGGCCCCGACCCGCTCGCGGAGGACTTCGGCCCCGAGGAGTTCGCCGCCCTGCTCGCCGGGGAACGGCGCCAGATCAAGGGCGCCCTGCGCGACCAGAGTCTCATCGCCGGCATCGGCAACGCCTACAGCGACGAGATCCTGCACGTCGCGAAGATGTCCCCGTTCAAACCCACGCAGAACCTCACCCCGGAGGAGACCGCCGCCCTGTACACGGCGATGCGCACCACCCTCCACGACGCCGTCGAACGCTCCCACGGCCTCGCCGCCGGCAGGCTCAAGGCCGAGAAGAAGCTGGGCCTGCGCGTCCACGGCCGCACCGGCGAACCCTGCCCGGTCTGCGGCGACACCATCCGCGAGGTCTCCTTCAGCGACTCGTCCCTCCAGTACTGCCCCACCTGCCAGACCGGAGGGAAGGTCCTCGCCGACCGCCGTCTGTCGAAACTCCTCAAATAGACTCCCGCGCATGCTGCGCGTACTGGCCGTCGACGACGAGGAGCCCGCCCTCGGAGAACTGCTCTACCTGCTGCGCGCCGACCCCCGGGTCCGCACCGCCGAAGGAGCGGGGGACGCCACCGCGGCCCTGCGGAGGATCGGGCGCGCCCTGGAGACCGGCCCCGGCGGCGACGACGGCATCGACGTCGTCTTCCTCGACATCCACATGCCCGGACTGACCGGCCTGGACGTCGCCCGGCTGCTCGCGGGCTTCGTCCGGCCCCCGCACATCGTCTTCGTCACCGCCCACGAGGGCTTCGCGCTCCAGGCCTTCGACCTGAAGGCGGTCGACTACGTCCTCAAGCCGGTCCGCCGCGAGCGCCTCGCCGAGGCCGTGCGCCGTGTCCACGAGCTCGTCCACGCCACCGCCGCGCCGGCCGCGCCGGCGGCATCCGAGCAGATCCCCGTCGAACTCGGCGGCGTGACCCGGTTCGTCCCCGTCGACGAGATCGCGTACGTCGAGGCCCACGGCGACTACGCCCGCCTCCACACCGACCAGGGCAGCCACCTCGTCCGCATCCCGATCTCCACCCTGGAGGAGCGCTGGGCCTCCCGGGGCTTCGTCCGCATCCACCGCAGCCACCTCGTGGCCCTCGGCCGCATCGACGAACTCCGGCTCGACTCCGGCGCCATGTCGGTACGGATCGGCGACACCGACCTGGCCGTCAGCCGCCGCCACGCCCGCCACCTGCGGGACCTCCTGATGCGCAGGGCCGGCGGCTGACCCCGTACCCCTACCGGCGCCGCACCCCCTCTGCTTAGACTCCACGGGTTCAGGAGCCAGTCAGAGAGCGGACGCCGATGCCGGAGCAGCAACCCCCGCGCAGGCCCCGGCGCGAGACCGTCACCTACGCCTCCGCCCACGGCCCTGGAGCCGTGCCCGTGCCCGCCGCGCGGCGCCCCGCCCACCCGCCGGCCCGCTCCGAGATCGACGAGCAGACCACCCTCGGCCACACCTACGTCCGCTCCCTGATGCGCAGTCAGCTCCGCGCCGCCCTCACCGCGCTGGGCGCCCTGGCCCTGCTCGTCGGCTCGCTGCCGCTGCTGCTCGCGCTGCCCGCGCCCGAGGCGTTCGTCTGGGCCGCCCTCGGCTTCGGGGCGTACCCGGTCGTCTGGGCCGTCGCCCACTGGTACGTCCGCCGCGCCGAGCGCAACGAGCGCGACTTCACGGGCCTCGTCGAGACCGGCTCCGGCGAACGGTGACGTGCCCCGCGTGAACCAGACCTACGCCGTCCCCGCCGTCACCGCCGTCGTCCTCGCCACCGTCCTCATCGGCGCCCTCGGCCTGCGGATCTCCCGCACCACCTCCGACTTCTACGTAGCCTCGCGGACCGTCCGGCCGGGCCTCAACGCCGCCGCCATCAGCGGCGAGTACCTCTCGGCCGCCTCCTTCCTCGGCATCGCGGGACTCGTCCTCGTCCAGGGCCCCGCCATGCTCTGGTACCCGGTCGGCTACACCGCCGGATACCTCGTCCTGCTCGTCCTCGTCGCCGCCCCGCTGCGCCGCTCCGGGGCGTACACCCTCTCCGACTTCGCCGAGGCCCGCCTCGAATCCCCGCAGGCCCGGCGGCTCGCCAGCCTGTTCGTCGTCGGCATCGGCTGGCTGTACCTGCTGCCACAGCTCCAGGGCGCCGGACTCACCCTGGAGATCCTCACCGGCGCCCCCGACTGGGTCGGCGGGCTGCTCGTCGCCCTCGTCGTCACCGGCATCGTCGCCGCGGGCGGCATGCGCAGCATCACCTTCGTCCAGGCCTTCCAGTACTGGCTGAAGCTCACCGCCCTGCTCGTCCCCGCCCTGTTCCTGCTCGCCGCCTGGTACGGGGACGGGGCGCCCCGGGCCCGTTTCGACGCGCCCGCCGTGCTGCGCGGCCACACCGTCGTCGAGGTCGCCGACACGGTACGGATCGGGCTCGACGCCCCGCTCGCGGTCACCGTCACCGGCAGCGTCGACTCGGTCCCGTACAACGGACGGACCGTCACCCTCGCCCCCGGCGCCCATCACGTCCTGGGCGGCACCACGCTGTCCTTCCCCCGGGGGGCGGCCCTGCCCGAGAGGGCCGCCGGCGGCTCCGACCCCCTCGGCTGGTCCCAGCCGCTCGCCGGGGGCCGCGACGGGCACCAGCTGTACGCCACGTACGGACTGATCCTCGCCACCTTCCTCGGCACCATGGGCCTGCCGCACGTCGCCGTCCGCTTCTACACCAGCCCGCACGGCCGCGCCGCCCGCCGCACCACCCTCGTCGTCCTCGGACTCGTCGGCACCTTCTACCTCCTACCCGGGCTGTACGGGGCCCTCGGCCGGATCTACGCCCCCGAACTCGCCCTCACCGGCTCCGCCGACGCCGCCGTCCTCGTCCTGCCCGACCGGGTGCTCGGCGGGCTACTCGGCGACCTCCTCGGGGCGCTCCTCGCGGCCGGCGCCTTCGCCGCCTTCCTCTCCACGGCCTCCGGGCTCACCATGTCCGTCGCCGGGGTCCTCACCCAGGACGTCCTGCCCTCCCGGACGTCCGCCCGGGGCGTACGGCACTTCCGGCTCGCGACCCTGTGCGCCACCGCCGTCCCGCTCGCCGTCGGGGTCGTCGCCTCCAAGGTCCCGGTCGCCGACGCCGTCGGCCTCGCCTTCGCCGTCTCCGCCTCCTCCTTCTGTCCGCTCCTCGTCCTCGGGATCTGGTGGCGCCGGCTCACCCCGCCGGGCGCCATGGCCGGGCTCCTGCTGGGCGGCGGCTCCGCGCTCGCGGCCGTGATGGCGACCCGGGCCGGCCTCGCTCCCGCCGGCTGGCCGCACACCCTGATGGCCTGGCCCGCCGTCTGGTCGGTCCCCCTGGGCTTCCTGACGATGGTGCTCGTCTCGCTCGCCACCCCCCGCCGGATCCCGCCCGGCACCCCCGCCATCCTCGCCCGGCTCCACCTCCCGGAGGAGATCACCGGCACCGTCCCCGTCCAGGAGGTGCGCCGATGAGCGGCATCGCCCTCGCCGCCGCGGCCGCCGCCGGGGCCGTCCTCCTCGCCGCGGGCTTCGTCCTCGGCCGCCTCGCCGCCCGGCGCGGCGGCCGCACCGCCGACGCCGACCTCGGGACCCCCGTCGAACGGGCCACCTTCCACACCCTGCACACCGCCTCGCTCGCCGCGCCCCCGCTGCGCGCCGGACTCACCGAGGAGACCGCGCGCAAGGCGGCCCGCACGCTCCGCTCGCTGCTCGGCACCGAGGCGCTCTGCCTCACCGACCGGGGCGCGGTCCTCGCCTGGGACGGACCGGGCGAGGAGCACCACCGGGCGCACGTCCGCGAGCAGGCCGCCGAGACCCTGGCGACCGGCCGCAGCCGCTCCGCGCACAGCGGCTGCGAGGACCCGGCGTGCCCGCTGCGCTGGGCGGTGACCGCCCCGCTCACCGGGGAGGACGGGGTCCTCGGCGCGCTCGTCGCCTACGGCTCCCGGGAGTCGGCCGTCCTCGTACGGGCCGCGACCGAGGTCGCCCGCTGGGTCTCCGTCCAGCTGGAGCTGGCCGAACTGGACCGCTCCCGCACCCGGATCGTGGAGGCCGAGATCCGCGCCCTGCGCGCCCAGATCTCCCCGCACTTCATCTTCAACTCCCTCGCCGCCATCGCCTCGTTCGTCCGCACCGACCCGGAGCGTGCCAGGGAACTCCTCCTGGAGTTCGCCGACTTCACCCGCTACTCCTTCCGCAAGCACGGCGAGTTCGCCCAGCTCGCCGACGAACTGCGGTCCATCGAGCAGTACTTGGCGCTCGCCGGTGCCCGCTTCGGCGACCGGCTGAAGGTGACCCTGCAGATCGCCCCCGAGGTGCTCCCGGTGACCCTTCCGTTCCTCTGCCTCCAGCCGCTCGTGGAGAACGCCGTCAAGCACGGCCTGCAGGACCGGGAGCGGGGCTGCCGGGTCACGATCGCCGCCCGGGACGCGGGCGCCGAGGCGGTGGTGACCGTCGAGGACGACGGCATCGGCATGGACCCGGAGCGGCTGCGCGCCGTCCTGCGCGGAGAGCACCCGGCGGGCTCCGGCATCGGCCTGTCCAATGTGGACGAGCGGCTGCGCCAGGTGTACGGGGCGGAGCACGGCCTCGTCATCGAGACGGGGGTCGGCGCGGGCATGAAGGTGACGGTACGCGTCCCCAAGTACCGCCCGGGTGTGCATCCTTCGGCACCGTAGCCGCCGTCAGCGCAGGTGCAGGGAGAGGTGCGCGAGCGGGAGACCGAGCTTCCAGGCGGGGAGCCAGATCTGCTCGGTCTCGTCGACCGGGCTCTCGGGGCCGGTCCGGCCGTCGAGGTCGGCGGCGCGGATCCAGGTGTCCCGCAGCCGCTGCCAGGCGGTCCGCGCCAGCGCCAGGTCGGGGCCTTCGCCGCCCGCCGCCCGGGCGGCGAGCCGCTCCTCGACCCAGGGCGGCCAGGGGCGGTCGTACGCCGTGTGCCGCAGCCACTCGTCGACCCGGCAGGCGGCCCACCCGCCGGCCGGTCCGTCCGGTTCCTCGGCGAGGTGGACGGTGAGGGCGAGGGCCTGGAGGCCGGCCCGGTACTCCAGGGAGCCGGGGGCCACCAGCGCGGCGGCCCGCAGCACCTCGTCGGCCAGGTACTCGGCGCACAGCCAGGCCATCGGGACGGCCAGGCCGCCGCCGCTGGTACCGCCGGCGCCGTTCGTGCTCTCGGGCAGCAACGCTCCCACCTTCTCCCGGACGTGGAGGGCCCCGGACGTCAGGGGCCCGGGGGAGAGCCTCCTCCGTGAAGGGCCCCCGCGGGTCCCGCTTTGCTCAACTCGCCCGTGTGGTTTCGGATACGTTTCCCGGCCGGATCGGTACGGCTGAGATTCCTGATGCCAAGCGGGTCGAGGGTGGCGGGAGGGGCGGGGGAGCGGCCCTGCCTAGCCCAGGAGCGCGTAGACGGCGGTCGCGTGGGCCGCGGTCTCCTCCGTGCCGTCGGCCGTCATGGTGATGTCGGCGAAGGCCATCCGCTTCCCCGCCTTGGTGAGCCGCGCCCGTACGAGGACGTCGGCGCCGATCACCGCGCGCTGGAAGCTGATGGACTGCTGGACGGTGGTCATCGGCACGAAGCCGCCCCGGGCCGCGGCGACCGCGATCACCGTCGCGGTGTCGGCCGCGGCCATCAGGGCCTGGCCGGAGAGGCCACCGCCCTCCCGGGCGAGCCGGTCGGACCAGGGGAGCCGGAGTACGGCCTCGTGTCCGTCGGCCGAGTCGACGGACTCGACGGTCAGTCCCAGATCGAGCACCCAGGGGGCGAAGTTGTCGGCGAGGACCTGTTCGGCGGCGGTGAGTGTCAGCGTCACGGCGTCATTGTGGGGCCCCGGCGCGGACCCGGGCAACGGTCCCGCGGCGCGGCCGGTAGCCGGGCAGGGAGCGGCCCAGCTGCCGCAGCGCGTAGTGCGAGCGGGACTTGACGGTCCCGGCGGGGATCCCGAGCTCGACGGCGGCCTCGTTGACGGTGAGGCCGTGGAAGTAGAGCCGGACGAGCACCGCGCGGTGCTCGGGGCTCAGCTCCCGCACGGCCGCCCGTACGTCGAGCGCGGCCTCGGCCGAGGCGGTGGCGTCGGCGGGGTCGGGCGTCACCGCGAGGACGCCGTCGCCGATCTCGGCGGGCCGGGCGAGGCGTGAGCGGCGGGCGTCGATCGCGAGGCGGCGGGCCACGGTGAAGAGCCAGGGGCGCATCGAGGTGTAGGGGCCGTCGAAGGCCTCGGGGTGGAGCCAGGCCCTTACCAGGGTCTCCTGGGCGAGGTCCTCGGCCCGCTGCCGGTCCCCGTGGGTCAGGGAGAGCAGGAAGGAGAGGAGCGCGGGGCCGTGGTCCCGCTGCAGTTCCTCCAGGGTCCGCTCGTCGGTCGTCGCCTTCGTCGCCGTCGTCATGCTGCCCGCCTCTCCCGCGGCTCGTCGTCCGGGGCGTATACGAGCGCATCCGGACGGCGGGGGACAGGGAACGGACAACGGTCTGCGACGAACGGTCGCACCGAGCGGCGAATGGCACGCCGAACGGTCGGACGGAGCCGGTGCGTCCGTTTCAGCGCGGTTCGTCGGCTCATGCGGCCTTGACCCTTGACTGCGGCTTTCTCAGGAGCTCAATTCGTCAGAACAGATGTTCATCACATGAATCGGGCGGAGTGCCGTACATGACCTCACGCACCAGACCCGCGGGGGCGGCCGCGCTCGCCGCGCTCGTGCTCGCGGCGGCGACCGGCTGTGCCGGCGGGACCGGCCCGTCCGGAGGCGCCCCCACCCCGGGGGCCACGACCGGTGCCGGGGCCGCGAGCGGGGCGGCTCGCACCGCCGCACCGTCCGCCGCAGCCGGCGGAGCCTCCGCGGCCGCCGGCTTCACCCTCGTCGCCTCCGGAGACGTCCTCCCGCACGACTCGATCATCCGGCGGGCCGCCGAGGACGCGGACGAGACCGGCTACGACTTCGGCCCCATGTTCTCCGCCGCCAAGCCCATCGTCTCCCGCGCCGACCTGGCCATCTGCCACATGGAGACCGTGTACGGCGAGAAGGGCGGCCCCTACACCGGCTACCCCGCCTTCAAGTCGCCACCCGAGATCGCCGCCGCGCTCAGGGCCACCGGCTACGACTCCTGCTCCACCGCCTCCAACCACACCCTCGACGACGGGGCGGCGGGCCTCGGCCGCACCCTCGACGCGCTCGACAAGGCCGGCGTCCGGCACGCCGGCTCCGCCCGTACGGCCGAGGAGGCGGCACGGCCCACCCTGCTCAAGGCCGGCGGCGCCACCGTCGCCCAGCTCGCCTACACCTACGGCACCAACGGCTACCCGCTGCCCGACGGGCGGCCCTGGGCCGTCAACCTGCTCGACGAGAACAAGGTCATCGCCGACGCCCGCGCCGCCCGCGCCGCCGGAGCCGACGTCGTCGTGGTCAGCGTCCACTGGGGCAGCGAGTGGCAGACCGAGCCCGACGGGCGGCAGCTCTCCCTCGGCCGCGCCCTGACCGCCTCGCAGAGCGGCGGCCGCCCGGACATCGACCTGGTGATCGGCACCCATGCGCACGTCCCCCAGGCCTACGAGAAGGTCAACGGCACCTGGATCATCTACGGGATGGGCGACCAGATCGCCGGCGACATGATCAACCACGAGGGCGCCTACGACGCGCGCGGCAACATGAGCAGCATCGGCCGCTTCACCTTCGCCCCGCCCAGGACCGCCGGCGGGCGCTGGGAGGTCACCAAGGCGGAGTTCCTCCCCCAGTGGTTCGACAACGCGCACGGCCGGGTCGTGAACCTCGTCGCCGCGGAGGGCGGGGACGCGCGCGAGACCGAGATCCGCGACACGATCCGACAGGTCGTCCTCGGCCGTGGCGCGGACAAGGACGGCCTGGTGATGGGGCGGTAGCGCCCTTCCGCGGCAGGCGGGCCGGTCACGTACGGACGGCGACCGGGCCCAGGACGGTGACGGGGCGCGGGCCGGTCACGGCATGCGGCCGACGGGCCGTCGGACGGTTCACGGTACGACCGTGACCGGCCAGCGGCCCGCCTTCACCAGACGGACGGCGACCGAGCCGATGAAGCGGTGGCCCGCCGACTCCGAGGCGCCCACGACCACGGCGTCCGCCGTCAGCTCCTCCGCCGCCTGCACGAGGCCCGCGTAGGCGTCGCCGCGGAAGGTGTGGAACTCCCACCGGATCCGCCACAGGTCCTTCACCCGCTCAGCGGACGTCCGGATCTCCGCGACGAGCTCCTCGGCGATCTCCTCGGTGGTCCCGGTCACGGGCGCGCCCAGCGCCACGCCGGCCGGGATCACCGGCTGCACGTACACGAGCGCGAGCAGGGCGTTCTGGCGCCGGGCGAGCCCGGCCGCGTACGCCGCGGCGCGCAGGGAGGAGGCGGAGCCGTCCACCCCGGCCATGATCACTTTCGGGCCGTCGGTGCCGCGTTCGAACCGGCCGGGCTGCTGTTCGCTCACCCTTCGAGGCTATCGGCTCATCGGGTGTTTTCGGGCAGGCGCCCGGTGTCGTTGAGCCGCCCGGACCCTCCCCCGTAGGGACCATTGGTCATGAAAAAGGATCAGATGCCCAGCACGCGCCGGGCGGTGCTGCGCCTTGCCGCCGCGCTCGGGGCCACCGCCACCGTCGGAGTATTCGCGGCGGACCGGTTCGGCGCCCCCGACGCGCCCCCCGACGCCGCCTCCCCGCCCCGGGGCGCGCCCGGCACGCCCGGCACGGGCCACGCGGCCCCGCCCGCCGGCCCGCGGACACACGCCGCGCGGCTGAGCCCCTCCGCGTACCGGCTCCAGCCCATGACCTCGTACGCGCCCCCGGCCTTCCGGCGCGCGGTGCCGCCGGTGCGCCACCGGCCCTTCCTCAGCATGTCCGGCGTCGGCCGCTCGATGGTGCTGACCTTCGACGACGGCCCCGACCCCCGGTACACCCCCGGCATCCTGGAGACCCTGCGCCGGTACGACTGCCGGGCGATGTTCTTCGTCTGCGGCGAGATGGCCGTGGAGAACCAGGACCTCCTGCGCGAGATGGACGCGGACGGCCACATCGTCGGCAACCACACCTGGTCCCACCCCCTCGTCCCCAGACTGCGGCCCTCCCGGATCCGCGACGAGCTCGGCTCCACCAGCGAGATCATCGAGCGGGTCCTCGGCACGCCCCCGCTCTGGTACCGCGCGCCCTACGGCGCCTGGAACCGGCTCTCCTTCGAGATCGGCGCCGAACTCGGCATGGAGCCGCTCGCCTGGACCGTCGACACCCTCGACTGGAAGGAGCCCGGCACCGACTCCATCGTCCGCCGCGTCCTGGACGGCGCCGCGCCCGGCGTCGTCGTCCTCTCCCACGACGCCGGCGGCAACCGCTCCCAGAGCGTGGCCGCACTCCGCCGCTATCTGCCCCAACTCCTCGACGACGGCTACCGGATCACCGTCCCCCGGCGCTGACCCCTCGGGTACGCGCCAAGGGCCCCGGCACCTGGTGCCGGGGCCCTTGGGTGTGCGGCCGGCTAGCGGGACCCGACCATGCGCGCGTAGACGACGACGTTCCCGTCGTACCCCCGCGCGCGCGTGTAGCCGCCGCCGCAGGTGATCACCCGCAGCTCCGGCTCGCCGTTGTCGGCGTACACCTGCACCCCGGGGAAGTTGTCCTTGGCGTACACCTCGACGCCGTAGATCTCGAAGACCGCCACCCGGCCGTCGTACCGCTCGACCTCGATGTGCTGGCCCTTCTGGAGGGAGCCGAGGCCGTAGAAGACCGCCGGACCCTTCGTGTTGTCGACGTGGCCCACGATGACGGAGGTGCCGCGCTGGCCGGGCGCGATTCCGTTCTGGTACCAGCCGGCGAGGTTGGGATCCTCCGGGGGCGGGGCCGCCACCCAGCCGCTCTCGTCCAGGCCCACGTCCATGATGGGGGCCGCCACCTGGATCGCCGGGATCTTGATGCGGGACGCGGGGGCGTAGGGCAGCGGTTCGAGACCCGTACTGGCGGCTGGCGGCGGGGCCACCGGGCGTGCCACCGGCCGGGCCGCCGCGGCGGGCTGCGGCGGCCCCTGGGCGATGTCCACGCCGTTGCGCATCATCGCGAGCCCGGACAGCATGGCGAGGGCCAGGACGCCCCAGGGTTGGCGTCTCCTGCGCTCGAAGACGCGGAAGTCCTTCGGGGGCATGGTTCTCCCTTCTCGGCGTCGTCAGAACGGTAAGGGCGGTCGCACGGGCCGTCGCGCCGGACGGCGCGAACGGGTGGGGGCCGCCGCCGGACGTGTGTCCGGGCCCCGGGCACGGGGACATACGGCGGCGCGCCTCGGCGAAGGGGTCGCGCCGGGCAGGTGGGTGACAGTCCGGCTGACCCATCCGAGTAATCGTCAGATAAGCACCCCGGACCGCTCTGACCTGCGCTTCCGTCGCCTCAGAGGGACTCGTCCCCGGCGTGTCGGCTCACCGGGGTGGCCCAGTGCCGACATGCACGGCTCGCACCGGTTTGTGATGGTTCGTCATGGAAGGCGCACTCGTCGAAACTTCCGGAGCACCGCTTCGGGGCGTCTTCCACTGGAGGTTCAACCATGCGTGCTGCACGCACTCTGGCGGTGACGGCGACCGCGCTCGCGGCGCTCGGACTCGCGGCCCCCCTCGCCACCGCCACCAACGGGCCCAGCAGCGTGACCGTCAGCCCTTTCCAGGCCGAGCGGGGCGGAGACAACTCCAACGGCGTCACGGTGTCCCCCTTCGCGGTCCACCAGGGCGCGCTCCTCACGATCACCGTCCGCGGCTGCGCCGGTGGCACGGTCACGTCCAACGCCTTCGCGACGGCCACGCTGCCCGCCGCCGTGAACGGGGTGTCCACCGTCACCGTCCGCATCTTCAACAACGCCACGCCCGGCCAGTACAACCTGGCCGTCCAGTGCAACGGCCGTACGCTCACGCAGTCGTTCCGGGTCATCCCCGGCCAGGGCGCGGCCGGCGGTCTCGGCGGTTCGATGGCCCCGAGCTCCACCGAGATGGCGGTCGGCGGTTCGCTCGTCGCCGCGGCCGCGCTCGGCGGCGGTCTCTTCATCGCCCGCCGCCGGCGTGTGACCGGCGCAGGAGTCTGACCGGCCGAACCTCCCGGTCGGCCCGCTGTGCCCGTCGCCCCCGAGTCCCTGCCGGGACCCGGGGGCGACGGGCGTCCTGGGACGCGGCGCGCCGCTCCGGGCCATGGCGTCCGCTCAGTGACGCCGGCCGGCGCCGGAGCGGCGACGGACCGCGTAGACGCCGCCGCCGGCCGCCGCGAGGACCACCAGCGCGCCGCCGACGGCGATCTCGGTGCCGGTGGGTGCCATCGAGCCGCCCATACCGCCCCGCACCCCGCGCGGCGGAGTGAGGATCGTGGCGCTGATCGTCGGAGTGGCGGAGGGGGAACCGCTGATGGTGAGGGCGACGGTGTCCTGCACGCCGCCCGTGCAGTTGAAGAGCACCGTGTAGACGGCGCCGCGCTTGGCGTCCGCGTCCACGGTGGCGGACGCCGTCGCCCCCGGTGCGATGGTGACGGTGTCGAAGATGCCGGCCGAGGCCGTCGCCGTACTGGCGCAGCCGGGGGCGCTCAGCGTCAGCCGGCCGCCCGGGGCGACGACCGAGGGCGACACGACGAAATCGCCCGGTGCCTTGGCCCTGGGTGCCCGCGGGGCGGTCGCGGGAGCACCGTCCGCCGCGAGGGCGGCGGGGGCGGCCAGGGCGATGGCGGCCGCCCCCAACAGGGCAGTGGATGCGGCACGTATCGCGCGCATGGGGAATCCTCCGGGTCCCGAGGGGCAGCCGCGGAAGGGGGTTCCCGCGAAGGACCACGCACCTCGATGCCGGAAACGCTAGGAGCGCACTACCACAGCCGCGATCCCAGAGGTGCGAATGGGGCACCGATGTCCCCCGGGTGGCCCACTCGCACGCGCGGACTCACCGTGTGAGCTGCGGGAACAGATCGGTGAACGGCGCGGCGGTCGCCGAGATGCCCCGGCCGAACGGCGCGTCGAAGTCCCAGATGAGGAACAGCAGGAAGGCGATCAGCACGCTGAACAGCCCGGCGAGCAGCAGCTCCCGGCCGGTCCTGCGGATCTGCAGCGTGAAGATGAGGCCGACCGTCACCAGGGCCCCGATGATCAGACCGAACCAGACGACCCCCGGCATCGTCTCCCCCGCGCTCTGCCCGCGTGCCCCGCGGGCGTCGTCGGCCAGGGCCACCTGGTCCACCAGGGGCTGGTACGCCTGCCCCTCGAAGTCGTTGGCCGGCTGGTAGTCGGTGACGCTGCGCCGCACCTTCTCCAGGAGCGCGGTGCCCTCGTCGCTGAGCTCGCCCTTCTCGGCCATGTACGTCCACTCGTCGTGCACCACGTACGAGACGTACGCGTCGACGTCGGCGCGGATCCTGGCGCGGACGTCCTGCGGGTAGACCTCGGCGCGCGCCGAGATCTCGTGCATCGCCTGGGCCTCCTGCCGCACGGTCTCCTGGGCGGCGCCGCGGGCCTCCCAGACACCGGCGATGGCCAGACCGAGGACGATCGCGTAGATCACGCCGATCATCATCGTCATGTACTCGATGACGTCAGGGGTCTCGCTGGGGTCGTCGTCCTCGGGGATCCGGCGGTTGTTGATGACGACGATGGTGAGCACGACGGCGCAGGCCGCGGCCATCGCGAGGGAGAGAACAAGCCATTCGGACATGGATTCCTCCGGCGGGATTCAGAGGGTCGGTGGATGAGGGGGACGGCGCGTCACTTGGAGCGCGGGCGCAGGATCGCCGTCGCGAGCACGGCGGGCGCGGTGATCATCAGCGTCGCCGTGACGACGGACGTGCCCCCCTGCTTCTTGGTGTGCGTCGCCGCGCGGTAGCCGGGCAGCGCCACGGGGGCCGACGGTCGCGGCCGGACGGTGGGAGTCGGGGACGGCGGGGCCGGCGGTGCGGCCGCGGGCTCCGGAGGCCTGGTCGTCGGAGGCGCGGGGGACGGCGGCTCCGGGCGGGGTGCGGGCCGGGCGGCCGGCGGCTTCGGCGTGGGCCGGGGCGGAGCCGGCTCGGGCCTGGGCGGCGGGGGCGGCTCCGGCTTCGGGGTCGGCTTGGGGGACGGGGACGGCTTGGGGGGCTCGGGCGTCGGCGTCGGTGAGGGCGTGGGCGTCGGCGTGGGCGTCGGGCACGGCGGGGGCGGCTCGGGGTCACAGGGCTTCGGGTGGTGGTGGTGGTGCTCGTGACCCTTGCCCTTGCCGTTCCCGTGGTGCTCGTGGCCCTTGCCCTTGCCGTGGCCCTTCCCGCCGGCGTTCCCCTTCCCGTCGCTGTTCCCGTCGTCGTCGCCGTCGTGGTGGCCGTCGCCGGCCACCGCGACGGCGATCTGTGAACCGCCCGAGTCGGTCGAGGCGTAGGCGCAGGCGTCGGCGGACGCGGGCGCCGGTGCGGCGAGCAGCCACACGAGCCCGAGGGCCGCCAGGGGCCGCGCGAGGAGTGATCCGTACAGAGACACGCCGTCGAGCTTGATCACAGCGGGGGCGTGCGCGGGCGGATTCGGGCGGGATTCGCCAGATGGAGGGGATCTCCGGATGTGTGGGCTTGACGTTTCGCCAGGTGTCGGTGACGGATTCGGCGCAATGCCCGTTATTGCCGGGCGGGATGATTCCGGACGGGTGGCCGACACGGTCCCTTCCGGCCTCCCGGGCAAGAAGTGTCCGGTTGTCGCCCTGTCGGAGGGGACGGCCAACAGGGCATCCTGCACCGGCGACCGGGCCCCGAGGACGGCAACAGCCGAGCTACGGGCAGGGTCTGGCGCTCCACCGGGTGCGACCGGCACCGTCGCGGGAACCGACGCACGATCATATGCACGTGAATTTGCACAGCCTGAAGGCGTGAACTCTGCGTTCCAAGAGCACGTGCCAATGGCGTGTGACCAAGAACGGACCGCGAATTTCCGTTTCTACTCGCTCTCCCGGCGGGCGATCAGTAGCCTCACCTCGAACACCGGCCGCGAACACCTGGCCGCATCCCCCATGGCGACTTGTTGGAGACATTGATGGAGCGTCCCGCCTGGGCTCCGCCCGGTATCGACATTTCGGTACCGAGCGTGTCCCGTATGTACGACTTCTATCTGGGCGGCTCGCACAATTTCGAAGTGGACCGGGAAGCGGCGCGCAAGGCCATGGAGTTCATGCCTGGCCTGCCCAAGATCATGCAGGCGAACCGTGCCTTCATGCGGCGCGCCGTCCGCCACGCCGTTGACAACGACGTCACCCAGTTCCTCGACATCGGCTCCGGCATACCCACCTTCGGCAACGTGCACGAGGTCGCCCTGGCCGCCGACCCCGCCGCCCGGATCGTCTACGTCGACCACGACCCCGTCGCCGTCGCCCACAGCCGCGCCGTCCTGGACGGCGCCGGCAGCGCGGCGGTCGTCTCCGCCGACCTGCGCAAGCCGGCCGACATCCTCCAGAGCCCCGAGGTGAGCCGACTCCTCGACCTGGACCGGCCGGTGGCCCTGCTCCTCGTCGCCGTGCTGCACTTCCTGGAGGACCAGGACCGCCCGGGCGAGGCCGTCGCCGAGCTGATCGACGCCCTCGCCCCCGGCAGCCTCCTCGTCCTCACCCACGCCTCGTACGAGGGCATCCCGCTCTCCGAGGAGACGGCAGGCGGCGCCGTCGGGGTCTACCGCGACATCCGCAACCCCCTGGTGATGCGGTCGAGCGAGGAGATCAGCCGCTTCTTCGAGGGCACCGAACTGATCGAGCCCGGACTCGTCCCGATGCCGCTGTGGCGGCCGGACGGTCCGGTCGAGGAGGAGGATCCGTACGCCTTCTCCGGGTTCGCAGGGGTGGGGCGCAAGGCGTGAAGGTCCCGTCGCAGCCGTCCGGCGCCGTCGCCGAAGCCGACGGCCCGGAGGACAGACTCAGGCGGTTCGTCACCATCTGGAGCCGCGCGATCTTCCCCGTCACCGCCACCTCGCTGACCCGCGCCGAGTTCGAGGGGCATCTGCTGCCGCTGGCCCGCACCCTGTGCGACGCCCTGCACGCCCGCCCCTTCGACACGGCACCGGCCCAGCGCGCCGGCGCGGCCCTCGTCGCCGCCCACTGCACCGACCCGGACGCGCTCGGCCGCAGCCTCGGCGTCGTCGACTCGTACCTGGTGCTCTACTGCGGTACGGAGTCGGACCTGCCCGCCGAGGAGCTGCGGGCCCGCTGCGCCCGGCTCCAGCACGCCATGGCCACCGGCTACGCGGGGGCCCTGCGCGAGCGGACCCTCACCGAGCAGGAGGCCATCGCCCGCTCCGCGCTCGCCGCCCGCAGCGCCGCCGAGATCGCCCTGCACGCCACCGAGAGCCGCTTCCGCGCGGTCTTCGACGGTGCGGCGATCGGCATCGGCATCGCCGACCTCGACGGCAACGTCCTGGAGGTCAACGAGACCCTCACCCGCATGTTCGGCGGGATGGAGGGACAGGTGCGCAGCCGGAACGTCTCCGAGTGGGTCCACCCGGAGGACGGGCCGCACGTCTGGAAGCTGTACGAGGAGCTGGTCCGCGGCGAGCGCGAGCACTACCGCGTCGAGAAGCCGTACTACCGCGGTGACGGAACGGTTCTCTGGACCAACCTCACCGTCTCGCTCCTCCGGGACGCCGAAGGCCGCCCGCAGTACCAGCTGGCCCTCATGGAGGACACCACCGAACGGCGCCTGCTCCATCTGCGCCTGCGGTACGAGGCCACCCACGACGCGCTCACCGGACTGCCCAACCGGACCCTGTTCTTCGAACGCCTGGAGAAGGCCCTCGCCCCCGGCGAGAACGCCCGCTTCGGCCTCTGCTACCTCGACCTCGACGGCTTCAAGGTCATCAACGACAGCCTCGGCCACTCCACCGGCGACCGGCTGCTCGTCGAGGTCGCCGACCGGCTGCAGAGCTGCGTCACCGGGGCCGGGGAGATGGTCGCCCGGCTCGGCGGCGACGAGTTCGTCGCCCTCACCACCGGCGCGGGCGGCCAGCGGGACGTCACCGAACTCGCCGACCGCATCCTCGCCGCCCTCGCCACGCCCCTGCGCATCGACGGCCGCGAGCTCACCGTGCGCGGCAGCCTCGGCGTCGTCGAGGGCCCGGCGGGGGAGCGGACCCCGGCCGAGGTGCTCCGCAGCGCGGACATCACGATGTACCGGGCCAAGTCGGCGGGCGGCAACCGCTTCGAACTCGCCGACCCCGAGGCCGACGCCCGTGCCATCACGCGGCACGGGCTCACCACGGCCCTGCCGACGGCCCTGGAGCGCGGTGAGTTCTTCATCGAGTACCAGCCGCTCGTCCACCTCGACGACGGCAGCGTGCACGGCGCGGAGGCGCTCGTCCGCTGGTGCCACCCGCAGCACGGCGTCCTCGGCCCGGACCGCTTCATCCCGCTCGCCGAGGACACGGGGCTCATCGTGCCCCTCGGCCGCTGGGTGCTCCAGGAGGCCGTGCGCCAGGCCCGCTTCTGGCAGACCCGGCACTCCGACGGCGGCCCGCTCCGCATCAACGTCAACCTCTCGCCGACGCAGCTCCACCACCCGCGCCTGGTCGCCGACACGGTCGACGTACTGGAGCGCTCCGGCCTCGAACCGGGCGCGCTGTGCCTGGAGGTGACCGAGTCGGCCCTGATCGGCGCCGACGAGGACCTCCTCAAGCCGCTGCGGCAGCTCGCCGAGATGGGCGTGGACATCGCGCTCGACGACTTCGGCACGGGCTACTCGAACCTCGCCAACCTCCGTCGGCTGCCGGTGAGCGTCCTGAAACTGGACCGGTCCTTCACCCGGGGCATGCAGCAGCACCCGGTGGACCCGGTCGACCTCAAGATCGTCGAGGGGATCGTCTCGCTGGCGCACAGCCTCGAACTGGCGGTCACGGTCGAGGGCGTGGAAACGGGCGCCCAGGCCCGCCAGCTCCGCGACCTGGGCTGCGACACGGCCCAGGGCTGGTACTACGCCCGACCGGGGGCGCCGGACCGCATCCACTCGCTGTTGCTGGCGGACGCGGTGTGACTCGCGAGGGCCCGTCCCGCCCGCCGTGAGCAGCGGGCTGGACGGCTCCCTCGCGGCGCACCCCGTGTGGGCAATCGTCCCGCTGGGGGGACCCCCATCGCCCCGGCGGAGCGCATGCCCACAGCGGCGGGTGGCGTCAGAGCGTGGCCAGCGTCAGGACGACGGTGTCCGCGCTGGTGGCGACCGAGACGGACGTCTTGTCCGAGGTGGCGGTGAAGACGCCGGCGATGTCCACCACCGTGTACTGCGCGCCTTCCAGCGCCTTGCGGTACTCGGCGACGACGGCCTTCGGGTCCTGGGCGCTGAAGGTCAGGACGTAGGCGCCCTTGCTGCCGGTCACGGAGGTCAGCTCCCCGGACGGGAGCGGCAGGCCGGCGGGCAGGTCGTCGGGCTTCTTCACGCCGCCCGTGGCAGGCGCGTCCGTGGTGGGGGACGCGGCCCCGCCGTCCGCCGGCGCCTGAGTGGTCGCGGTGGCGGTGGCGGCGCCACCCCCCTTGGCGTCGCCGTCCGACCCGCAGGCGGTCAGCCCGAGGACGGACAGGGCGACGACGGCGACAAGCGAAGTGCTGCGCTTCCAGGGCATGGTGACGTCCCATCAGTGAGGGTGGGTGAGGTCGTGCCTTCCGACGGGGAGATTGACATAGGAAAACTTCCTTTGACAAGTGTCAATCCGGCGGCCTAGCGTCCATCTCATGGACGCGACCGCCATCGCCCGCAATCAGGAACTCCAGCGCCAGTGGTACGGAGCTCCGCTCGGCGAGCTGTGCCGGGACCTCTGCGAGCGCTTCGGAATGACCCAGTCCGGGCTCGCCGAGACCCTGGGCATCTCGCCCGCCATGCTCAGCCTCGCCATGCGGGGCCGGCGCGCCCGGATCGCCAACCCCGACGCGGCGGCCCGCCTCTCCGCCGTCCTCCACCTCGCCCAGGAGGTCCGGGCCGGCACCGTACCGGCCGGGGACGCCCCCGGGGTCCTCGCGGAGATCCGTACCAGCAGGACGCCGGGCCAGGACTCGATGGGCGCGGCCGTGCTCCCGCACCACGAGACCGAGGACCCTTCGGCCGACCCCGACCCCGACCTGCACTTCGCCCTGCGCCTGCGCGACCTGCTCACCAGCCGTGCGGGCGCCGTCGACATCCTCGCGGCGGCTGAGCTCCTCGACGCCGCTCATCCCGGCCTCGCCGAGATCCTCCGTGTCTGCGGGGCGGGCCGCACGGACGAGGCCGTCGCCCTGGTCCGTACGACCGGCCGCTGACCACGGTCAGCGGCGGGAGCGCCACAGCCCCGTCCGTCTCACACGCTCCGGCGGGTCGCCATCAGCAGCCTCTGGAGCTCCCGGGCCGCCCTCGGGGGCGCCACGTCGCTGCGGTGCGCCAGCGCGATCGTCCGCCGCAGACCCGGCCGGGCCAGGGCCGTCACCCTGAGGTCCCGGCCCGCGCGCGCCGCGACCATCGCCGGGACGACCGCGAGCCCGAGTCCCGCCCGTACGAAGCCGAGCACCGCGTCCAGCTCTCCGCCCTCGACGGTGAACGTGGGCTCGAAGCCCTCCGCCCGGCAGGCCGCCACGGTCAGTTCCCGCAGGTCGTAGCCGTGCCGGAACATCACGAGGGGCTGGTCCCGCAGGTCCTTGATCCGCACCGGCCGGCGCGGCGCCGGCTCCGAGGCCGCGGAGACCACCACCAGGTCCTCCCGGAGCAGCTCGACCGTCGTCAGGGCGGGCGAGGGGGAGGGGAGGGGGAGCACGACCAGGGCCAGGTCGAGTGCCCCGCGCGCCAGCTCCCGTACGAGATCGTGCGAGCCGCCCTCCTCGATCAGGAGCTCGATCCCCGGGTGGAGGTCGTGGAAGGAGCGCAGCACGTCCGGGAGGAGTCCCGTGCACAGGCTCGGCGTCGCTCCGAGCCGCACCCGGCCCCGCTTGAGCTGGGCCAGCTCCTGCACCTCCAGGCGGGCCGTCTCCGTGTCGGCGAGGATCCGGCGCGCGAGCGGCAGCAGGGCCTCGCCGGCGTCGGTGAGGGTGATGTTCCCCCGGGCCCGGCTGAACAGCTCCGCGCCCAACTCCTGCTCCAGGGCCTTGATCTGCTGCGACAGCGAGGGCTGCGAGACGTGCACGCGCTCGGCGGCCCGGGTGAAGTGCCGGGTCTCGGCGACGGCGACGAAGTAGAGGAGCTGCTGGAACTGCATGCTCCCAGCGTAGGGGATGTGAATAGGTACAGCCTATGGAGATCAGCCGGACCATGTCTTGGACCTCTCGGGCCCTTCGGCCCTAGCGTCGAGCACATGGCTCTGGCACCCACGAGGGACCGGACGGCCGCCCGCCCGCCGTCCCCCACACCCTCCCGCGGATTCTGGTCGTCGACCCTCGGCAAGAAGACGGTCATGGCCGTCAGCGGGCTCGTCATGCTCGGCTATCTCGTCGCCCACGTCGCCGGCAACCTCAAGGTCTTCTTCGGTCCGGAGGAGTTCAACGCCTACGGCCACTGGCTGCGCGTCATGGGCGCCCCCGTCCTGCACCACGAGTGGGCCCTCTGGCTCGTCCGGATCGCGCTCCTCGCCGCCGTCGTCGCCCACGCCGTCTCCGCGTACCAGCTCAGCAGGCGCGACCTGAAGGCCCGCCCCACCGCGTACGTCCACCGCCGCAAGCGCTCCTCGTACGCCACCCGCACCATGCGCTGGGGCGGGATCATCCTCGGCCTGTTCATCGTCTGGCACGTCCTCGACCTGACCACCGGCACCGTCCACCCCGGCGGCTTCGAGGAGGGCAAGCCGTACCAGAACGTCGTCGACACCTTCTCCACCTGGTACGGCAACGTCGTCTACATCGTCGCCATGCTCGCCCTCGGCCTCCATGTCCGCCACGGCTTCTGGAGCGCCGCCCAGACCCTGGGCGTCGGCAACGCCCGCCGCGAGCGCCTCCTCAAGGCCCTCGCCGACACCCTCGCGCTCGTCCTGACCGCGGGCTTCGTCTCCGTCCCCGTCGCCGTCATGACCGGAGTGGTGAGCTGACATGAGTGCTCTCGGATACGTCACCGGCGAGCCGATCGCCGACACCAAGGCGCCCTCGGGGCCCATCGCCGAACGCTGGGACACCCGCCGCTTCCAGGCCAGGCTGGTCAACCCCGCCAACCGGCGCAAGCACCGGATCATCGTCGTCGGCACCGGCCTCGCCGGCGGCTCGGCCGGCGCCACCCTCGCCGAACAGGGCTACCACGTCGTCCAGTTCTGCTTCCAGGACTCCCCGCGCCGCGCCCATTCCATCGCCGCCCAGGGCGGCATCAACGCCGCCAAGAACTACCGCAACGACGGCGACTCGATCCACCGGCTCTTCTACGACACCGTCAAGGGCGGCGACTTCCGGGCCCGCGAGTCCAACGTCCACCGCCTCGCCCAGATCTCCGTCGAGATCATCGACCAGTGCGTCGCCCAGGGCGTCCCCTTCGCCCGCGAGTACGGCGGCCTGCTCGACACCCGATCCTTCGGCGGCGTCCAGGTCTCCCGCACCTTCTACGCCCGCGGCCAGACCGGCCAGCAGCTCCTCCTCGGCGCCTACCAGGCGCTGTCGAGGCAGATCGCCGCCGGAAACGTCGAGATGCACGCCCGTACGGAGATGCTCGACCTGATCGTCGTCGACGGGCGGGCCCGCGGCATCGTCGCCCGCGACCTGATCACGGGCGAGATCTCCACCCACTACGCGGACGCCGTCGTCCTCGCCAGCGGCGGCTACGGCAACGTCTTCTACCTGTCGACGAACGCCATGAACTCCAACGCCACGGCCGTCTGGCGGGCCCACCGCCGCGGCGCGTACTTCGCCAACCCCTGCTTCACCCAGATCCACCCCACCTGCATCCCGCGCACCGGCGACCACCAGTCGAAGCTGACCCTGATGAGCGAGTCGCTGCGCAACGACGGCCGCATCTGGGTCCCGAAGGTGAAGGGCGACACCCGGCCCGCCGCCGAGATCCCCGAGGACGAGCGCGACTACTACCTGGAGCGGATCTACCCCTCCTTCGGCAACCTCGTCCCCCGCGACATCGCCTCCCGCGCCGCGAAGAACGTCTGCGACGAGGGCAGGGGAGTGGGCCCCGGCGGGCAGGGCGTGTACCTCGACTTCGCAGACGCGATCCGCCGGATGGGCCGCAAGGCCGTCGAGGCGAAGTACGGCAACCTCTTCGACATGTACGCGCGGATCACCGCGGAAGACCCGTACGAGGTCCCCATGCGGATCTACCCCGCCGTGCACTACACGATGGGCGGACTGTGGGTCGACTACGACCTCCAGACCACCGTCCCCGGCCTCTTCGCCATCGGCGAGGCCAACTTCTCCGACCACGGCGCCAACCGGCTCGGCGCCTCGGCCCTCATGCAGGGCCTCGCCGACGGCTACTTCGTCCTGCCCGCCACCATCAACGACTACCTCGCCCGCCATCCGCACGGCGAACCCGTCACCGACGACCACCCGGTGGTCCGCGAGGTCCTCGCCGAGACCGAGGACCGCCTCCACCTCCTCCTCTCCGTCGACGGCGACCGCACCCCCGACTCCTTCCACCGCGAACTCGGCGAACTCATGTGGGAGTACTGCGGCATGGCCCGTACCGAGGAGGGCCTGAGCGAGGCCCTGCGCCGCATCCCCGAGATCCGCGAGGAGTTCTGGCGCCGCATCAAGGTCCCCGGCACCGGCGAGGAGTTCAACCAGTCCCTGGAGAAGGCCAACCGGATCGTCGACTACCTGGAACTCGCCGAGCTCATGTGCCTCGACGCGCTCCACCGCGCCGAGTCCTGCGGCGGCCACTTCCGCGAGGAGTCCCAGACGCCGGACGGCGAAGCCGCCCGCCGCGACGAGGAGTTCGCGTACGCGGCGGCCTGGGAGTTCACGGGCTCTTCCCCCGTCCTCCACAAGGAGGACCTCGCCTTCGAGTACGTCCACCCCACCCAGCGGAGCTACGCATGAGGCTCAACCTGCGCGTCTGGCGCCAGAAGAACGCCGGCACCGAGGGTGCCATGGCCACCTACGAGGTGGACGGGGTCTCTCCCGACATGTCCTTCCTGGAGATGCTCGACACCCTCAACGAGGACCTCATCCTGCGCGGCGAGGACCCCGTGGCCTTCGACCACGACTGCCGCGAGGGCATCTGCGGCGCGTGCAGCCTCGTCATCAACGGCGACGCGCACGGGCCGGAGCGCACCACCACCTGCCAGCTCCACATGCGCTCCTTCCGCGACGGCGACACCATCGACGTCGAACCCTGGCGCGCGTCCGCCTTCCCCGTCGTCAAGGACCTGGTGGTCGACCGCTCCGCCTTCGACCGCGTCATCCAGGCCGGCGGCTACATCACCGCGCCCACCGGCGCCGCCCCCGAGGCCCACGCAACCCCCGTCCCCAAGGCGGACGCCGACTCGGCCTTCGAGCACGCCGAGTGCATCGGCTGCGGCGCGTGCGTCGCCGCCTGCCCCAACGGCTCGGCGATGCTCTTCACCTCCGCCAAGATCAACCACCTGAACGTCCTGCCCCAGGGCTCCCCGGAACGCGAGACCCGGGTCCTCGACATGGTGGCCCAGATGGACGCCGAGGGCTTCGGCGGCTGCACCCTGACGGGCGAGTGCGCCACGGCCTGCCCGAAGGGCATCCCGCTCCCGTCGATCGCGGCGATGAACAGGGAGTGGCTGCGGGCGCGGCGCAAGGCCCCCCGGAGCTGATCGGATTCCGGACACTCTGGCGGCGTGGGCTCCGCCACCCCCCGCACCCCGGCGCCGAAGATCATTCACGGAACGATCACTTTCTCCGTAGGATCTTCGCTCCGGGGTGCTCCTGTCCGCCCCGACAGCAAGATCAACTCCGTTCAAAACTGTACTTACCGTGGCATGTTGTCCACTTCGCGGCCAACCGGCCTCCGGCGATTTCCGCCGCGCCGACACCCCCGGGTACTGATGAGTACCGCCGGGGGGCACCTGACCGAACCCTCCGGTCGCACCGACCATTTGGGGGTTTCATGTCCAGCATCACCCGCCGTCGGGCCCTCGGCGTCGCGGCCGGCGCGGCAGGCGCCGCCGCGGGCCTCGCCCTGGCAGGCCCGGCCGCCGCCGCTCCCCGGGCCGCCGCTCCCACGGCCACCGCCCCGGAGCCGTTCGACGAGGTCTACCAGGGCCGCCGCATCCAGGGCGGGCCCTCGCACGGCAGCGGCCATCACGGGGGACACCACGGAGGCGGCTACTCCGTGACGATCGACGGCGAGGAACTGCACGTCATGCGGAACGCCGACGGCACCTGGATCAGCGTGATCAACCACTACGAGCCCGTCGCCACGCCCAGGGCGGTGGCCCGCGCGGCCGTCCGGGAACTCCAGGGCGCCCCGCTCGTCCCCCTCACCCTCAGCTGATCAGGGCCAGGAGCCGCACCACCATGACCGTACGCAAGAACCAGGCCACCCTCACCGCCGACGAGAAGCGGCGCTTCGTCGACGCCCTCCTGGAGCTCAAGCGCTCCGGGCGGTACGACACCTTCGTCACCACCCACAACGCCTTCATCATGAGCGACACCGACAGCGGCGACCGGGTCGGCCACCGTTCGCCCTCGTTCCTGCCCTGGCACCGCCGCTTCCTCATACAGTTCGAGGACGCGCTGAAGTCCGTCGACCCGACCGTCACCCTCCCGTACTGGGACTGGACGGCCGACCGCACCTCCCGCTCCTCGCTCTGGGCCCCCGACTTCCTCGGCGGCACCGGCCGGGCCCGCGACGGGCAGGTGACGGACGGCCCGTTCGCCCGCACCGGGAACCGCTGGACGATCAACGTCCGCGTCGACGGACGCGACTACCTCCGGCGCGACCTCGGCGCCGGCGGCCGCCAGCTGCCCACCCGGGCCGAGGTGGACTCGGTCCTCGCCATGGAGACGTACGACACGGCCCCCTGGAACAGCTCCTCGGACGGCTTCCGCAACCACCTGGAGGGCTGGCGCGGGGTGAACCTCCACAACCGCGTCCACGTCTGGGTCGGCGGCCAGATGGGCACCGGAGTCTCCCCGAACGACCCCGTGTTCTGGCTGCACCACGCCTTCGTGGACAAGCTGTGGGCCGACTGGCAGGCCCGGCACCCCCGGTCGACGTACCTGCCGGCCGCCGGAACCCCGAACGTCGTCGACCTCCGCGACACCATGCGCCCGTGGAACGACGTGACCCCGGCGGACATGCTGGACCACACCCGCCACTACACCTTCGACACGGCGGCCTGATCCGGAGGGCCCAGGGGAGGCCGGGGTTCGGCGCCTGATTCCAGGGAGGGGGGCAGCAGGTCCAGCGCCTGATTCCAGGGGGGCGGGTTCGGCGCCTGATCTTAGGACGGGGGCGGGTTCAGCGCCGCTCGCCGAACCCCAGCGCCCGGGCCAGATACGGCGCGGTGCGGCTGTCCGCCGCCCGCGCCACCCGGTCCGGCGGGCCCGCCGCCACCACCCGGCCGCCCTGGTCGCCGCCGCCGGGGCCCAGGTCGAGGACCCAGTCGGCGGTGGCGACGACGTCCATGTCGTGCTCGACCACGACCACCGAGTGCCCGGCGTCCACGAGACCGTGGAGCTGGCGCATCAGGACCTCCACGTCGGCCGGGTGCAGCCCGGTCGTCGGCTCGTCCAGGACGTAGAGGGTGTGGGCGCCGCGCGGCCGCTGGAGCTCCGAGGCGAGCTTGATGCGCTGCGCCTCGCCGCCGGAGAGCTCGGTGGCGGGCTGCCCGAGCCGCAGATAGCCCAGGCCCACGTCGAGCAGGGCGCCCAGGCTCCGGGCCGCGGCGGGGGTGTCGTCGAAGAAGGCGGCTGCGGACTCCACGGTCAGATCGAGGACCTCGGCGATGGTGAGGCCGCGCAGCCGCACCTGGAGCGTCTCGGGGTTGTAGCGGGCGCCGTGGCAGTCGGGGCAGGGCGCGTACGTACTGGGCAGGAAGAGGAGCTCCACCGAGACGAAGCCCTCGCCCTGGCAGGTCTCGCAGCGGCCCCCGGGCACGTTGAAGGAGAACCGGCCCGCCTTGTACCCGCGCGCCCTGGCCTCCTCGGTCTCCGTGAAGAGCCTGCGCACGACGTCGAAGAGCCCGGTGTACGTGGCGAGGTTGGAGCGCGGTGTACGGCCGATCGGCCGCTGATCCACCGTCACCAGGCGTCCCACTCCGGGAACTTCGTCGGTCAGCGCACTGACGAGCGTCGACTTGCCGGAGCCCGAGACGCCCGTCACGGCCGTGAGGACGCCGACGGGGAAGGCCGCGTCCACCGCCCGCAGGTTGTGCAGGGTGACCGGCCCGGGGCGCAGCCAGCGCGCCGGTTCGCGCACCGACCGACCGGGCGCGGGCGCCCGGTCGAAGAGGAACCGCCGGGTCGCGGACGCCTCGACGCCGGCCAGCTCCTCCGGCGGGCCGCTGTGCAGTACCCGCCCGCCGTGCACGCCGGCGCGCGGGCCGACGTCCACGAGCCAGTCGGCGTGCCGGACGACGTCGAGGTGGTGCTCGACGACGAACACCGAGTTCCCGGCGGCCTTGAGCCGGTCGAGGACCACGAGCAGGGCCTCGGTGTCGGCCGGGTGCAGCCCTGCGGACGGCTCGTCCAGCACGTACACCACGCCGAAGAGGCCGGAACGCAGCTGGGTCGCGAGCCGCAGCCGCTGGAGCTCGCCGTTGGAGAGCGTGGGGGTGGCGCGGTCCAGGCTGAGGTAGCCGAGGCCGAGCTCGGTGACCGTGCCGATGCGGGCGACGAGGTCCTCGGTGAGGACCCGCGCCGTCTCCGAGGTGTCCGGGGCCGTCGCCGCGACCGTCGAGAGAAGGCCCGACAGGGCGGTGAGCGGCAGGGCGGCCAGCTCGGCGACGTTCCGGCCGGCGAAGGTGACCGCGAGCGCCTCGGGCCGCAGCCGTCCGCCGCCGCAGGCCGGACAGGACGAGCTGGTCAGGAAACGCTCCGCCTTCGCGCGCAGCGTCGGGCTCTTCGAGTCGGAGAAGGTCCGCAGGACATAGCGGCGCGCACTCATGTACGTGCCCTGGTAGGGGCGTTGGATGCGGTCCGCCTCCCGCACCGGGTGCACGGTGACGACCGGCTGCTCGTCCGTGAAGAGGATCCACTCCCTGTCCTTCGCGTCGAGCTCCCGCCACGGCCGGTCGACGTCGTGTCCGAGGGTGTCGAGCACGTCCCGCAGGTTCTTCCCCTGCCAGGCACCGGGCCACGCCGCGATGGCGCCCTGACGGATCGACAGGTCGGGGTCGGGTACGAGGAGTTCCTCACTGGTGTCGTGGATGAGTCCGAGCCCGTGGCAGGAAGGGCACGCCCCCGCCGCCGTGTTGGGGGAGAAGGCGTCGGAGTCGAGCCGTTCCGCCCCCTCCGGATAGTCCCCGGCCCGCGAGAACAGCATCCGCAGGGAGTTCGACAGCGTGGTCACCGTACCGACGGAGGAGCGGGCGTTCGGCGAGGACCGGCGCTGCTCCAGGGAGACCGCCGGCGGGAGCCCGGTGATCTCGCCGACCGCGGGAGCCCCCACCTGGTGGATCAGCCGCCGCGCGTACGGGGCCACCGACTCGAAGTACCGCCGCTGGGCCTCGGCGTAGATCGTCCCGAAGGCCAGCGACGACTTGCCGGAGCCGGAGACCCCGGTGAACACGACGAGCGCGTCACGCGGGATGTCGACGTCGACCCCGGCGAGGTTGTGCTCCCGGGCACCTCGGACGCGGACGTAGGGATCGTGGGGGGTGTCATGCATGGGGCGACTTTATCGAATGGTCCGCGTTTGCCCTGATCGATCCCGTCCTCGGGCAGCCGACGGCGTCAGCCCGACCGCCCGGGCCGGCCGACGGTGTCAGCCCGACCCCGACGGTGTCAGCCCGACCGCCCGGGCCAGCCGACGGTACGACTCGCTCAGCGCCGCCCGGTCGTACGTGCTCGTGGTGACCAGTACCTCCTGCGCCCCGGTCTCCTTCACCGCCCGCTCCAGCGCCTCCGCCACCTGCTCCTCCGTGCCGTGCACGTGCCCGTCCAGCCCCGCCTCGTAGAAACCGCGCTGCTTCTCCGTCATCGGCAGCCCCTCGATCCGCTCGGGAGCGGCCAGCGGCGGGAAGACGCCGCGGGTCCGCGAGTACGCGAGCGACCAGGCCTCCGGGATCAGCAGCCGCCGGGCCTCCGCCTCGGTGGCGGCGACCGCGACCGTCCCGGCGACGGCCACGTACGGCTCGGCGGCCCACGGCGACGGGCGGAAGGCGGCGCGGTACGTGTCGACGGCCTTCAGGAGCCGGTCCCGGCCGCGCAGGTCACCGATGACCAGGGGCAGCCCGGCCTCCGCGGCGATCCCGGCGCCCTCCCCGGTCGCGAGCACGAACGGCGGCACCCGCAGGCCCTCGGCGGGCCGGGCGTGCACCTGCGGGTGCGCCGTCTGCTCGCCGGTGAACCAGCCGAGGAGCTCGGCGAGCTGTTCCCCGAACCGGTCGGCGTCGTCCTTGTCCCGGCCGAGCGCGCGGCGGACGCCGTCCGTGAAGCCCACCGAGCGGCCTATCCCCATGTCGATCCGGCCCGGGAAGAGGGACTCGAGCACACCGAACTGCTCGGCCACGACCAGCGGCCGGTGGTTCGGGAGCATCACCCCGCCCGTACCGACACGGACCGTGGAGGTCGCGGCGGCGACGGCGGCCGCGAGCACCGTGGGCGCGGAACCGGCGACGCCGGGCACGCCGTGGTGCTCCGACACCCAGAAACGGTGGTAGCCGAGGGCCTCCACCTCCCGGGCCAGGCGCACGGTGTCGCGCAGCGCCCGGGGAGCGTCCTCGCCCTCCCGGGTGCGGGAGCGGTCGAGGACGGAGAAGCGGATGCCGGCGGGGAAGGTACTCACGCAGGGTTCAAGGCGCTGGGGCGGGAGTGATTCCCCGGAGGCCGGCGAGGCGGGGGCCCGGCTGTGGTACGAACCCCGGGTACGCACCCCGCGACGGAGAGGAACTGGGAATGGACCACGACGCCACGAAGGGGCGGCCGGTCACGGCGGCGGAGCTGTTCGACGGCCTGGGGATCGAGTACGAACGCGCCTTCGTCCGGCTGCCGGCCCAGCTGGCGGCGATCGAGTGGCTCACCGCACGGCTCGGCGCGGGGGCGAAGGTCCTCGACGTCGGCAGCGGCACCGGCCGGCCGGTGGCCGACCTCCTGACGCGGGCCGGCTGCGAGGTGACCGGCATCGACGTGTCGGGCGAGATGGTCGCCCTCGCGCGGGCACAGGTGCCGGGGGCCCGCTTCGAGCAGTGCGACGTGCGGGCCTTCGAAGCGCCGGAGGGCCACTTCGACGCGGTGTGCGCGTTCTTCCCGCTGATGATGATGAGCCGCGCGGAGGCGGCGGCCAGTCTGCGGCGCATGGCCGGCTGGCTGGCGCCGGGCGGCTTCCTGGTGACGGCGACCGTGCCCGCGGACGTGGAGGACGTGGAGATCGTCTGGATGGAGCGCACGGTCAGGGTCTCCAGCTTCTCGGTGGAGGAGTACCTGCGGCTCCAGCGGGAGGAGTGCGGCCTGGAGGTGCTCCACCACGCGCTGTCGGTCTTCGCTCCGGAGGACGACCGCGCGGCCCCCGAGGACCACCTCTTCACCTACGCCCGCCGCCCGTCCCTCACGGAGGCCCCACGCGCCTGACGTATCGTCAAGTGACGCTGCATCAGTTATTGACGGTTCATCAGTCCGGTCACAGAATGCGGGCACCCGACGGAGGGATCCGCCCGTGCCTCGACCGTTGCGCGTCATCGCCGCCGCCTTCGCCCTGCTCCTCGTCACCGCCTGCAACTCCGCCTCCACCGGCGGAAGCACACCCTCCGCCGCACGCGGAGTCACCGCCGACACGATCAGGGTCGGTGGCATCGTCTCCATGACGACCGCCAGCGGCTACTCCAAGAAGGACACCGACCTCGGCGCGCGCGCCCGCTACGACCGGGCCAACGCCGAGGGCGGCATCAACGGACGGAGGATCGAGTACCTGGGCGCCGAGGACGACGGCCAGGACCCCGCCAGGAACCTCGCGGCGGCCCGCAAGCTGGTCCAGCAGGACAAGGTCTTCGCCGTCTCGCCCATGAGCTCGGTCACCTTCGCGGGAGCCGACTTCCTCGACGCCCAGAAGGTCCCCACGGTGGGCTGGGGCACGCTCCCCTCCTTCTGCGGACCCGCGCACCTCTACGGCTTCAACGGCTGCCTCGTCCCGATGCCCGGCGGCACCCTCAACCAGACCTGGCCCGAGGGCCTCGCGGCCGTCCTCGGCGGAGCCCGCGGCAAGTCCGTCGCGCTGATCGCCGGCGACAACGACGCCGGCAAGTTCGGCATCCGCACCTTCACCCGGGGCTTCAAGGCGGCCGGATTCCAGGTCCCGTACGCCAAGGCCGTGGTGCCCGCGACCTCGATGCCCAGCGACTGGTCGGCGTACACCAAGGAGATCCTCCGCTCCGGCCCCGGCGGCGCCGCACCCGACGCCGTGGTCTCCGTGATGCAGACGCCGTACAACATCGGCCTGTTCACCGCGCTCAAGCGGTCCGGCTACAAGGGCGTCATCTCCGACCCGACGGACTACGACCCCGGGCTGCTCGCGAAGGACGCGACGAAGCAGGCCCTCGACGGGGTGCACGTACTCCTGCAGTTCCAGCCCTTCGAGTCCGACAGCCCCGCCATGCGCCGGTTCAAGGCCGACATCAAGAAGGCCGCGGGCGGCAAGGACGTCCCCCTCAACATGCACATGATGACGGGCTACATGAGTGCCGACCTCTTCCTCTCCATCGCCGCGAAGGCGGGCAGGGACCTCACCGTCGACTCCTTCCAGAAGGCCGCCGAGGGCTTCTCCGACACCGGAACGCTCGTCGGCGACCGCGCCGAGCCCAAGGGGAAGAAGGAGAGCTTCGGCTGCGGCGCGCTCGTCCGGCTGAAGAACGGGCGGTACGAGGTGGCCGTGCCCTTCAGGTGCTACCCGCCGATCCCCTTCGGCTGAGGGGCGCGCCACGTGGGTGACCTGCTGGGCTTCGTCCTGAGCGGGCTGGTCTCGGGCGCGCTGTACGCGCTGCTCGCGACCGGCCTCGTGCTGTCCTACTCCGCCTCCGGCCTCTTCAACTTCGCGCACGGCGCCACCGCCTACCTCTGCGCCCTCGCGTTCCACGAACTCCGCTCCGGCTTCGGTTGGCCCGCCGTCCCCACCGCCCTGCTCCTGGTGTTCGTGGTGGCGCCCGGCCTCGGCCGGGGCCTGGACCGGCTGATGTTCAGGAAGCTGGCCGGCGTCGGCGAGACGGCGCAGATCGTCGCCACGATCGGTCTGCTCGTCGCGCTGCCCGCGGCCGGACTGTGGGGGGTCGAACTCCTGGAGCGGGCGGGCGCCCCGGTGAAGCCCGCCGAGAACCAGTTCGGCCTGCCGGGCGTCGGGCCGAGCCCCGCCGTGTCCTGGCAGCCGCTCGACGGCGTGGGCATCGACTCCGACCAGCTGATCACCTGGATCGCCACCGCCGTCGCGGCCGCCGGCCTGTGGGTCCTGATGCGGCACACGGCGCTCGGCCTGCGGCTGCGCGCGGCCGTCGACAACCGTGCGCTGACCGAGCTGCGGGGCATCAGCGCGGACCGGCTCTCCTCGATCGCGTGGATGCTGTCCTCCGGCCTCGCGGGCCTCGCCGGGGTCCTCGCGACCCCGCTGCTCGGGCTCTCCGCGCACGACTACACGCTGTTCCTCTTCGTCTCGGCGACCGCGGCGGTCCTCGGGCGCTTCGCGTCGGCGCCGCTCGCCTTCGCGGGCGGCCTCGGGCTCGGGGTGCTGCAGAACCTGGTGGCGGGGTACGCGTCGTTCGCCGAGGGCATCACCGGCTTCCGTACGGCCGTCCCGTTCCTCATCCTCTTCGCCGGTCTCGTCGTCCTGGGCCGGCGGCGCGGCCGCGCGGCGGGCACGGCGGCCGCGGACCCGCCGCCGGTGGAGTACCCCGGCGGGAAGGGGTGGGGCCGCCGCTGGGGCGCGTGGCTGACGGCCGGAGTGCTCCTCGGCACGGCCTTCTACACGGTCACCACGCCCTTCTGGAGCGGGATCCTGGCCCAGGGGCTCGCGATCGGGCTCGTGTTCATGTCGTTCACGGTCGTCACCGGTCTCGGCGCGATGGTGTCGCTGGCCCAGGCGACGTTCGTGACCGGCGCGGCCCTCGTCGCGGGCCTGCTGATGAGCCACGGCTGGCCCTTCGTCGCCGCGGCGGCGGCCGGCACGGCGGCCGCGGCCCTGCTCGGCGCGGTGGTCGCACTGCCCGCCCTGCGGCTCGGCGGCAGATCGCTGGCCCTGGCCACCCTGGCACTCGCGTTCCTCGCGGACCAGGTGCTCTTCCAGCTCGGATGGCTGCGCAACGGCGACACCGGCTGGGAGATCCCGCGACCGGTGGCCGGACCGCTGGACCTGGGCGACGACCGGGCGCTGGGGCTCGCTCTCGTGCTGCTCAGTGGCGTGCTCGTCGCGCTGCTCACCCGGCTGCGCGGCTCCCGCTGGGGCCGGGCCATGCTCGCGGTCCGCTCGGCACCGGAGGCCGCCGCGGCGTCGGGGGTGTCGGTGGTACGGACGAAGCTGCTGCTCTTCACGGTGTCGGCGGGCCTCGCGGGCTTCGGAGGGGTGCTCTACGCCTCGTACAACACCAGGATCACGGCCACGGACTTCACGGCGATGACGGGCCTGGTGTGGCTGGCGGTCGTGGTGGCGGCGGGCGTGCGCAGGCCGCAGTTCGCGGTGGTGGCGGGGCTCGTCTTCGCGGTGGTCCCGCACCTGATGACGGAGTACGTGACGGAGTCCGCGCATCTGCCGGTGATCCTCTTCGGCCTGGCGGGACTCGCGCTGGCGAACGACCCGGACGGGTACTGCGCGGCACTGCCGTCGCGACTGGCGGCACGGCGGGCCGCGAAGGCGGGGGCGGCGCGGGGGCGCTTGGCGGGGGCGGCGCGCGGGCCTCTGGCTGAGGCGGCGCGCGGGCCTCTGGCGGAGGCCGGCCCGGGGTCCGTTCCCCCACCCCGCCCCTTCCCGAAACCGGGGACCAGCCCCCGGACCCCCGGGGACGACGGCGACTTCGCGCCGCGGGGCGGTGCGGGAGACGGGACGGCGGAACCCGCCCCGCGAACGACGAAGCGGTACGTCGACGCCCCAGGCGCGACCCCGGAATCGCGCGGCGGGTCAGCTCCCGCCCTCGAACTGAGCGGCGTACACGCCGGGTACGGCGGCGCGGCGCCCGTGCTGCGCGGAGTGGATCTGACGGTGCGCGGCGGTGAGGTGCTGGTGCTGCTCGGGCCCAACGGCGCCGGGAAGTCCACCCTCTGCCGGGTCGCGGCGGGACTGCTCCGGCCGGCCGGCGGTCTCGTACGGGTACGGGGCGAGGACGCCACCCGCGACGCGGCGGTCGCCCGGGCGCGCCGCGGGGTGCGGCTGGCCCCCGAGGGGCGGGGCGTCTTCGCCGGACTCTCGATCGAGGAGAACCTGGCCCTCCAGCTGACGGGCGCCGAGGACCGCGAGGCCGTGTACGAGCGGTTCCCGGCGCTCGCCGCCCGACGTGCCGTCGCCGCCGGATCCCTGTCGGGCGGCGAGCAGCAGCTGCTCGCCCTCGCGCCGCTCCTCCAGCGACCGCCCGCGGTCCTCGTCGCCGACGAACCGTCGCTCGGTCTCGCGCCACGCGTCGTGGACGAGGTCTTCCGGCTCCTGACCGAACTCCGGTGCCGCGGAACCGCGTTGGTCCTCGTGGAGGAGAAGGCGGCCGAGGTGCTCGGGATCGCCGACACCGTCGCGTACCTGGCACAGGGCGAGATCACCTGGTCCGGGCCCCGGTCCGAGGTGGACCGGGACCGGCTCGCCGAGGCCTACCTGGGGACGGGAGTACGCCGATGAGCCGCACGCTGCTGCGCGCGAGCGGGATCGAGGTCAGCTTCGGCGGCGTCCACGCCCTGCGCGATGTGAGCGTCTCCGTCGGACCCGGTGAGATCTGCGGCCTCATCGGTCCGAACGGCGCGGGCAAGACGACGCTCTTCGACGTGCTGTCGGGGATGCGGCGGCCGGACGCGGGGACCATCGCGTACGACGGTACGGACATCACCCGCAGGTCCCCCGTCTGGCGGGCCCGGCACGGGATCCGCCGCACCTTCCAACGGCAGCAGCTCTTCGGCCAGTTGACGGTGGCGGACAATCTCGTCGTGGCGCTGGACCGGCGGGGCGGGGTACGGCCCGCGGCGCGCCGCCACCGGGAACGAGCGGCCGCCGTGCTGCACGAGTGCGGTATCGACGCGCTCGCCGGCTCGTACGCGGGCGGCCTGCCCGTCGGACAGGCCCGCATGGTCGAGCTGGCCCGCGCGCTCGCCGACCCGCCCCGGGTCCTGCTCCTCGACGAGCCCGCGTCCGGGACGACGGCCGACGAGCGGCGCAGACTGGCCGCCGTGATACGGCACATGGCCGACGAGGAGAACTGCGCGGTGCTGCTCGTCGAGCACAACGTGGCCTTCGTGATGGAACTGTGCTCACGCGTCGTCGTGCTCGACCTGGGCCGGGTCCTGGCCGAGGGGACGCCGGCCGAGGTCCACGCGGACCCGGCGGTGCGGGAGGCGTACCTCGGGGCGGGCCCGCGGAGTGGGGAGGAGCCGCCTGCGTGTGAAGTTTGAGTGGGGCGCTCCGTCCGCACACCATGAGGGCATGAGCCACGAATTCCAGACCCGCGTCCTCGACGTCACCACCGGGGGAGCGGAAACCGTCCACGACCTCACCCGGGAGTGCTCCTCCTTCCTGGCCGAGGTGGCACGGGGCAGGGACGGACTCCTGAACGTCTTCGCGCCGCACGCGACCACGGGTGTGGCGCTGATCGAGACGGGCGCGGGCAGCGACCGCGACCTTCTGTCCGCGCTGCACCACCTCCTCCCCGCGGACGAACGCTGGCAGCACCGCCATGGAAGCCCGGGCCACGGCCGCGACCACGTGCTGCCGGCCATCGTCCCGCCCCACGCGACGATCCCCGTGATCAACGGCGAAATGGCCCTGGGCACCTGGCAGTCGGTGTGCCTGGTGGACACCAACAAGGACAACGCGGACCGTCAGGTTCGCTTGTCGTTCCTCGGGTAGCGGCGCGGCGGGACCGCTTGCGGCGGGAGCCGGATTCCCCCGGCCGGTAGCCGGGGAATCCCCCAGGCCGCTCATACGCGCAGGCGCTCGGCGGGCGGGCGTCGGGGCGCGCTCGCCGCGGCGTCGGCCGGATCCGGTCGGTGCCTCTCGCGTCCCCCTCGTCTCGTGTCCAACTTCGCTGGCATCATGACGAGTTGGCGGTGAGGCGGGCGGCGGGGGAGGTGTCCGATCGGATGCGTGGATACGAGTACCGGGGTGCGGACGGCGACACGGCACGCTACGACAGTGCGACGGCGACCCGGCTCGCCCGCCGGGCCGTCGAGATGGCGGCGCCGCACGAGCTGGCGCAGTTTCCGATGACGGCCGAGGCCTTTCACCGGTCGTCCGCGCAGTACCGGCTGTGGCCGGTCCACCGGGACGAGCCGCTGGCGATCGGCCTCGAGGTGGTCGCCGCGGTCATCAGCACCGCGGCGCTCTCCGCCGCGGCCCAGGTCCTCAACCACCTCGCGCAGCAGTCCACCGCGGAGGCCGTGGACTCCACCCGGAACCGGCTGTTGCCGCGGCTGTTACGGCGCCGCGGTAGACAGGCCCTCGAACCCGCCGCCCCGCCCGTGGAGCCGGAGCGGCTGACCGCCGAGCAGCTGACCCGGCTGCGCGAGGTGGCCCGGCAGGCGGCGCTCCGGTGGCGGGTGCCCGAGCCGCAGGCGCAGGCGATCGCGGACGGGATCGTCGCCGAGCTCGCCACACTGACCCCGGTACGGCCGGACGCCGGAGAGCCGGGCGGGGAGGGGCCGGCCGAGGCCGCGCGGTGACGCGGCGCACGCCGGGACCGGCGGCGCCCGGCCGCCTCGGCCCCTTCACGCTTCCCTCCGGCACCTCCGTACGCTTCGCGCTGCTCATCGCCGCCATGGCCGCCGTCTCGGCCCTCCTGGTGAACGGCACCTCCTCCGTCCTCCTGTCCTCGGTGCGGTGGGAGGAGCTGCAGGAGTACCACGACTGCTACGCCCGGGCGACGGAGGAGGCCGCCCGTGAACGCGGATCCGCCACGGACATCCGCATCCCCACGGAGCTCGACATGGGCGACTGCCGGGACCCCCGCGCCGACACGAGCGGACTCGTCACCGCCGCCGTCTCGGCCGGCCTGATCCTCGCCCTCCTCGGCGCCTACATCGGCCTGCCCCGGCACCGGACCCGACGGCGCGGCTACCGCCCGCTCACCGGTATGCCCGAGCTCTCCGCCTATCTGGCGGGTCTGCTCCGCGAGACGGGCGTCCGCGCACCGGTCGGCTTCCTCGCCGAACCCCTGAACCCGGCGGTCCACGCCCTCGCCTTCGGGCACCTCGGACAGCGCCGGGTCGCCCTGAGCGGCGGGCTGCTCACCCTGTACTCGCTCGACCGGGCGGCGTTCCGGAGCATCGTCCTCCATGAACTGGCGCACATCCGCAACCGGGACCTCGACATCGCCTTCCTGACGCTCATCCTGTGGCGGGCGAGCATGCCGACCCTGGGCGTCCTGACCGTGGTCGCGGCCCCGGCGTCCCTGCTCCTGGGGGGCGCGCTGACGGGGGCGGTCCTGGCCTTCGCCGTCCAGTTCCCGCTCCTCGCCGCACTGGTGATCCTGCTCAGGAACGCGGTGCTGCGGAGCCGGGAGCTGTACGCCGACGCGCGCGTGACCGAGTGGGAGGGCTCGGCCGACGGCCTGCGCAGGCTGTTCGGCGCCGCTCCCGTCCGGGCGGGCGCCAAGACCGGCCGTGGTCTGCTGAGCGTCCACCCGCCGCTCGCCCGCAGAGCGCGGGCGCTGGCCGACCGGGGCGTCCTGTACGAGGTCGGCTTCTGGGACATGAGCGCGGTCGGGGCGGCGGGCGCCTTCCTGTACGACATGGTGCGGCTGGGGCCGATCGGCGGCGGCAGCCAGACCGGACCGATCACGGAGCTCGCCGCGACGGTCCTGTCCGGGGTCCTGGTGGTGGGCGCGGCGGGGACGGTGCTGTGGCAGGCGGCGACACACGCCCCTGGCTCCCTCACCCCGGCGCGGGTCCGGCGGGCCGGGCTCGGTCTGGGCCTCGGTCTTGGCGTGTTCCGGCTGCTGTCCTCGTCGATGGCCTTCAGCCTGGTGAGCGTGGGCGGCAAAGGGGCGTCGGCGGCCCTCCCGTACCTCGCCCTGACGAGTCTGTGCGGCTGGGCCCTCGTACGGTGGCTGGTACTGGTCGCCGGGGCGTGGGGGCCGGTCCTGGCCCGCAACCGCCGTCCGCGACGGGTGCTGTGGACGGTTCTCGCGGTGGCCGCGGCCGGAGTGCTCCCGACGGCCCACTTCCTGCTGACGCTGCCGCTGATGGTGCTGTACGCGGCGGCGTTCATCGCCCCGTCGCTGCCGGGCGCGGTCGTCTTCGTCGGCAGTGCGGGCGCACTGGCGTTCAGCAGGATCACATCACTGGTGGTGCCGGTGATGCTCACGGCCGTGGTGCTGCCGCTGCTGGGGCAGTACGTGTCGTGGCGTCCCGGCGCCCGGCACACCGTCACCGGCTTCGGCCCGCCGGGTCCGCCGCCCGGGGCCCTCGTCCGCTTCGGCGTCCTGGTGGCACCGGCGGCCGCGGTGTCGGCGCTGCTGGTCGTGTGGACCGGCGCCCCCGCCCCCGAGCTGATGGTGGTGGCGGTGCTGATGGCCGGCCAGGTGGCGGCGGCCTTCTGGGCGGGCGGGGGCCACGCGCCGCTGCCGCTCGCCCGGGGCGCCCTGGCCGCGTTCGGGGCGGGCCTGCTCGGCATGCTGGTCTTCGGCGTGCTGGCGAGGCTCGTGGGCTGCCTCGACCCGGGCCCCGACCCCTGCGCCCCGCTCCCCGGCGCGGCCCACCTCCGCCTGGCCCTCACGCTCGCCGCCGTGGGCACCCTGCCCGCCTGGGTGATCCACACGCTCGCCGTCCGGGCCGCCCGGGCCCGCCTGGCCCGCCGGGCCCGGACGCGGCGGCGGTGGTAGGGCGGGGGCTCAGCCGCAGCGACCGGTCGTGGGGCCGCTCAGCCGCGGCGGATCGGCGACCGGTCGTGGGGCCGCTCAGCCGCGGCGGATCGGCGACCGGTCGTGGGGCCGCTCAGCCGCGGCGGCCCGTCGCCGCCAGGGCGTCCTTGACCTCCTGCGCCACGCGGGCCGCGTCCTCGGGGTTGTTCACCACGTCGGTGTGGTTCATGTCGACGACGAGGACCTCGCTGGCCGAGTAGTGCTTGTGGACCCAGTCGTCGTAGCCCGACCACAGGATCCGGTAGTACTCGACGAGGCTCTCGTCCTGCTCGAAATCGCGCCCCCGCAGCCCGATGCGGTGCAGCACCGTCTCGAAGTCCGCCTTGAGGTAGACCATCAGATCGGGGGCCTTGCGGTACGGCAGGCCCTCGATCTCGCGCATCATCTCGTCGAGCAGCCCCTCGTACACCTGCATCTCGAGCGAGCTGATCCGGCCCAGGTCGTGGTTGACCTTGGCGAAGTACCAGTCCTCGTAGATGGAGCGGTCGAGCACGTTGTCGCCCTGCTTGTACGCCTCCTTGATGGCGGCGAACCGGGTCTGCAGGAAGTACAGCTGGAGCAGGAAGGGGTACCGCTTCGCCTCTATCTCCTCGGGGCTCGCCGAGTAGAAGAGCGGAAGGATCGGGTTGTCGTCGACGCTCTCGTAGAAGACGTCGCTGCCCAGTTCCTTGGCGAGGATCTCGGCCACACTCGTCTTGCCGATCCCGATCATGCCTCCGACGCAGATCACCGGCATACCTCACTTCTCCCTGGGGGTCTTCTGTTCCTGCCGTGGGCGGGGTGAACTGGGCTTCCCGCACCACTGAGACGCGCGCCGGTGGTCACACGATTCCCAGGATTCTCGTGATCGACGTCATGGAGACCGTCTGGCCCGAGACCCTGCGACAGGCCGCAGCCCCGCGGCCGCCCTGCATTTTAGATGACGATTTCGCCCCCTGATGGCCGGTGCACCGCCGTACCAGCTGGCTCCACGCGCGTGACGTACCGGACCTCGTCGGCCCCGGGGGACATCGCCGAGTGGGAGGAGGGGCCGCTCGACGTGTGTGCGACGGCGCCTCGCGCGGTCGGCTGCCGGTCGAGGACCGCTGCGTGGCGGACGGCCGGGGGGTGATCGACCCGGCCGGCGCCCACCCGGGCCGTGGCCTCATGCGCGTCCACGCACCTGCCCGGCCGACGCGGCCCCCCGCACCGGCTCAGCTTCCAGCGCCCCCGCGGAGAACGCCTCCCGTGGCTCCTAGGCTGGGCGCGTGACTTCGGACAACAGGCCCCTGGCCGTCTTCGACCTCGACAACACCCTGGCCGCGACCGCGCATCGCCAGCACTTCCTGGAGCGCAAGCCCAAGGACTGGGACGCCTTCTTCGCGGCGGCGCCGGACGACCCGCCGTTGGGGGAGGGGATCGCGCTGTGCCTGGAGGCGGCCGAGGAGTGCGAGGTGGTCTACCTCACGGGACGGCCGGAACGGTGCCGTCGGGCGACCCGTGAGTGGCTGGCCGAGCAGGGGCTCCCGGAGGGGGCCGTGCACATGCGGCGGAACCGTGACTTCCGGCCCGCCCGGGTGACCAAGGTGGAGATCCTGCGCCGCCTCGCCGCCGACCGCACGGTCAGGATGCTGGTCGACGACGACCTGGCGGTCTGCGACGCGGCGGAGGCTGCGGGCTTCCACGTCGTACGGGCCCGCTGGGCGGAGCCCTCCGAGGTGCTGAGGGAGGCTCAGGAGAAGGAGGGCCGCACCTGACGGGCCGCACCTGACGGGCCGTACCGGATGCCCTGCAGCCCCCCTGGCACCACCCGTATCAGATCAGGTCTCGTCCTCCAGGCGGAAGCCGACCTTCAGGCCGACCTGGTAGTGCTCGATCGCGCCGTCGACGAGATGGCCGCGTACCTGCGTCACCTCGAACCAGTCGAGTCCCCGCAGGGTCTGGGAGGCGCGTTCGATGCCGTTGCGGATGGCCTGGTCGACGCCCTCGGTGGACGTGCCGACGATCTCGGTGACGCGGTAGGTGTGATTCGACATGGGGGCCGAACTCCTCTCGGTGCGTTCCCTCCACGGTGCCCCAGGCCGCGTCGGCGCGCGACACGACGGGGGCCGGGCGACCGGCGGGTAACTACCGACGGTGAACGGGCGGATCGCCCGGCAGAGTGTCCAACGGGATGGTCAAGGACTTGACCATCCCGTTGGTCCAGACCAGAATCCAGGCCACATACCCGCGCGAACACCCCGTTCGGTCCCCCCATGCCGGGTCAGCTCCCCCTGCGCACGACCCTGTGCTGAGCCTGAGCAGAAGGTGACCCCTGTGAAGAATCGCCATCTGGCCTGCCCCCTGGCCGCCGCCACCGCGCTCGCACTCGCGGGCTGCGGGATGCTGCCCGGCGGGGACGGCGGGACGAAGACCGTGAACGTCTGGCTCATGCGGGACAGCGTCAGCGAGGACTTCCTCTCGCGTTTCACCGAGGCGTACGAGAAGGAGCACGCCGGGGTCGAGCTCGAGTTCACCATCCAGGAGTGGACCGGCATCGGGAAGAAGGTCACCGAGGCGATCCAGGGCTCCGGCGGCCCCGACGTCATCGAGGTGGGCAACACCCAGGTGGCCCAGTACGCCGACACCGACAAGCTCTTCGACCTCACCCTGGAGTCGGTCCGCGACCTCGGCAGCGAGGACTGGCTGCCGGGTCTGGCCGAGCCCGGAAGCATCGGCGGAGCCCAGTACGGCATCCCCTGGTACGCGGCCAACCGCATCGTCATCTACAACAAGGAGCTGTTCGAGGACGCCGGCCTCGACAAGCCGCCGGCCACCCGCGCCGAATGGCTCGACGACACCGAGAAGCTCAACAAGAACGGCTCCCAGGGCATCTACCTCGCCGGCCAGGACTGGTACACCCTCGCCGGCTTCATCTGGGACGAGGGCGGCGAACTCGCCGTCGACCGGGGCGGCCAGTGGACCGGCGCGCTCGACAGCCCGGCCGCCCAGCGCGGCATGGCCTTCTACAAGAAGCTCCAGGCCCTCGGCTCCGGCCCGAAGAACGCCGACGAGCAGACCCCGCCGCAGGCCGACGTCTTCGCCAAGGGCGACGTCGCCCAGCTCATCGCCACGCCCAGCGCCGTCGCCGCCATCCTCAAGGCCAACCCGGACCTCGAGGACAAGCTCGGCTACTTCCCGATACCCGGCAAGCAGGCCGGCAGGCCCTGCGCCGTCTTCACCGGCGGCTCGGACCTGATCATCCCGGAGAACGCGCCCGAGCGCGGCGCGGCCCTCGACGTCGTCAAGACGCTCGCCGGCGAGAAGTGGCAGACCGAACTCGCCCGCGCGATGGGCTACGTGCCGAACAAGAAGGGCCTCGCCTCCGTCGTCGCCGGCCAGGAGGCCACCGCCGTCATGGCGAAGGGCGCCGCACGCGGCAGGGCCACCCCCAACTCCCCGCAGTGGGCCGACGTCGAGGCCGACAACCCCATCAAGCCGTACATGACGGCCGTCCTCCAGGGCGAGGACCCCGTGAAGGCGGCCGAGGTCGCGTCGACCGCGATCACGGACACCCTCGCCGAATAGCATTCAGCGTTCGCACACCCGCGAGCCCCCGGACGGTCATGTCGAATCCAGCCGGCGACGGAAGAAGTAAGGGGCCGGGCCACCGCTCACGCGGCCCGGCGCCGCCCCTTCCCCTTCCGTCCGCCGGAGGAGCCCGCCATGTCGGCACCGACCCGCACGCTCGCCGTCCCCGCACCGACGCCCGCCCCCGCCGTCCCCGCCCAGCCGTCGGCCGCCGTCCCCGCACCGACGCCCGCCCCCGCCGTCCCCGCCCAGCCGTCGGCCGCCGTCCCCGCCCGGCCGCCGGCCGCCGCCGTCCCCGTACAGCCCCAGCCCGCCTCCGTCCCCGTAGCGCCCCGGAGCCCGGCCGAGCCGCAGCAGCCCACGCCCCGCTACGTCGTCGGTCTCGCCCGGGACCAGGAGGACGTCCGGGCCGCCCAGCGGCTGCGCCACCAGGTGTTCGCCGGCGAGATGGGCGCGCTGCTCGACGGTCCCGAGCCCGGCCTCGACAGCGACGCCTTCGACGCGTACTGCGAGCACCTCCTGGTACGGGAGGAGAGCACCGGCGAGATCGTCGGCACCTACCGGATCCTGCCGCCCGACCGGGCCGCCGTCGCCGGACGCCTGTACTCGGAGAGCGAGTTCGACCTCACCCGGCTCGCCCCCGTCCGCCACGACCTGGTGGAGGTCGGCCGCTCCTGCGTCCACCCCGCCCACCGCAACGGCGCCGTGATCGCCCTCATCTGGGCCGGTCTCGCCCGCTACATGACCCGCACCGGCCACAACTGGCTCGCCGGCTGCTGCTCGATCCCGCTCGCCGACGGCGGCACCCTCGCCGCCGCCACCTGGGACACCGTCAAGGCCAAGCACCTCGCCCCCGAGGAGTACTGGGTCACCCCGCACAAGCTGTGGAGCCCCGACGGCATCACCCGCCCCGCGGGCCGCACCGAGCTCCCGCCGCTGCTCCGCGGCTACCTCCGGCTCGGCGCCTGGGTCTGCGGCGCCCCCGCGCACGACCCCGACTTCGGCGTCGCCGACCTCTACGTCCTCCTCTCGCTGCGCCGCACCAACCCGCGCTACCTCAACCACTTCCTCTCGCTCGCCCCGGCACGGTGAACGGGTCCACGGCCCCGTCGCCGTGGCTCCCCACGGCGCCCTGCACCCCGGGGCACTGCTCCGCCCACCCGCCCGGCGGCGCCGAGCACCCGACGGAACGGGCCGGTGCCGTCCTCGCCGCGGCCCGGCTTGCCGCCGGGATCGGCACGGTCCTCCTCGGCGTCCTCCTCGCCCCGGCCACCGGGCTGCTCCCGGCGGCCGCCCGGCTCGCCCTGGTCCGTGGCTGGCTGCGGGCGGTGGTCCGCGCCTTCGGTGTGCGCGTACGGTACGAGGGGACGGCCGCCGCCCCCGACGGCCCACTGCTCGTCGTCGCCAACCACGTCTCCTGGCTGGACATCCCCCTGGTCGCCGCCGTACTGCCCGGCCGGATGGTCGCCAAGACCGAGGTACGCCGCTGGCCCGTCCTCGGCACGCTCGCCGCGCTCGGCGGCACCCTCTTCATCGACCGCGACCGGCTCAGATCCCTGCCCGGCACCGTACGGGCGATGTCCGGGGTGCTCGCCGGCGGGGGCCGGGTGGTCGTCTTCCCGGAGGGGTCGACCTGGTGCGGGCGGGCCCGGGGGCGCTTCCGTCCGGCCGCCTTCCAGGCCGCCCTGGACAGTGGTTGCGCGGTGCTGCCGGTACGGATCGACTACCGGCCCACCGGAGCCGCCGCGTACGTCGGGGACGACCCGCTGGGCGCGTCCCTGTGGCGGGTCGTCAGCGCACGGCGGATGGTGGCCGAAATTCAAATACTGGATCCGATATCCAGTATTCGGTATCTCGACCGCCGCGCCCTGGCCGCCGCGGCTCAGCGAGCCGTCGCCAGGGACAGCGCGAACCTGCCCTCGCCGTCCGTCCACCAGCGGGTCAGTTCCATATCCGCCGCCTCCAGCTCCTTCCGTACGCCGGCCTGACGGAACTTCGCCGACACCTCGGTCCGCAGCTCCTCGCCCGCCGCGAACGGCACCACGAGATCCAGCTCGGGGATCTTCACGGTCAGCGCGCGGCGGGCGCGCAGCCGCATCTCGATCCACTCCTGCTCGGCGTCCCACACGGCCACGTGGTCGAAGGCGGCCGGATCGGCGTCCGCGCCCAGCTCCCGGTCGATCACCGACAGCACGTTCTTGTTGAACTCGGCCGTGACGCCGGCCGCGTCGTCGTAGGCCGCCACGAGCGTGGCCTCGTCCTTCACCAGGTCCGTGCCGAGCAGCAGCGCGTCGCCCGGCATGAGCATGGCGCGGACCGAGCGCAGGAAGGTGCGCCGCTCGGCGGGGAGCAGATTGCCGATCGTGCCCCCGAGGAAGGCCACCAGACGCGGGCCCGGCGTCCCCGGCAGCGCGAGACCCCGGGTGAAGTCGGCGACGAGCGCGTGCACCGACAGGTCCGGCCGGTCCGCGAGCAGCGACTCGGCCGCCCCGACGAGCGCGGACTCGCTCACGTCCACCGGCACGTACGCGTCCAGGCCCGGAAGCAGCGCGTCGATCAGGAACCGGGTCTTCTCGGAGGAGCCGGAACCCAGCTCCACCAGCGTCCGCGCCCCGGTCGCGGCGGCGATCTCCGGCGCCCGCGCGACCAGGATCTCCCGCTCCGCGCGCGTGGGGTAGTACTCGGGCAGCCGGGTGATCTCCTCGAAGAGCTCGCTTCCCCGGGCGTCGTAGAACCACTTGGGCGGCAGCTCCTTGGGGGAGCGGGTCAGACCGTGGAGGACGTCGGCGCGCAGATCGGCGCCGGCGGCGTCCGCGGCGAGGGTGCGGGTCAGCTGGAACGGGCTCACGCGGACGGCTCCTTGAGCGGGGTGAGGGTGACATCGGCGCGGTCGGCGGTGACGAGCGTCCGCTCGGGCACCTCCCGCCAGCGCGGATCGTCGTCGTACGGTTCGGAGGCCACGGCCACCAGGCCGGGGCCCGACAGGTACCAGAGGCTGCTGCGCCAGGCGGTCGCGGCGATCCGCTCACCATCGGTGAGCAGCAGGTTCAGCCGGGAATCGGGCGCCGCGGCCGCGACCTCCCGCACGGTGTCGGCGAGCGCCGCGCCCGGCGCGTCCCCCGCCCGCAGCCGGTGCAGGACGAGCGCCCAGAGCAGCGCCGAGTCGGTGCGCGCCTCCAGACGCAGCAGCTCCCCGGCCGACAGCGCCCCGGCGAGCGCCGTGAGCGAGTCCGGCCAGCCCCCGACCGCACCGTTGTGGCTGAACAGCCACGGCCCGGAGGCGAACGGCGCCGCCGCCGCCTCCCCGTCGGCGCCGGGGAGCGTGGCCCCGCGGACCGCCCCGAGGAACGCCCGGGAGCGCACCACCCGGGCGAGGTCCGCGAAGGACAGGTCGCCCCAGATCGGGCCGGTCCGCCGGTACCGCGCCGGCACCGGATCCCCCTCGGCGTACCAGCCGACGCCGAAGCCGTCGGCGTTCACGACGCCGCTGTCCTGCGTACGGGGTTCCCAGGACTGGCGCAGCAGGGCGTGCGGTGGTCGGACCAGCAGTTCTCCCAGCGCCACCGGCCCGCCCACGTACGCCACATGACGGCACATCAGTCCAGCTCCGCGGTCCGCGCCGTCCGGAAGCCGGAGAAGATCTGGCGCCGCACCGGCAGGTCCCAGTTGCGGAAGGTGCCCCGGCAGGCGACCGGGTCCACCGCGAACGAACCGCCCCTCAGCACCTTGTACTCCGGCCCGAAGAACACCTCCGAGTACTCCTTGTACGGGAAGGCCGTGAACCCCGGGTACGGCAGGAAGTCGCTCGCCGTCCACTCCCACACCTCACCGATCAGCTGCCGTACGCCGAGGGGCGAGGCGCCCGCCGGGTAGCTGCCCGCTGGGGCGGGCCGCAGGTGCCGCTGCCCGAGGTTCGCGTGCTCGGGACCCGGATCGGCGTCGCCCCACGGGTAGCGGCGGGAGCGCCCGGAGACCGGGTCGTGCCGGGCGGCCTTCTCCCACTCCGCCTCGGTCGGCAGCCGCCGCCCGGCCCAGCGGGCATAGGCGTCCGCCTCGTACCAGCTGACGTGCAGGACGGGCTCCTCCTCGGGGACCGGCTCCGTCACCCCGAACCGGCGGCGCAGCCACTGCCCGCCGTCCTTGCGCCAGAACAGCGGGGCGCCGATGCCGTGCTCCCGGATCTGCGCCCAGCCCTCCGGCCGCCACCAGCGCCGCTCGGTGTAGCCGCCGTCGGCGATGAACGCGAGGTACGAGCCGTTCGTGACGGGCGTCGTGTCGATGTGGAAGGCGGGGACGACCCGGGCGTGCGCGGGGCGCTCGTTGTCCAGGGCCCACGGCTCGTCCGAGGTCCCCATGGTGAACGGGCCGCCGGGGACCAGGACTTCGCTGGGCAGCGGACCGGACCGCAGCGCCGGCGGCGGGGGAGCGGTCAGGGCCGCCGGCCCCTTCCGCAGCTGATGGGTGATCAGCATCGTCTCGTCGTGCTGCTGCTCGTGCTGGGCGATCATGCCGAACGCGAAGCCCGCGTCGAGCAGCGGGCGGCCCTCGAGCGGCGTCCGTTCGAGCACGTCGAGAACCCGGATCCGGACGTCCGCCGCGTAGCGGCGGGCCTCGACCGGCGAGAGCAGCGGCAGCGAGGGGCGGGCGGCGCGGGGGTGCTGGAAGGCGTCGTACAGCGAGTCGATCTCCGGCCGCAGCGCCTCGCGCCCCGCTACGGCCCGCCACAGCCACTGCTCCTCCTGGTTGCCGACGTGCGCCAGGTCCCAGACCAGTGGCGACATCAACGGCGAGTGCTGCGCGGTGAGTTCGGAGTCCTCCACGCAGGAGGTCAGGAGCGCGGTGCGCTCCCGCGCGGTGATCAGGGCGTCGAGGGCCTGCCGCCGCAAGGCCTCGGGTCCCGCCCCCGTCTCGGTCGCGGTCATGACGTCACCACCTGGAGGAGGTCGGCCGGGCAGCTCCCGGGAATCACATACCGCTCGTGGAAGGCCGCGACCGCACGCCGCACCTCCTCGCTCGCCCCGATCCGGGGCAGCGCGTCGAGCGCGGCGGAGAACACCGCACGGGCGGCGGCGTGCAGCTCCGGATCGGCGAGACCGTCACGGGCCGCCGCCAGCCAGAGCGGATTGCGCGGGGCCGGGCCGGAACCCGCCTGCTCCGCGAGGGGCTTCACCGCCCGGTACGCGGTCTCCGCCGCCTCCGGGTCGTCGAACACGGCCGTCGTCACCGCCACCGGCACCATCCAGCCGTCCGCGCCCGGCTGCGCGTCCACCATCCGCAGCTCCAGATGGCCGCGCGGCCGCACCGGCGGGAACAGGGTCGTCATGTGATAGCGCAGATCGTCGGCGTCGGCCGGACGGGGGAGACCCGACCGCAGCCACTCCCGGAACGTCAGCCCCTCCGGCACCGCCCACGGGCCCTCCTCGGCCCGTACGCACATCACCGGGGTGTCCAGGACGTGCGCCGCCCACTCCGCGCGCGGCTCCCCGTCCGGCGAGGGCGCGAGCGCCCGCCGCGGGTCGAGATCCGTCCACAGGGCCTGCCGCGTCGACCGCCAGCCGGTGCGGCGGCCGCCGTGCACCGGCGAGTTGGCGAAGGCGGCCACGAGCACCGCGCCGAGCAGATGGGCGAGCTGCCAGCGCCGGTGGTAACCGAGCGGACCCGGCTCCTCGAAGCCGGCGTCCAGGCAGATCTGCACCGAGGCCGAGTCGCACATCATCGCCCGTCCGGCGGGCCCGGTCCGGTCGAGAACGGTCTCCATCGCGTCGTACCGCGGCTCGTGGAGCACCCGGCCGCGCGGCGCGTGCCAGGGATCCACCCCGTATCCGCTGAGGGTCAGGCCGAGCGGCCCGAGCGCCGCCCGCACCGCGCCCAGGTCGGCGGCGAGCGAGTCGAGGCACTCCATGAGGGAGCCGGCCGGGCGCGAGCTGAGCTCCAGCTGCCCGCCGGGTTCGAACGTGAGGGCCGACACCAGGGGCAGGGCCCGTACGGTGTCCAGCGCGGCCGCGAGCCTCGGGGGCCGTACGGGGAGGCGGGGGTCGCGCAGCTCGTGCACGAGCCACTCCAGCTCGACCCCCACCGTGCGGGGCGGGCCGGTCTTGAAGCAGATACATCGCAGCAGGTCCTCCGCCTCCGCCTCGGTGAGAGGGGGGCCGCCACGCGGTATGCCGCTCGGCGACATCCGTGCACCTCCTGGTCCTCGGGGTCGAGCTGCTGCTTCCACCTAAAGCCACCTCGGGGCGGCGTGCAAGAGCGCCCCCGGAGGCACGCACGCGCCCCCTGTGCCCCCGCTTGTCCGAAATCCCCCGCAGTCCCGGAAAACCCTTTGTCCCCACGGGGGCGAAACGATCATTCTGAGGACATGAGTGCACGACTGCGCGAGATCGCGCGGCAGACCGAGGTGATCGTTGCTGCGGGCCACTACCGCGCCCCCGACGGCCGCACGGTCTCCCTGGCCGAAGACCTGGCCGCGGCCCTGGCCGGAACCCGGCTCCACGGTCCCGAGCCCGTCCCGGTCACCCCGGACACCGACCGGACGCCCACCCTCACCGTCACCGGCGAGAGCAGCCTCGCGGCCGCCCGCCGCATGTGGCGCACCGACCCGGACGCGCCGGTCGCCGTCCTGAACTTCGCCTCGGCCCGCAACCCGGGCGGCGGCTACCTCAACGGCGCCCAGGCCCAGGAGGAGGCCCTCTGCCGGTCCTCCGCCCTCCACGCCACCCTGCTGCGCGCCCCCGACTACTACGCCCACCACCGCGCCGAGCGTGACGCCTTCTACACCGACCGGGTCATCCACTCGCCCCGGGTCCCGGTCTTCCGCGACGACCGCGGCGCGCTGCTCGCCGAGCCCTTCACGGTCGGCTTCCTCACCGCGCCCGCGCCCAACGCGGGCGTCGTCCGGCGGCAGACCCCCCGGCTCGCCGCGCGCGTACCGGCCGTCCTCGCCTCCCGCGCGGAACGCGTCCTGGAGACGGCCGCCGCGGCCGGCTACCGACGGCTCGTCCTCGGCGCCTGGGGCTGCGGCGTCTTCCAGAACGACCCGGCCGAGGTCGCGGGCGCCTTCAAGACCCTCCTCACCGCCGAAGGCCGCTTCGCGGGCCACTTCGAGGAACTCGTCTTCGCGATCCTGGACCGGGCGCAGGGCACCCCGACGCTGGCAGCGTTCCAACGGGTCCTGGCCGGAAACGCCTGACACACCCCGTTGCGGGCATGCGTTCCGCAAGGGGCGATTGCCCACACGGGGGCGGACCGGGGCACCGCCCCGACGGGGGCGCGGGGTCCGCACGGGGCTCTGACATGCGGGTCTTCCGAGCCCGTGCCAGGCTGAGGGGAACGGACCACCGTCCGACACCCGTCACGGGAGGCACGATCGTGGGCAAGAAACAGACCCGGACGAACCGGGGAGCCCGTACCGGCGGCCATGAGCACCGCACCGAGGCGGCCGCGAAGGAGAAGAGCGCGCCGACCCCCACGAGAGACGTGGCACCGACATCCCTCGTCGAGCACGCGTCCCACCGCAAGGAACGCAAGTTCGGCCACAACTGACAGGGCGGCTGCCGGAATGCCCTCCGAGCTGGGCATTCCATGAGCGGCATCTACGGCGGGGCACATTCAGGGCACATCCCGGATGGCCTCGCCGAATCATTGCTGCACCACGTCCCGCGGGGTGTCGTCCTCGTGGGGAAGCAGGTGCGCGTACGTTTTCCACCGCGACGGCCACCGTCGCCGAGGCTCGCTGCGACTGCTTTCGGACCCTTTCCGTTTCAGGCGGAGGAATCGGTTCCGCCAAGCCGAGTGATTGCAGCTCGTGCAATGGCACAACTGGGCTGTTCGTGAGGCTTGTTGGTCGAAATCCTGTGCGATCATGATCATCGGTTTCCGGCTGATCGCCGGACAACTCCTTCTTGATTGCAGAGGACCATGAAACTCACCGCATTTGCCCGTGCCAGGCACGGGCTGCTTGTTCTTGCCGCCTCCCTGGGGCTCGTCTTCGGCCTCTCGGCCGCTCCGGCCCAGGCCTCGACCTTCATCTACCTGGGCACCGTCGAGATCCAGGCGGCGCACTCTGGGAAGTGTCTTGAGGTGGCGGACTGGAGCAAGGCGGATGGCGCGCCCGTCCGGCAGTGGGACTGCCACCATGGCGACAACCAGAAGTGGTACCGCTACGGCCTCTCGGACGACACCAACGCGTTCTTCTACATCAACGTCAACAGCGGTAGGTGCCTGGAGATCGGCGGCTGGAACCGCAACAACGGTGCGACCGCCAACCAGTGGGGCTGCCACTACGGCCTCAACCAGATGTTCCGCGGTGATCGCGGACTCAGGATGGACGGGGCGTACGCCGACCAGAAGTGCCTGGAGATAGCTGACTGGCGCACGGACAACGGCGCCCCCGCGCGGCTGTGGGACTGCCACAGCGGCGACAACCAGTACTTCTACATCTACGCCGCGTAACCCTTGGGCGGGTGTCGGGGGAGCATGACTCCGACACCCTGCTCACCGGCTGGACCGCTCTTCGTCGCGCCGCCTGCTTCAGCCAGGTGGAGACGAACTCGCCGCTGCCGCCTGCCGGGTCCAGGTCGGCACCGGATCGAGGCACGACTGCACCAGGATCCGTGCGTCACTCTCCCGCCACGGGCGCAGATGCGTGCTCCTGGGGAAGGCGAAGACGGGCTGCCGTTTCTGCTGCCTTCGGCCAACCCGTCATCCCGACCGGAGGCTTGGCGGTGATCACTGCGTCCGCCTCCGCAGGAACTGCGCGCGCACGAACGGGCCCGGCGCCACGCAGGGCGCCGGGCCCGTTCTTCGCACTGCGTCACTTCTCGTCGGCCACCGGGATCTCCACGCTCTCCTCCGTGCGTGCCGCCGGCAGGACCGCCCCGCCGAGCTTCTCCTGTGTCGCCGGGCTCATCGTGGCCAGGAGCTGTCGGGCCAGGCCCAGGCCCGTTCCGCCCATCGTCAGGGCCTTGGCGAAGACGTCCGCCATGCCGTCGGCGCCGTTGAGCAGCACCATCTGGTCGACGTTCCCGAAGGCGGAGGCGCCCGCCGAGACGATCTCCGGCCACTTCTCGGCCAGCTGCTGGGCGACCACGGCCTCCTGGTTCTCCGCGAGCGCCGCCGCCCGCGCCTTGATCGCCTCGGCCTCCGCCAGACCCTTCGCCCGCGTCGCCTCGGCGATCGCGAGGCCCCTGGCGTGCTGTGCGGCGGCCTCCGCCTCACCGGTGAGGCGGGTCGCCGTCGCCTTGGCCGCGCTCGCCAGCTCCGTCTCCTTCGCCTCGGCCTCGGCGGCCGAGATCCGGGCGTCACGCTCGGCCGCGGCCAGCGTCCGGGTCTCGTACGCCATCGCGTCCGCCGGCTTGCGGACCTCCGCCTGGAGCTGCTGCTCCTTGCGGTGGCCCTCCAGCTCGGCGACCCGGGTCTCCTGGACGACGACCTCCTGCCGCGAGGCGGCGTCGGCCAGCGGCCCGGCCTGCCGGGCCCGGGCGGAGGCCTGGTCCCGCTCGGCCTGGTAGCCCGCCTGGAGGATCTCGCTGTCGCGGGTCGCCTCCGACATGCGCGCCGCGGCCTGCTGCTCGGCCTCGGTCGCCCGCCGGTTCGCCTCCGCCTGCGCGATCCGCGCGTCCCGCTGGACGGCGGCCGCGTGCGGTGCGGCCAGGTTCTTGATGTACCCGGTCGGGTCCTCGATCTCGTGGATCTGCAGCGAGTCGACGATCAGACCGAGCTTCTCCATCTCCGTGCCACAGGCCGACCGCGCCTGCCCGGTCAGCTTCTCCCGGTCACGGATCATGTCCTCGACCGTCAACCCGCCGACGATGGCGCGGAGATGACCGGCGAAGACGATGTGCACCCGCTCCGACATCAGCTTCTGCTGGTCGAGGAAGCGGCGGGCCGCGTTGGCGATCGAGACGAAGTCGTCCCCCACCTTGAAGATCACGACGCCGCGGACCTTCAGCGGAATGCCCTGGTGCGTCACGCACTCCACCGACAGCTGGGTCTCGTTGAGGTCGAGCGACAGCTTCCGTACCGCCTGGACGCCGGGAAGCACGAGGGTCCCGCGACCGGTGACGATGCGGAACCCCATGCCGTCGCCGAGGCCCTCGTTCTTGTGGTTGGAACCGGAGATGATCAGCGCCTCGTTGGGTTCAGCGACGCGCCACATCAGTTTGAACACACCGATCAGAACGGCGAGAGCGCCGACGACGACTCCCGCCAGAATGCCGATGCCCATGGACAAGGTCCCCCTTCACCGGAGCCGTGCGGATCCGGTGAAGGGAGTGTGCGCCCGTGGCGGGCGAACACTCAACGGTTCGGTCAACTGTCGTACGCGGCTGTGACATAGACGGTGCGTGGAGGGAGATGTTCCATGACCATCACCACCGTTCCGACCTCGATCCGCTCCTTCGGCGTGGCGGGGTACGCGAGGAAGTGCTCGGCCCCGCCGCGGATCCGGACGATCACCTCGCCGACGAGCCCGGGGCCGACGGTGCCGGTCACCCGGCCGAGCAGTCCCACCATCGAGCTGTACATCGACGCGTCGTCCATGCCTGAACGGTACGTCAGATCCAGCCCTCCAGGGCGGACATGAACCCGTCGAACTCGTCCCGGTGGACGGTGTGCCCCGCCCCCTTCACCGTACGGAGCTCGAAGCCGCGCTCCGCCAGCATCCGGGCGTGCTCCGGCCGGACCAGGGTGCTCGGATCGGCGAGGGCGACGAGGGAGGGCACCACGGGCCGGTCCGGCCACAGGTCGGCGCCCACGAACGGCGTGAGGCCGTGGGCCGTCCGCTCGTCCCAGTCCCGTACCGACGCCATCTCGACGTCCACGTCCTCGTCCGGCCAGTGCGGGTTGAAGCCCCGGATCTGCTCCCGGGTCATGGTCTTGCCCCGGACGAACAGCGAGGCCCGGTAGCCGCAGGGCCCGGCCGCCAGGTGCCAGGCCGGGTCGCAGTACACCGCGCGGGCCGGTGCGAGGCGCTCCACCGCCTGGGCGAGGACGAGCCCGCCGAGGGAGTGCCCGATCGCCAACCGGGCGCCGGCGGGCAGGGTTTCGACGAGGTCGTCGGCGTAGTCCGCCGGGCGGTACGCCTCCGGGCCCGCGGCCCGTTCGCTCGCCCCGTGCCCCCGCAGGTCCACGGCGATCACCCGGTAGCCGCGCTCCGCGAGCGCCGGGCCGACCCGGCGCCAGGTGCGGTGGTCGGCCATGATGCCGTGGACGAGCAGGGCGATCCGGTCGCCGGATCCCCACGTGGTGGTGTGCAGGCGCACAGTGCCGCCTTTCCTGCGGTGCTCGGCGGGCGCCGGCCCGGGAGGCCGGCGCCCGCTGCGGGACGGAGCGCGGCCGACCGGGGGTCGGTGCACGCCGCGGACGGGCGCGGCCGACCGGGGTCAGCGCACGCTGCGGATGGGGCGCACGGCCAGCGCGCCGAGTACCGACAGTACGGCCGCGACCAGGAAGAGCGCCGTGTATCCGCCAGTCAGCGAGACGACGAGCGAGGCGACGAAGGGGGCGACGATCTGCGGTCCCGCGTTGGCGACGTTGAGGACGCCCATGTCACGGGCCGCGTCCTCGGCCTTGGGCAGCACCATGGTCACCAGGGCGGTGTCGACGGCCATGTAGCAGCCGAAGCCGAGGCCGTTGACGACGGAGAACGCCAGCATCGCGGTCCAGCTCGACGAGACGGCCGGGATGACCAGCGCCACGGCGGCGAGCGCGGCGGAGGCGCCGACGAAGAGCTTGCGGCGGTCGAAGCGGTCCGAGAGCCAGCCGCCGAGGACGGTGGAGACCACCATGGCGACCGAGTTGACCGGCATGAGGATCGCCACGGCCTCCTCGGCGCTCAGCCCGGCGGGCAGGTCGGTGTGGTCCTTGAGGATGTACAGCTGGAAGCCGGACACCGCGAAGTAGCCGAGGATGAGCAGGGCGCGGCCGATGAAGGCCCAGCGGAAGTCGTGGTCCTTCAGGGCGCTGCCGAAGGCCGCGATCTGCTCCTTGACCGGCATCGTCGCCTTCGGGGGCATGCGCTCCTCACGGGCGCAGGTGGTGAAGAGCACGGCGGTGGCGGCGACGATCGCGCCGAAGACGAGGTAGCCGGTGCGGTAGTGCTCGGAGAAGGCCGCGCCGAGGAGGGCGCCGATCGTGGAGCCGATGGGGAGACCGAGGCCGACGGCCGCCGAGGCCTTGCCGCGCGCGGCCAGGGGGACCCGGTCGGGGACCACGGAGGTGATGGCCGCCTGGTAGATGTTCATGACGGCCTGGCCCAGACACCACGCGATGGTGACCAGCAGGATCGTGTGGACGCTGCCCAGGAGCAGCATCACGGGCAGGGCGAGCAGGCCGCCGGCGAGGATCCACGGGTTGCGGCGGCCGGAGCGGTCGGAGAGGGCGCCCGCGACCGGGTTGAAGACGGTGGCGAAGATCGCCGATATGCCCGAGACCAGGCCGAAGTTCGCCACCTTCTCGGCGGGGTCGATGGCCTCTATCTGGAGCGCGAGGAGCATGCCGGGGACGCCGATGTACAGGGCGTACATCGCGGTGTTGCCGGCGAGCAGCAGGGGCAGCAGGCCGCGCGTCGGCCGGGGGGCCGCGGGGGAGTCGGCGGTTCCGGTGGCGGGGGAGGAAAGGGCCACTTTGCCCTCCTGGAGAGATCGCCCGATGCGGGGGCGAGAAGCGGATGAAGCGATAGGGTTACACGTGTCAGTGACACGTGTGGGCATTGTGTAGCACCCATATCCGGCCATCCGCCAGACCCCCGGCCGGATTGTTCTGGAAAGATGCCGGATCGATGACTCAGCCAACCGAACAGTCCCCCGAACGCCCCACCGGGCGCGCGGTCCCCACCAGCGCCGACGTCGCGCGGCTCGCGGGCGTGTCCCGGGCCACCGTCTCGTACGTCCTGAACAACACCTCGGCCGTCCGCATCAGCGAGCCCACCCGGCAGCGGGTGCGCGAGGCGGCCGAGGAGCTGGGCTACGTCCCGCACGCCGCGGCCCGCAGCCTGCGCGCGGGCCACAGCCGCATGGTGCTGCTCCCGAGCTCCCACGTCCCCGTCGGGCCCCTCTACAGCCAGTTCTTCAACGACTTCCAGTGGGCCCTGCGCCGCCTGGACTACACGGTCGTGCAGTACGGCAGCGTCGGCCTGGAGGCCGAGGAGGCCGCCCGCGCCTGGGCCGAGCTGCGGCCGGTGGCCGTGGTCTCCCTCGGCGAGATCGAGCTGACCGGGCAGGGTGTCGAGATCCTCAAGCGGTCCGGGGCCCGGGCCGTGATCACCCTCGGCACCCAGCGCGTCGAGGGCACCCACGCCTTCGTCATGGACCAGGGGCGGATCGGCGAGGTGGCCACCGAGCACCTCCTGGAGACCGGCCGGCGCCGGATCGGAGTCGTCGTGCCCGAGGAGCCGGGCCTCGCCATGTTCTCCGGACCCCGGCTGGAGGGCGCGCGCCGCGCCGCCGAGGGGACCGGCGCGACCGTCGTACCCCTGCCGCTGCGGTACGAGGAGGAGTCGGCGGACGCGCTCGCCGCGCGGTGGCGCGAGCTCGGGCTCGACGGCGTCTTCGCGTACAACGACGAGTACGCGATGCTCCTGATGCGCTCGCTCCAGGACGCCGGGATCGCCGTGCCCGAGGAGACCGCCGTCATCGGCGCCGACGACCTGCTCCTCGGCCGGCTGCTGCGGCCCCGGCTCAGCACCGTACGGATCGACATGGTGGTCGGCCGCGAACTGGCCGAGCTGGTCGACCGCGCCGTCCGCGAACCGGACGCCGAGCCCCTCTCCCGTGACCTGCTCGACTCCCGGGTGGTCCGGCGTGAGTCGAGCTGAGGCGGCGGCGCGCCCTGGGGTCCGGCGGGAGCCGAGCTGAGGCGGCGGGGCGCCTGGGGTCCGGCGGGAGTCGAGCTGAGGCGGCGGGGCGCCTGGGGTCCGGCGGGAGTCGAGCTGAGGCGGCGGGGC